>RGVZ01000004.1 GCA_010029825.1 bacterium | reverse complement strand
GAGTTGATTACTCCACAACGACCACACGTCTTGGAGGTGTATTCTTCTGTACCCAGTATCAGAACACGCATGCGTTCCACGCATTTCCGTGCCAGACATGTCTTGAACTGGTAATGCCCAGATTGAAAAAATACTCAGATACCGATTCCGAGAAATGACTCTCAAAATTTATAGCACGCTCCTCACCCAGTCTCGGGAATCGTTCGTGCTCATGACCGCTCATGAGCACGACAGCTCCAGATCAGAGATCAAGCGCCTCAAAGCCCATGAGCTCGGCCTTGGTCATGTCGCGGAAACGATCGCGGAAATCGCGCCGCCACTCGTGGCACGACTCTTTGCGGAACAGGCCGCGGCCGACTCGGTAGAACTGTTTGCTCTTCTCGTCCGAGCCCGCCCAGATAGAGCCAAAGAAAGCGTCGTAAGGAGGCGGCGAGGCGATCGCCCGTGGCATCAGCGCGTCGGCAAAATCCTGGATGACGTCCATCCGATCGAGAAACGAGTCGTGGATCGGGCAGCACTCCAGGGCGGTCGGCAGATGACGGCCGAGTCCTTTCAGGAAAAAAAGGAGCGTGTGGTCGTTCTCGAGGACGCGGTGATCCATGGTCAGCTCCTCGTCCAGGTACGCCGAGATGAAATGCGTAAAGACGGTGCTCAGCGTGCGGTTCAGAGCGGTTCTCTGGAAGCGCTCCCTCCGCCGCGCATTGTTCTCGCGCGCAAAATGCTGGTAGTAGATCGCCCAGACGACCCGTGGATCCATGACCTGTCAAGACAGACGCAAAAAATCCATGAGTTTCCATTCATTCAAGACTGGAACTATTTTTATTGATTCCTTCTCACGAGCGGATCATTTTTGCGTGGCCGTTTTTCGACGGATGAGGGCGCAGGCCATCCGCCCGCCCGCGTTGCCGGTCAGGAGCGACTGCGTCTCGAGCTTCTGGACGAGCCGCTGTCTGGACAGATTCTCTGTCGGGTAGCCGCGTTCGCGGCAGAGCCGGACGAGCCGCGGCTGTTCGAGCGTCCTGTAGGGCGTGCACGAGCGCGTGCCCGGATCGATAATGCCCTTGCTCCCGAGGTCGTCGGAAAGGAAATGAACGACCACCGTCCGTCCCACGATCTCGTCGACGGCCATCTTGGGGACACAAAACACGGATCGGACGGTTCCATCCCGGTCGCTGTGGATGTTCTTGGTCATGTCGCCGAGGTGGTGCGGGTGCTGCCTGTGGGTGGGATTGTAGTGCGCACCCGCGGTCATGCAGTCGTTACCCGTGAAGCCTTTCTCGTGGATGTGCATCGCGTACGTGTGCTCCGGCTCGAGGCCGTACAGGGCGACGCGGACGACCGTCCCGCCCTCTCGGCCGTAGAAGCGCACGGTCCCGCGCACGCGGCCCGTCCGACCAAAATCCGCTTCGGCCACAGCCATCTTTCTTTTGTTTAAGATGGGAAAAAAGACAGCGTTTTTGTCTAGTGTTGTTGCCGAACGATATCCATCTGATCTTGTGCGGTCTGTTTTTTCTTTTTTTTTTGGAATTGTTGATGAATGAAGCCGTCGATGACGCTATTGATGTTTTCCTCAGTGGGATCGGAAAGGATAGAAAAATAGAGTGGACGGAGATCGTAAATCTTCGATCTGGCCTTTATCAGTATGATGAAGGTTGTATGGAGGAGTGTATCCGGCTGGACGCAGGACAGAGCCGCGTCGCGCAATAATTCAGGATCACGAATCGATGATTTATAAAAATCATGGAGGCTCTCGGAATCCAGAATGCTCTCGGAATCCAGAATGTCACCTCGGATAATGTTTGGATTGTGGGCGTCATAGGAGACCCAGCAGGAATCCAGGATCGAAATGCCGCCGTCCGCCAGGTTTTCCTCGAAACGTCGTACGTCCTCGTAAATCTCGATCCGTATGCCCTGTTCGGCTCTTGCCGTCTTTTCTTGCGACCACCCATCTTTAATCCGTCTTTGCAGTTCTTGCCGTGACAACGGTGTGAAAAACTTGAGAATGTCGTTAATAAAATATCTGAAATCACTCATCATTGTCGTCATCTTACGACACATAGATTCGAAATAACGCTGAAAAGAAGGATATACTGGTATGAGTCCTCTGAGAAAAAATATCAATCGGATGACCAAGACTCTATCGAGCCCCCACTTGCGCTGAAAAACCTGACGGTCTCCTTGACTCCTCCGCCAGTCGTCGTCGTGTATGACGGATCGGACGAGACCCCGGTCGAGCCTGTGCCACTGCGAGATCTGCCGTACACGATCGGCTTGGTTTTTTTCCTGAAGAGTCATATTTTTATCCAGAGAGAAAATTTTCGGAAGGATCCATTTCTCGTCTCTGACTCATTAAGACGCGTGGGCGCCGTTCCGCGATTTTTTTTCTAGACGGGGATCTGCGCAATCTCCTTGTAGAGCTGGGTTTCCGGGCTCTGGACAGGCGCCGGTGCCGGTGCCGGTGCCGCCGCCACCACCGGTGCCGGCACCGCCGTCTTGTTGTAGAAGTAGCGGTAGTAGACAAACAGCCCGATCAGAGCCAGGATGACGAGGAGCCCGACCCAGAAATTCCGCCGGCGGTAAAAAGGCGGGAGCGGCGTGGCAGCCTCCTCCTGCTCCTCGGCCGGGGTAAAATTCTCCATCGGCTTGGTCTCGGGAACCGGCTCGACCTTTTCCAGGAGCACGGACACCTCCGCGTTGAAATCCGGGCTGTCCTCGTCTTTTTTCTTGAGCACGAGGAAATAGTTCTGGTACTTGTTGTTATTGGCCGTGATGCTCCCGTTGATCTTGTGCTTGGCGCTCTTCATCTCGATCTTGTTCAGGTCGACCTGGTTCAGCTGCTCCTGGGTCACCACAATGGCCTGGAACTCGTTGTCGGGGCCGGCCGCCTGAACCATGAAATCCAGCTTGAAATTCACGTTATCCTGGTTCAGGTCGATGAGCTGGTGTCGCTTCGTGATCGCGTACGTCTTGGTCCTCGACATGCCTGTTTTTCCATGCTTTATGGTCTTTTTTAAACCAAAAATCATTGGAGGACGCAGGAGAGGCCGTCCCACATGCGCAGGAGGCAGCGAGCGGATGGCCGCAAAGACGGCCTGCGGGTACAGGCTCGGATGATCCCGCCCTCGCGGGTGGAGCGGTCGAGCCGGTTGCGGTCAAACTCGGATGGATGGGTGTGATAGAAAAGGACAAAGAGCAGGAGGCCGTACGAGTACACGTCCGAGGCCGCGGTCGGTGGATTCCCGGCCCGGACCTCGGGAGCCATGTACGGGATCGTCCCCGTCAAGAAATCCACACGACCGGTGTCGGGCGACGCGGCATCGACCGCGCCCCCGAAATCGATGAGCTTGTGCCCGAGCGTCTTGCGATCCACGACAATGTTCTCGGGCTTGAGGTCGCCGTGGACGATGCCGTGCTCGTGGAGCACGGCCACGGTCTCCGCGATGGCTCTTGCGATGGTCTTTTTTTCACGGTTGGACAGCCGGTTCTGGTCGATGAGGTCAAACAGGTTTTCCCCACGGGCGCGCTCGATCCGCAGCGCCCGGAAGGGCTCCACGATCTTCCCAAGGTATCGGGGCAGCCCGGGATGGACGGGGAGACGGGACAGGACGGCGTCTTCGTTGCGGAAGAGCTCTTCCGGACAGGACTCGAGCAGGATCTTGAGGACGGTGTCGTCGTCCTCCATCACCACACCGAAATTACCATGATCCAGGTATCTCATGATAAAGTCTTCCTACCAGTACACAGGAAATTTTATCCCTTCATTTTGTAAAACATGAAATACCTGTGGGACGCGTACGGGTGGCACATCATCCTTTTCGGGGGTCTCGCGGTGCTGCTGGTGCTGGGCATCACGAACCTCCTGCGGGGTCGGATGGGCACGACCGGGTCGACGTGGGGAAAGATCTTTGAGGCGCTGTGGATGCCGTCGCCGTCGTCGTCGCCGCCACGGTTCGGAACGCTCCCGCCCTCCCGGCCGCAGGGGAGCTCCAAGGGCGAGGCGCGCTGCCGGGAGTTCCTCGAGTTTACTTTCGGGAAGCGGTTCGAAAAGACGAGGCCGTCTTTCCTCATCAACCCGGTGACCAACCAGACGCTGGAGCTGGATTGCTATAACGAGGACCTCCGCCTGGCGGTGGAATACAACGGCGAGCAGCACTACCGTTTCAACAAGATGATGCACCAGAACTCGAGGGACGGCTTCCGGAATCTCCAGTACCGAGATCACGTCAAGAAAGAGCTGTGCGAGCGGTACGGGATCCACCTGATCGTCGTGCCGTACACCGTCTCCGAGGACGACATCCCGTCGTTCCTGTACGCGCGCCTGAAAGCCGCCGGCTACATTCATCCTTCGCTTGTCTTGTCGTCGGTGAGCTCGTAGAGGCTGCCGTAGGCGGGGTGGGTCACGAAATGATCCGGCACGATGCACGAGTGATCCACGTCCGTGAGACCAACGACGCCGAGTGCCTCCGCGGCGAGCTGCGAGCAGTTCATGGTCTTTTTTTTCTTGTTTTTGCGGCGCACACAGGCCATGGTGAAATCGGACACGAACCGCCGCGGAGACGGAGGATACCGACCCGCCATCCCATCGACGGCCTCTCGGATCTCGGTCTCTTTTTTTTCGGGAAGTGCGTCGACGAGCGGATAGAAATAAATCTTTTGAGATTTCAGATCGCTCCTGATCCTGTGCTCCAACAGCAGAACGACCGCGTCACCGAAAGGGACGCCGGGTGTCAGACCCCACCACGGGTTGGTCTCCAGCAGCCTCTTCTTGCCGTCCGCGCCGACAATCACCATGCCGACGTGGGTGAAAAAAGTAAAATACATGATGCCCTCGAATTGCCGGAATCGGAAAAGCATTAGGTCTCCCGTCTTGGCAGACCGGATCATCTCGTCGACCGTCATCTCGAATGGTTGGAACGGGAGCTCCCTCGGGTAGCCGAGGACGATCACCAGGGACAGGACGAAGATAATGGCAAAGAGGACGACGATGGTTGCGATAAGGACGGTGGTGATCATTTATTCCGACAAATTTTTTGCCGCGTCATGAAACTATTTGTTTCGTATAGGTAGATATCCATCTCATGAAGATACCCACATACTATCCAAAACGGTCGGACATTCCGATCTCCAACAAGCACGACATCCTGCCGCATCCGTTCACGGACGAGTGGTCGATGGTCATCTACTTTCTGGACGCAAGAACGGGAACGATCCGGCTGAACCGGCTGGACGAGGCATCGGGCTGGGATCACAACGTGGTCGTCCGGATCTACGACCGCGACGGCACGACGCACGAGGACGTCCCGGTCGGCAGATCCGCGAACGCGACGCTAGAAAAAATAATCCGTGTCCGTGGTCTGGAACTGGTACCGCATCAGTTCCAGACCCAGCGGATCCCCAAGAACATTTTCCAGACACACGAGACGGACGAGATGCTCTCCGAGCATCACCGGATCGCCGTCCAGACGATCTGGGACTATAACCCGGAGTACGACTATTATTTTTTT
Organism: bacterium; assembly: GCA_010029825.1. Taxonomy (GTDB): domain Bacteria; phylum Bdellovibrionota_B; class Oligoflexia; order Oligoflexales; family RGVZ01; genus RGVZ01. The sequence continues at coordinate 53,787 of RGVZ01000004.1, read as the reverse complement.
GACGCGGCGGCTCGCCGCCGCTTCATGCGCGAGCATTTCGAGGAGCGGGTTTTCCGGGCGTACGACAGCCTCTTTATCAAGACCGCACAGGCGGATCTGTTCCGGTACTGCGTCGTGTACAGGCTGGGTGGCTGTTATTTCGACAGCAAGATGATCATGGTCAAGCCCATCCGCGACATTGTCCAGGAGCACGCAGAGGACGTCTTCTGTCTCGACCTCCACGACGACCGGGACATGCACAACGGCGTCTTTTTCTCGGTCGCTGGATCCGAACGGCTCCGGAGGCTGATCGACGAGGTTGTCCGTAAGATCGAGAACCGATCCATCGATCCGCAGGGATATTTTCATTTTATCGGGCCCACGGCATTCTACCGTCACACCCGGGACGGCAACAAGATCCTCCGGCTCATCCAGGACAAAAATTACGAGAGCGGCGACGTCCGGTACGAACAGATCGTCCGAGGCCGCTGCCGGTTCGTGCTCCGCCGGTACAAGAATTATTACGAGAAGCACAGGCCGGTCAACTATCACGAGCTGTACCAGCAGCGCCGCGTGTTTTACGAAAATATCCAGCGTGTGGGTGATTACACGTTCAAGACGAGCCCGGTCGATCTCGGCGGAGGCCGTCTGGCCGGGGACAGGTTTGTGATGCGTTTCCTCAGCGACCAAGAGATCGAGATCGTCCGCACCGATGCCGCCGACGGCTGGGGCATGGATCTCGAGGTCACCGTTATTGATGAGCGCAACGACTCCAGCAGCGTGTACCGGGTCGGTCCTTCACGGTTTTCTCGCGTGGTGTTTCACCGCGGCGGCGGATCGCACCAGGATCATGCCGTGTCGCGCACGCATCATGGCGAGCCTCTCTCTCTCAATTCACGGATCGCGCACCCGCATCAAGGCGAGCCTCTCTCTCTCAATTCACGGATCGCGCACCGGCGTCACCGCTAAAAGATCTCAAGTTTCTCTTTCTCGACGCGCACGAGGCGCTCTGCGAGTCTTTTTTTCTCATCCGAAAGGAACACGTCTTTCCGGGCACACTCGTGGGTTTCCAGGAATCGGTGGAGGCCGCAGAGGTTCTTGCCACAGTCGCACAGGAATGAGTTGGTGATGTTGATCCGCTTGGAGCACTCGGAGCACCTCATTTTCCCTGTTAATGTAAAACATGTTTTCCTGTTCATTTTTTTCTCTATAAAGATGCTGTGGCGGCTCTTGTTTTTTCTGCCGGTCGTCTCTGGCGGTATCAACGGCTCGTACAATTCGTTCCGGCGGCAGGTGGGCTTCTGTCGGATGCAGTCTTTCGACACCGTCTCACGAGAGACCTCCTCCTCCGTCCCAATGTTCCTGGACGGACGGGTGTCGTTCGGCATCGGTCTCTCGCACACCAACATGTCCACGGACGGCGTCTTTGGCTGCGGCCGGTGCCTGAATGTGACCGCCATTGAGAATTTTTACCGTTTCAACCCGTCGCTGACGCGCTGGAGCCGGCGGCCTCACGACCCGGCGGAGGCATTCGTAGCCATGGTGTTCGACGACTGCACGGATCCGGTATGTACACCGGGCTACCTGGACTTTGACATCTACAGCCTTGATCAGCCCGTCTTCCGCGGCAACCCGCACGGCATCCGCTGGGACTGGATCCCCTGTCCGATCCTGCCACACGAGACGATCGAGTACCTCCTCTGTATCGGAGACCTGTGCAACCGGGACGGCACGATGCCGGACGTCGTCTACCAGCTCTCGGTGGCCGTGCGGAACTCGCGGCTCGGCATCCGTTCGGTCATCCTCAATGGCACAGAACTGGCGCTGGAGAACGCGTGGGTGTACCACGGCGTGTTTAAACTCGGGAACGGCTTCGAGATCGCGCTGACGGACGAGGACGGGAGGGAGCACCGCGAGACAATCCGATGGGAGGACGGCCGCAGGAGGGCGGGCTACCAGGGAGCCGTCTTTTTCGCATCGACGCTCCAGACGTAAAAAAAAAGTGATACGCCTCGGTGAATGGCCGACGACACCTCAACCGATGGAGGAGAACAAGGACAGGATCGATAGGATCTACAGGGAGCTTTCCAAAAAGATTGTGGGTTTCCGGGTACAAAAAAAAGTCAGCCCACTGAACGCGTTCCGGATGATCCACGTGCTCTGGCATCCAAAAAGCGAGGAAGGCTTCGGGATCACGTGCCCGAGAGATCTGGACACCACGCGGTACCTGTGCGAGTACTGTCTGATTGATCCCCGAGGGGCGCTGTACCAGTCGTGGGACGGGATCGACAGGCTCTCGACGCTCGGCGAGGTCGAAGAAAAGATCTACCGTTTCTATTTCTCCATGGTGTGTCTGAACCGGATCGGTTTCCAAGCGATGCGAATGGAATACACCCGACGAAAAAGAGGGGTATGCGGCCTCCAGGACATGTGTCTGTTGCGGCTGTCGACCGTCGAACAGGCCTGGTATCGGTCGTGCGTGGCTCACGTCTTGTAGAAGCTCTGGACAATGCCAACCAAGATAAAGATGCTGATGAGGATCTGGATGAGGATGAGGAGGATACCGCACGTAAAATAAGTGTACCAGATCTGTTTCTCCAGCCGCGGGTGTCGTTGCCGCTCCCAGATGTGCCGCAGCCGGTGGTGGTACGAGAGCGTGCCGACGATAAAATAGACGACGGAAATGAGAATGATCATGACCGCAAACACGCCGGAGGCGATGGGATTCATCTCGAGTGTGTTTGCTCGGGTCATGTGGTAGAAGAGCAGAGCGATGGTTGTCAGCACCGCGCAGAAAGACAGACTCTTGAAATAAATCGATTCGGGTTGGAGATCCATTTTTTTTTATAAATCTACAAAAAAAATGGACGTTCTCCATCAGCGCTTTCAAGAATACAGCACGATCAGAGATCCTATACAGAAGACCACCATGATTGTCCGTCTGCTCCGAGAATTCATCGACGTTGCGCCGCGTGCCGTCCTCCTGGACATGGCTCGTGCCGTCCCGCTCGTCAAGGCTCGGAGATCGGTTCTCAGAGAGATCGACAGGCTCGCCGCGGCCGAGGACACCCGATTTATGCGGAAAGCCCGGAGGATACGGGATCGGCTGACGGGTTCAAAGTTTTCGTACTACCTCATCCGGCTCATCCAGGAATCCGAATCTCGGGTCAATGCCGAGACCCTTCAGACGGTCATCGACTGGCTCGACGAGCCGCTCCGCGACGCGCTCCGGAAAAAGCTCGCACCGGAGGCGCCGCCGGAGGCCAGCGAGGACGAGAGCCGTGCCGCGGAGGCGCCGCTGGAGGCCGCCGAGGACGAGAGCCTTGAAGGAGAAAAAAAAACAGAAAACGCGGATCTGTCGTCGACACAATCCTTTTCTTTTACGGGCTGCTGCGGTCACGAGCAATCAGAAACATCACGATCCTCTTCGTCGGGCTGCTGCGTGTTTTCCTCTGAACTCTACGCCATCTCCGGCATCAATGCCGAGATCGCGGCGCTCGCCAACAGGATCCTCGAACTCGAGAACGAGATCAAACACATTGTTGGTACGACGGGCGCGACCGGTTCAACGGGTGCGACGGGATGGACGGGTGCGACCGGTCCGCAGGGCATCCCGGGAACGGCCTCGGGTACCGGCGCGACCGGTGCGACCGGTGCGACGGGATCGCCGGGTGTGACAGGTAGCACAGGATACACTGGATGGACAGGCGCGACGGGTGCGACCGGATCAACGGGTGCGACCGGATCAACCGGTTCAACTGGTGCGACGGGGTCTACAGGCTCGACCGGTGACACGGGTGCGACGGGGTGGACAGGTGCGACCGGAGTCACAGGTAGCACAGGATACACGGGTGCGACGGGGTGGACGGGTGCGACCGGTTCGACCGGATCAACGGGATGGACAGGTGCGACGGGAGTCACAGGTAGCACAGGATACACGGGTGCGACGGGGTGGACCGGTTCGACCGGATCGACGGGATGGACAGGCTCAACCGGATCAACGGGTGACACAGGTAGCACAGGATACACGGGATGGACGGGTACGACCGGATCAACGGGATGGACAGGTTCAACTGGTTCAACGGGTGCGACCGGATCGACGGGTGCGACAGGTAGCACAGGATACACTGGATGGACAGGTGCGACCGGATGGACAGGCTCGACCGGTGACACGGGTGCGACGGGGTGGACGGGTGCGACCGGATCAACGGGCTCGACCGGAGCCACGGGATCGACGGGATGGACAGGTGCGACCGGGTGGACAGGCTCGACAGGTGACACGGGCAGCACAGGATACACGGGTGCGACGGGATGGACAGGTGCGACCGGATCGACGGGGTGGACAGGCTCGACCGGTGACACGGGCAGCACAGGATACACGGGTGCGACGGGGTGGACAGGTGCGACCGGATCAACGGGATGGACAGGCGCGACCGGATCGACAGGAGCCACGGGATGGACGGGCGCCACCGGTGCTCCCGGTTTCCTGTCGGTCTCGGGCACCAATTACTCGGATTACCTTTTCTGGAATACCAATGGCACGCCGGCGTGGGCGGTAGGATCTACCTCCGTCCACCTCGGTGCCGGGGCGGGACAGAGCGGCGGTGTGGGCAGCGTCGCCATCGGCTACCAGGCCGGCTACAGCGCCCAGGGCGCCTACGCCGTGGCCATCGGTTACCAGGCCGGGTACAGCTCTCAGCCGGCCAACAGCATCATGCTCAATGCCTCCGGCGTCGGCATGACGGGCAACACGGCCAGCCTCTACGTCAACCCGATCGTCCAGACCACGGCGCAGACGAACCTCCTGTACTACGACACCGTCGGCTACGTCGTAACGACCGGAACGACCTCCGGCGCGCTGAGCACAGGCATCATTACGGCATCTCTGAATACCATCACGCCCTCGGGAGGCACGCTGGTGCTCAACGGGGGGATGACGGCGACGGGATCCATCAGCGCCGCCTCGTTCAACACGACCTCGGACTACCGGATCAAGACCGCCGTGCGCGATTTCTCGACCGACACCATCACCGTGGACACCCTGCGCCCGCGCTTCTACCACAACGAGGTGACGGGCAAGGACGAGGTCGGTTTCCTGGCTCATGAAGTCCAGGAGGCCTACCCGTTCCTCACCACCGGCGAAAAAGACGGGGAACAGAACCAGAGCCTGAACTACCAGGGCATCATCGGCATCCTGGTACGGGAGATCCAGGAGATCAAGCAGCGGCTGGCCGTCCTCGAAAAACAATAAAATATTGGAAAATATCATTTGGAACAATGATATTATTATCTCACAAGAGCGCGACGCAGCTCTTTCTCGTCCCCGGGATGGGTGATGCCCATGATGCGCTCTTTGAGAGAGAACCAGCCGATCCGGAGAGACGGATCCGAATGAAGCGCACGGTCGATGGACTCGGTCAGCATACACTCCCTGGCCGGATCGTCGTAGTACACGGCACGAGTCGTTTCAAGATCCGAACGGATGGCACGCGCCAGCCGGGCACCGATCCCGATCAGGTTGACGCTTGCCAGTGCCGTATCCACGCCCGGTGTACAGCGCTCCACGCCCATCCACTCCTCCACACCAATCACTCTCGCGCCGTCGATCCTGACCATGCCGCGGTTCACTTTCCTGTCGAACGGAACGACCGCGGACATGGGACAAACCCCGATAATCCCGTCCTCGTAGTGTTTCCACAAGTCTCGGAGCAGACGGAAAGAAGACTCGCCGTACAGGTCGTCACCGTTGATGACCACGACGCGCTCCGTCTCGTCGACGAGCGACAGCGCGGCGCAGACGGCCTCGGTCGTCCCGAACGGCTTTTTCCGCCGTGACGGATCGAACTCCTGGAAAGCAAAATCGACCGGTATCGGACAGCGGCCGACGGCTCCGCGGAAAAGCGCCTCGTTCTCTTTCCGGACAATGAGGATGAACCGATACGGGTCGCAGGTCGCGGCCTGTGTCATGGACACGTCCAGCAGCGTCTTGTTGCCCGCAACGATCGCCAGCGCCTTGGGCGACCCACCGAAGCGCGAGGACATGCCGGCGAGCATGATCGCAATGACGAGTTTTTGGGAATCCATGTTTAGATTCCAGAAATATTTTAATGATCGGATGAACACGAGACGAGTTGTCGGTGAGCGAAACCACAACATTCCGATGGATAGCTTCCTTATCGTTAGATTATCTTTATCCGGTAAACAGGCGGGAGTAGCCCTTGTCGTCTTTCTCGACCTCGATCGCGTCCGTTACAAAGTCTTTGATCGTCGGGAGGTGGCTGATCAGGAACGTGTGGTCGCTGAGGCCCGCGAGGAAGCCAAAGAGCGTGGCGATCCCGGCCACCCGCTCCTGATCCAGCACCGACACGCCCTCGTCGATAATGAAAAAGTTGCTGCGCGGAAGGAGCGAGTACTTGGCAAAGACCATCTTGAGCGCCAGATCCGTGATGAAAGCCTCCATGCCGCCGAGGTACGCCGACAGCGCCCCGCCGGGCTGCCGGAGACCGATCACGACGGCTCGCTCCTGGACACGCAGCCGCATCGGCCGGTCGTGGAGGAACTCGCCGAGGATCGAGTTGATCTCGTCCTCCATCCGGGGCAGGTGCATGCTCAGGAGGAAAAGCGGCAGGCCGTCCCGGTCGATGCAGCGGAGGAAAGTCTCCGTCTTGCGGATCTCGCGCCGCAGGCGATCCGCCTCGGCCGCGGCGGTCTCCCAGTCCCGGAGGCGCAGGAGGAGCGCCTCGCGGTCGCGCTCCTGCCGGATGATGGCTTCCGTGAGCTCTCCCGCCAGTGCCCGGCTCTCCCGCTCCTGGCGCAGGCAGTCGTCGCGATCCCGGAGGATCGCCTCGTTGCGAGCCAGGATTTCCCGATCCGTCTCTAGCCGTTCGCGGAGCGCCGTCGCGCTCCCCCGCTCCTCGTAGAGCGCGACCAGCCGCTCGGCCACGGATCCGGCTCGTTCCCGATCTTTCTCGAGACGGTTCAGGAGCGCGTCGAGCTCTCTCCGCCGCGCCCCCGCTCCAGAACGGACGTACTCGCGGAATCCCGGCTCGGCCGTCCAGAAATCTTTCATGAACTCGACCGTCTTTTCCGCCGCCATGAGCTCAAAGAGGCGGTCGTAACGAACCCTTGCCGGGTGGCAGCGGAGCGACTCCTGAAGAGTCCTGATCGCGGCACGAAGCTCCCGGTTGTGGTGGTGGCGGCGCGAGTCCTCGTACCGCCGGATCGTCTCGTGGATCTCGTCCAGCCGCTCCCTCGTCTGCCGCTGTCTTTTCTGGTGCTCCGTCCTCGAGCGGCGGTCGTGGCGCAGCTCCGTCTCGACCCATTCCAGCATCGTCTCCGGCGAGTCGTCGTTGTCCGGGAACGCCGACGGCCATGCCCGTCGCAGGCTCTTGATGCTCTCTTGGATCTCGCCGATCATGCGGTGGGTGTGGGCAACGGCCATCTCGAGCTCGAGCTCGAGCTTCTTGCGCTCCGTAAAGAGCGGGTTGCTGAGGCACTCGGCGCACGACGGGTTGAAACGCGTCTTTCTGGATTTCTTGACCTCTTTCTCGAGGTAGGCCGTGGCGGTGCGCTGCCCCGACCACGCGGAGACCCTCCTCCGGAGGTTTTCCGCCAGACCCTCGATCTCGGGTGGGAGCTCCTGCGGCGGCGTGGTCAGCACCCGCTCCAGCGCCGTTTTCTCCGCCCGCACGTCTTCGATCGTATTCCGGAGCGCGTCCCATTCTTTCAGAGACACGGCGACACGACCGTCCCTGTTCTCGGGCTCGAGGGCGGCCTGAAGCCGACCCGTCTCCTCCTCGGCCGCCTGCTTGACGGCCTCCCATGCCTCTCGGATCTCTGCCGCGTGATCCAAAAAATCGCGGTACTCGGCGTAAAACCCCTGCCATTCTTTTTCAGAGCGATGGATCCATGCCTGAGCCTCCTCCGGAATCTCGCCGTCGCTCTCAAAGCCGGCGAGCCGGTCGCGCTCCGCCCGCAGCGCCGCCTCATCGGTCGTCCGCGACAGCCGGTCGCGGACTCGTTCCAGTTCGGCGATCTCGGTCTCGACACGCCGGAGGCGATCCCGGAGGTCTTTTTCTCGTCCGGCCAGCTCGTCGGATCCGGTGAGGGCGCACGGCTCGAGGCCGCGGATCATGTCCTCCGCGCGCGCGCGGAGCTCCTCCTGTCTGCGCTGCTCCTCCGCCAGCCGCTCGCGCGAACGACCGGTCTCCAGCCGCTCGAGCTCTTCCCGCAGAGCCGCCCTGGAGCCGTCGCCCATCCGCCCGGTGTACACTTTTTCCTCGGCGCGCAGAGCCTTGACCTCCTCGTCTTTCTCCTTGCGGAGCGCGTCGAAGCGATCCAGACCCAGCAGCGAGTACAGAAAGTCTTTCCGGTCTTTCTGCGTGAGCTCGCGGAACGGCCGTTCTTTCTGCTGGAGGCACACGCTCGTAAAGACAAAGCTCTCGTAGGTGCCGAGGAGCGACTCAATCACCCGGTCCGTCTTCTTGCGGTGCTCCTCCGAGAGATCCACCCAGTCGTCACCGTTGCGCTGGTAGAGGTGCTCGACCACACGGATCCGGTCGTCTTTCTGCCGGGTGCACTCTTTTACGACCTTGTAGCCACGCCCCCCGACAACAAACTCCAGCTCGCCGGTGCTCCTTTTCTCGAGCGAGTGGATGATCTCTCTGGGGATCGAGTTGCCGTGCGACGACCGCGTAATCCGGCCAAAGAGGAGGAAAGTGATGATGTCGATCAGTGTTGATTTGCCGGCGGAGTTCTTGCCAAAGATCCCCGTGATCGTGGAGGGCGTGAGCCGGGACACGTCGATCTCGTTGCCGGCGCCGTAGCCAAACATGTGGCTGAACCGCAGCCGACGGATCTCCCACGAGAGCGCGGCCGTCTTTTTCTCCGGCTTGACGTGCTTGTGGTAGTACTCGAGCAGTTCGCCGATCATCTCCTCGGCCAGGACGGGATCGCCGCCCTCACAACCAAAGACGTACTCCCGGATCCATTTCTCTTCGCTGCCACAAGAGTCGATCGTCGCGGCCGTCTGCGCGGACGCGGCCGACACCGCCGGCCGGTCGGTTCGTTTCTGGATCCGGACGTCCGGCCGCGCCCTCGCGAGGTGGTACAGGAAATCCCGGTTCGCGTCCTCGTCGTCCGTCATGACGACGCGGAGGCTGGCTCGCGCCGGCAGCGCACGCCGGAGATCGTCCGTGTCCTCCCACCGGAAGCACGGCCCGTCGTCGTACAGCACCTCGATCGTCCCGGCCGCGTCCAGGACGGCCTCTTTGAAGGCAAACGGGTTGGGCAGGCGGTGGAGCACGGACGCGCCACTGTCCAGATCCCAGCACAGCACGCCGTGGTCGTTATCCGTCTCGCCAAAATTCTGCGAAATCAGCGAGCCGGCGTAGGCGACACGCCTGGCCTTGTCCATGTACTGATGCCGGTGGATGTCGCCGAGCATGACAAAGTCGTAGCCCTCAAACTCCTCGACCGTCTTTTCCGAGAATTCCGAGGTGTAGCCCAATAAATTTTTCCAGCCGAGCAGCGAGCCGTGGTAAAGAGCCACGAGCGTCAGACCCTCCCACGCGGCCGGGAGGCCGCGCGGCGGCGCGATCCATGCCGTCTCCGCGTCGAGAAGCGAGTTGACGCCAAAGACCACGGTGCCCACGCGGTAGTAGCCCGACTCTTTCAGAAACCAGAGGTTGGGGACGGGCCGCTCCCAGAGGATGGACGTGAGGCTGTCCGTCCGAGCCCGGTTGTTGAGAAGGGCATCGTGGTTGCCGGCAATCACGATCGTCGGCGCCAGGCCGCCGAGGCGCTTCAGCAGCGAGTAGCAGAGGATCGTACACTCCGGGGTGAGCTCGACCTTGGTATGAAAGACATCGCCGGTAATGACGATTACGGCATCGCCGCGGCGCGGATGATCCGCGACAAACGCGCAGAGCTCCCGGAAAACGCCCTCGTACTCCTCGTGCCGGGAAAAGAGACGGATGTGAATGTCCGAGACGTGAAAGACGAAACGACGCGAGTCGTTTTCGATCAGGGTCTCGACGCGCATGGGTTTCTTGACGCAGTAAAAAAGAAACGAATGCCGTCATCATTTTTTTTTCCACAAGCGGCCGTCGCGCATCTCGTACCTCTGGTCGAAAAGATCCTCCAGGGACAGGTCGTGCGAGATGCAGATCACGGTCCGCTTCTGCCGGAGAAGCCGGATGATGTCGAGGACAAGCGCCTTGGTCTCTGGATCAACGCTCGTGGTCGGCTCGTCCAGGACCAGGATCGGGGCATTGCGGAAGTAGCAGCGGAGGAGCAGGATGACCTGTTTCTGACCGCCGGAGAGCCGGGTGGCATCCTCACGCTTCAGGAATCCTTGTATCCGGGGATAGATCGGCATGGCCTCCAGCCGGGCATTCATCTCTTTCCAGGCTCTGGATTTTGGTGCGACGCCGTAAAAGACGTTCTCGAGGGCGGGACGACGGAAGACCACCATGTTCTGGTGCATCATGGCGACGTGCTCCCGAACGTAGCCAATGTCGGCGTCCCGGATCGAGACGCCGTCCAGCAGGATCCGACCGGCGGTCGGGTGCATGAACCCGAGCAGCAGCAGCCCGAGCGTGGACTTGCCGCTGCCGATCTCACCGGTGATGAGCACGTTCGACGGGAACGGGAGCGTCAGGCGGATGCCGTCCAGGATCTTTTTCTTGCCGTACGCGAACGAGACGTCCTCAAAGACGATCTCGTTCCGCGTGATGAAGTCTTTCCTGGTGCCGTGGTGGATGTACGAGAGATCCAGGCTATCGCCGAACTCGTTGTCCAGGACGGTCGGACCCACGTGCGAGATGGCGTCCGTGCACCGCCGGATCAGGTTGCTGAACGCGCGGCTCATGAGGAGGACGGCCGTCGTCAGGATGACCAGCTTGTAGATCGGGATGGAGTCCTGTATGACCATCCGCGAGCACACAATCAGGAGCGCGCACATGAAAACCGCGAGGATCACGATAAAGACCGTCTTGAGCGTGTTGATCCGGCGGAGCTCCCTGTGAAACGCCTCGCGGAAGCGCGCCTCGTACCGGTCGAAGCGCTCTTTCTCGAATTTCTCCGTGTTGTTCAGGAGGATGTTGTGGCTGTTCTTGAGGAGATCCTCGAACTGATCCACCAGGCGTCCCTCCTCCCGGAAGCGCGCGTAGCTCGAGTGGCAGACGCGGTAGAAGAACGTGATGAACACCGTCATGAAGACGATAAAAAAGACCACGGTCGCGCACCCGATCGACCAGTGGATGAAAAACATGTAGATGCTGAAAAACACGACCGAGAAAAACAGCGGAAAGACGTACGTGACCGAGGCATAAAAATTATCAAAGATGTAGGCCGGGATCTTGAGCAGCTTGGCAATGACCTCGCCGTCTTTCAGGTTCAGCGTGCCGACCCGCTTGTCCATGATCTGGTGGTACAGATCCGAGCGGATGCTCCGGAAGAGGTTCGGCACGATCCGGCTGTAGAGCGTCTCGGACGTGAAGAAGAGCAGCACGTTAAAGACAAAGATGATGAAAAACAGACCGACGTACATGGTGAAGGCCGGGATGTCCTTGTTGCTGACGGCCAGGAACACCATACCGGAGAGCCAGCTCATCAGGATGATCTCGATCGGGAACGCCGTGATGTTGAGCAGGCTGTTCCCGATCATGAGAGCCTTGTTTTTCTTGTAATAATTGTGAAAGAGATCAATGTACATTTAATGGAACGGGAAAAAAAAAAATATTATATCCTCCAACGACATGCCGATGCTCAGCGGAAATATCGAATCTGAAATTTTTATTGATCTAAAAAACAAAATGACGACAGAGGAGCAAGAGGAGAAGCGCAAGCGGATCATGAAAGCAACGCTGCGGCAGCTGATGGACAATGAAAAATTCAACCGACGACTCTTCGAGCTTTATCTGGAAAAATACAAGGGCGACATCGACTGGCTGTTCAATCTGGCCATCTCCAAGAACAATAACTGCGCCCTCAAGATCCTTGCTCAGAGGATCAATCCCGACTCCGAGATGATCCGCGGAGCCACTCGTTTCCTCGGCCAGCGGTACAGGTTCTTGAGGGATCCGGTTTCGTGGCCAGACATGCTGCTCCGGCTGCGACTCTTTTACGGGTTCATGGATGATCCTTCGGAGGTCTTCAAGGCGGTGCCCATTACCGATCATTACCCGCTCTACCTGGAGCTGCTGGGAGAGGTTCGCGACGCACAATACCGGGAACGGCTCCTCTCGGCACTGAAAACACACTACCGCATGGATCGTATGGAGAAAGTGGATCTGAGGATACTCCGTGACGTGGGGAACGTGGAAGAGATGAAAGACGTCCTTACGCGGTACCTGTATGACGCCATGGCGGAAAAAGAATGGCCGGACGACAAGATCATCCGGTTGCTGAGAGCCCTCCCGTGGTTGGTCTCTGACCGCAACGTTCTCCACCTGGCGGTTCTCAAGAGGCGTGTCGACGTCGTGGTGGAGCTCCTCCGCCTCGGTGCAGACCCTCTCGCGCGGGACGGAGCCGGCAAGACGCCGCTCCATCACGCGCTCCGCATGACCAGGCAGCACCAGGTCATTACCGCGCTCATGAGCAAGATCGGGAGCCTGTCCTCGATCATACAGATCTGTCTCGAGGTTCTGCTGGACTCCGACGGAAAGGATGAAGCGCTCCTGAAAGTGATCGAGACGACGGCCGGTGGACTGAAGGTGCTGGATGTGACGGAGGAGCAGTTCCGCCTGATGGATCGGGCCATCAAAAAGGTCGACCGGCTGAAGCACGTCTTTCTGCCCGTCTTTGCCAAAGCCGGGTTCAGGAATCGGGTAAAGAATCTCATCCGAGCGGGCGCTCGTGCCGAGCCGGTGGGCTCGGTCGAGATGAGGACGCTGATGCGCGAAGAGATGGATCGGTTGCGGGAAAAACGGATCCAGCAAGAGACCCAGGCACGGCAGCTCGCGCTCTCACCCGAGATCGTGGCTCTGGAGCGCGAGGTGTCGGCGGGACTCGGCGTCTACGACGCTTCCGCGCTCGGCCTCGGTGCCGCGCCGGTGATCCGTGCCGAAGCACCCGAGGAGCTCTCACCGGCCGAGATCCGGTTCATCACCGAGCGACCGCGCGTCGCCGGTGATCCGCTGCCGCGGCTGTACAGACGCTTCATCCAGGGTCAGCGACAGCTCCTGGATCAGATCCGTCAACACATCCCGCCGACGTACCGGATCGTCGTGGCGCCCGACGTCTCGTCCAGGTACAAGGACGAGAGCGGCATCTGGACGCGCCCGCTCCGAGACGACGAATTTCAAGACATCCCCGAAGACATGCGGAAAGAATGCCAGAAAAGAAAATACTGGCACGAGATCGTCTCGGGCAGCCGACAAGAGACCATGAAGAGTCAGAAACCACTAAGCGAGTACCGAGAATTCCTGGAGGACATCCTCACAAACGTCGAACGGATCCGACAGGCATCGCATGAGCCGGATCGGCAAGACGTCATCCCTATCCGATGGACGGACGATCCGGACGTGGTCGAGCGTCGGCGAGAGCTCGCCGAAATCTTTGAACCGGTAATCCAAGGGCTATACAACGGGCTCCAGAAAAAGACGGTCGTGCTGGCCATCGACACGATCAACGTGCTGCGCCGGCGGGATCCTGCCCTGCGCGAGCTGGACTATACCGATCCCGGATTCCAGCAGCGGATGGACGAGAGCTTCGAGCGCCATCACAACGACATTGCCGGGGCGCTGGAGACGGCCGTCGATCGGACGACGATCGTGTGGGTGTATCCGCGGATCGACCAGCGGGAAGACGTCCGCCTGCGGCATACCACGGCTGGCGGCAACCACCGGCGCGTCGTAATCTCTCTGGCGGTGCGTCTCGACGACCTGCGCTTCACACGGAGTCTCGACGACTTTTTTCTGTTGTCGCTGGCCGTGTTCTACCGGCGATCCACGGCCGAGAAAGTCACGCAGACCGGGCTGGTTCTGGTCTCGGGAGACAAGTTTCGGGACTGGAGCGTGGACGTCCGAGGGCTGGACGCGGCCTGGGAGGGCGACGACTCCCAAAAGATCCAGCAGCGCGCCAAGCGGCTGATGGCATGAAACGATTTTGTAAAAAAAATATTGGTAGAAGATAGCGATGGCTTATTTTGGACCCACCGACCTGGATTTCTTGCGCGGGTGCAAGAAAACCGTCTGCTCGCAGCACGAGAACGGCGTCCTCGTCTACACCTATCCCCTGACCGCACCCGTCCCTTCGGGACTGAGCCTCCTCAGGGCCTACGACTTTAGCTCGTTCACGCGGAACGTCCCGTTCCCGTGGAATCTCCAGGCACTGGAGGGCATCCCTTCTCCCGTCTTTCCGTACTATCAGGTGCGTCCCTCGTTCTGATCCATACAAAATATCTCGGCATCCTCGAGGATGCCTCTCGTGATGACCCGCCTGGCCTCCGCCCGGCTCTCCCGGAGGACGCGGGAGAGCTGCTGATTCATGACCCGATCCCGCTCCCGCTCCTGGAGCTGTCTCCTCCGGCGGTCGCGCCGCCGCCGGATCCGGGAGGGCATCTCGAACTCTGTGTCGTCCATCCAGAGGATATCGGAGGCCACCACCGGCCACACGGACGTTTCGTTTGGAATGGAGAAAGCCAGCATCACCACACCCCTGAGGAGGCCGCGACAGAAAGGACACCTGGGATCGACGAGGCGGGCAAGGCACGACCGGCACAGGATGTTGGGACAGCACGGCTTGGAAGACCGCTCCTGCTCCGAAACCTCAGTGTAGCAGACGCCACACTCCATTCCCTATTTTCTTGAACAGGAAAAAAAAATGATGGTCTCTTTCGTTCATTTCTTGAACCGCCAAGGATGAACCGCGTGCAGAGAATCATCGAGCCTTTCGGCCTCGGATCGCTCGAGCCCGAATACGGGGAAGAGGTTTTCCTCACCGCTCCCACCGAGGAAGAACCCCTTGTCGTACGACGGCGTGCCGAACCGCTGCTGCCCTCGCCGCCGCCGGCGGCTCTGCAGCCGGAAAGGAGCCATCATAACCTCACGACGTCGTCGCGCCTCCATGCCGTCCGGCTGGGCGGGTTCTACGAGGTGAATCCTTTTTTCGTCTTTCACAAGGCGGCCGCGCTGACCGGGCTGCCGCTCCAGTCGTTCTATTTTTCGACGCTGGCCGACGGCAGCCAGTTCTGCGTCCTTGTCTTTTCCGACGCGTCCGAGGCCGACAAGGCCTACGAGCGGCTCAGGTATTTTCCGTTCCATGCGACGGTTGCCTCGGTGGCTCGGCTGCAATGAGCTGGCGCCGCTCCATGTTGTAGATCTTTTCCAGGAGCTCTTCTTTGGAGATGTCTTCCGGGACGACCTCGTTGTAGTTGTGCTCGTACATCTGCCGCAGCTTGGCGCATTCCCTGTCCTGGAGCACCCGGCACACCCCCTCGATCTGTTCTTTCTGTTCGGGCGTCAGGAAAGGATCTTTTTCCCGGATGGACGACACGGATTCACCGGGCGGGAGACGGCTGGTGAGGAAATAATCTCCTTCTTCTCGGACGATCGCCGTCTCGACCCCAATGTCCGTGGCCTCGTATCTCTGCTTCTGCTCGGGCGGCGTGTCTTTCCATTGCTGGGCGAGCTCTTTGGAGATCAGCATCATGTTCCATTCCGGATGGAGGCTCTTGATCGTGGGATAACGCTCCCGAAAGAACTGGTTGTAGGGCGTCGGCTTCCGTGGCTTCTTGTTCTCCACCACGACGTACCGGATCCGCCGGTTGTCCGGGAGGGTCTTCCACTCTTCGCGCAGCATCGCCATGATCTCTTTCCTCGAGCGCTCGGGATGTTCTTCCTTGCGCTTGCGGTAGTGTTCGCGGAGATACAGCGAGAACTTGGAGCGGACGCTGATCCCCGGGGTCTTTTCCCAGAGGTCGACCACCAATTTCCTGGTCAGGTCGCACTCCAGGATAAGCAGGTACAGGAACTTGCGCATCCTCGTGTTCATGTTTTTTCATCGGTGGATATTTTCCTTTAGATGAAAAAATTGATGTGTGAGACGTGGCGGGGACGAAAACGAAAAGATGGACAAATGCGTGGCCTGTCCCCGCTGCGGCAAGAATTATGCTTCGAGAAAGACCCTGTACGGTCACGTAAGATACATCAAGACACGGTGTGAACCGCGGGTGGCCGACCTCTCCGTCGAGGAGTGCCATCTCTGGGTGCTCGAGCTGCCGATCGAAAAGGAAGAGGTGCCGGACAAAAAGAAAAGGACGCCAACGAAAGAGAAAGAGACACCCACGGTGTCGGACGAGCTGCTGGAGCGGCTGAGACTCCTGGAAGGACGCGTCCACGCGCAGGAAAGACAGATCAAGAGCATGGAAAAAGAAATTGCGGCGCTCCGGCGAGCGCCAGAACGCAAAAAGACGAAACCACAACCGCCCGTGGAAATCGCCGATCACCTGGCGGCGGAGGATCCGGCGTACTCGTCGACCGTGGCGTTCCCGCTCCCGAAAGAACCCGGCGTCTACCTCGGCGACCTCCAGGGACTGATTGAAGACCTCTTTTTCGACCCGGATCGCCCGTCCACACATGCCTGGCGGCCCGGTCCGAAAAAAGACACGACGGTTCTTTCGGAAGGCAAACGCCGATGGTCATCCCCGGATCTCCTCGAGAACCACCTCATCACGATCGTCTCGCTGGCGGTCAACCGCATCGTCAACGAAGAGGTCTTGGCCGGGCGTCTCGTCCAGACCGCGGGCGGCCTCCAGTACCGAGACGAGGGATGCGACAAGGGCTTGAAAGAACTGGTTCATTTTGCCACCACGGGCGAATGGTCTTGTTTCCTAGCCAGAAAAAAGTACGGCAATGTGGACATCGATCGGCTCACGACGCTCATCCGTCGATCAGGTCGAGTGGGCGGATCGGGCTGATGCCGGTATCGTCATCGGTGCGACCGCTCAGCAGACGGTCGATGTAGTGCTCCCGATCGAGTCCTTTCTCACCGACCATAGCGGCGAGGGTTCGGAGCGTCAGCGTGTCCAGGAACTCGCGCGAGAGGCCGTCTCTTGTCGAGTCCAGAAAGTGCCGGAGCGTGGCTTTGGTTTTGCCGTGGACGGACGGGAGGAACGGGATGTGGAGGCTGTCGGCGCGGCGCCGCGCCTCCTCCAGGAGGTCTTGTCTCTTCATGCTGCGGGGCTCGACACGGCCGGTCGGTGATGTTCAGTTTTCTGGAAGCGGTCGCTGGAGCTGCCGCAGGCTGTTCTCGATGAGCCGGTGCTGCTCGACGAGCGCGTCGAGGACGTTTTTTTGTTCGGTGAGGGATCGGTGGACGTGCGCCCGGTGCTCCAGGAGGTGACCCTCGTACTCACGCGAGCGCAAGAGGCACAGACAGACGGCGCAAGGGATCAGCCGTTCCGGACACCACCGTTCGGCGTGCTCCGTCTCCTGGTCGACCCGGATCCGGGCGTCGCAGCCTCCGCAGCGTGTGGTTCCGTGTCTTGTCCGATGATGATGATCGAGATCGTCTCTCAAGACGTACGAGCCGCACGAGCCGCAATACGCGTGCCTGGAGCACAGGAAATAATGGTAGATCATGTCCTCTCGTTTCATGACGAGGCGACAGGCACACTCGACCGAGAACGAGGGACAGTCGCGCAGGAGGTGGGCGTACAGCCGGATCTGCGTGTCCTCGTGCTCCCCACAGAACGGGCACGGATGCCGGACGGCATCTCTTCCCATCAAGAAAAAATCCGGGCGCACGGCGAGCGTAAGGGTCAGGCGTGACAGGTTGATCTGTACCGGACAGAAAAGACATTTCTTCTCCAGATCACGCGCGCCGGGATTCTTGTGGAGCTGGAAAAAAAAGAATGCACATCGGAGGCAGAGCCTCGTGAACGTGTGGCAGTGGACGCCGTCCCGCACAAAACAGGGAAAGCACTGGCACTCGACGGGGATGAGGGCGGCCTCCATGCAGATGGTGCACGGCGTCTCCATTCCTATCCATGGCCATTTTTTTTTTTGTCGTGCTCTCGGATCACGTCCCAGTCCATCCGGAGGTTGCACAGCCCGGAACCGATCTGCGCACGCTTGCCGCACATGATATTGGCCGAGACGGATCGGAGGACGTCATTCTCGGCATAAGAGCCCGCGTGACAGAAATGATCCAGCGACTCCTCGAACGAGCTCCTGGATAGGACGCCCATCTGTTCCTTTTTCATCCCGTAGCGCGATACCGAGATGATCATGCCCTGGTGGGTCATGATGTCGACCAGGAGCACGATGTGGGCAGGATTGATGAACGTGCCGTCGGAAGAGACCACGTCCGTAAACTCGTCGATCAGGAATTCCCGTGTGGCCTCGATGCCGAAAGAATTATAAATGTCCCACATGTTGTTGCTGGTGACGTCCTCCGTGGTCACGTAGGGGAGACACAGGATCTCTGTGAAATTCGACCCGTGGGTCTGGATGTGCCACCGATCCCCCACCTGCCGGTAATGATATCCTCGTATGCCCGGGATTCCGCAGACATCGATCTCGAGAAGCCGCTGCCGGACGACCTGCTCGAGGTACATCCGGATGTGATCCGTCTCGCCGCAGGAGGGAAAGTTCTCCGGTGGAAAGATCTCGCTGGTGTCCACAAAGATATCCAGCTGTGCCACGTGCAGGGGGCTGATGACGCAGGCCGCATCGCTGAAAGATTTTTCAATCTTTTCTTTGATCTTGACCATGGAGATCTTGTGTTGGAGCATCTGCTCCTGATCCAGGCGGAGCGTGATCCCGGCCTGGTAATCCCGGAAGCGGCTGCCGTACACCGTCTCGAAGGCTCCGAACCAGTATTCTTCTTCCCTCGATAGAAAGACCTGCTCGTGCACAACCAGCCGATGGAGCGTGAAATGGACGAGCGAATCACCGACGAGGCGACGGATCTGGCGAGGGCTCGTAACAGAAGCCGTCAGCCCGAACGTGCACATGGTCGTTTTGGGTTCTTTGGTGGCATTGAGGAGTTCCAGGAAACGGGGCACGCCGGTCACGACCGTTGCCACACAGAGACCCGAGGAATGAAACGAATTCAGCGTGAGCTGAGTCTGGCGCTCCCCGATGCTCTGCGCACACAGAATCCCGACACCCTCGCCGGCGTCCGCGATGGCTTCTTCTGTTTTCTGGACTAGGACGTCCCGGATCTCCGCCAGATCCGTAAAATCGTCGTGGACGGACTGCTCGGCGAGCTCCCGGCGCAGCGCGTCCAGCATCGGTCGGAGCAGCGCTCTTTTCTGCTCCGGGAGGAGGTATTCCGGGAAGCAGGCCGGGAGGTCTTTCAGGAGGTACTCGATTTCCGCGGGGGTGAGCCTCCTCATTTCTGGCAGACGAGACGACCCGATCCTCCGGATCAGTTTTCTGTGGACGGCTTGCCGGCGAACAGCTCCGAACCCATGCCCTCCAGGTACGTCAGGCACGTAATGATGAAAGGATCGTTCCGGCGGAAAATCCGCTTGATCATGACCCGGCCGTTTTCCTCTATCCGCCTCCCCAGGGACTCGTAGTGCATGTCTTTGTGGTAGAGCAGGACGACAAAGTTGAGGTCGTTCTCAAAATCTTTTTTCTTGAAGATGAGCCGCTGGCCCTCGTACGGCATGCCGGTCGACGCGTCCAGGAGCAAGACGTTGACTTTCAGATCCATGAATTTCTGGACGCTCAGAAAGATGAAAAGGTTGAGCCACTTATTCGGATCGCGGATCTCCTGGAGGAAAGCCTTGTGCGCCTCGTTGACGATGAACTCAAAGATCGGATACGAAAGCAGGGACAGCTTCTGGATGACCCGCTGCCGCTGCTCCTCCGGCATCTTGGGAACGGACGGGTCGACCTTTTTTTCGAGATCCAGGATGAGCTTCTGGATCTTGGTCTTGTAGATGTCGAACCATTTCTCGCGCACGTCCTCGATGAACGACCGCCCCTCGCGGCTGGCCTTGGAGCACTCCATGTCCCACAGCGGCAAGACCTCCCGCTCCACCGTGGCCGGATCGAGCAGGAGGAACAAAATCCTCACGGCACGCCCGTTCACGTCGTATTTCTGGAGGAACTCCTCCTGCTTCTCCAGGATCTCGGGGATCGTGTGGATCATCCGCCGCATCATCTCGATGATCTGGAGGAAAGCCATCGTCCCGTTCTGGATCGTAAACCAGTCCTCCTGCCCGATCTTCCCCGCCAGCTCCTCACGGGCTCGCCGTATGTGATCCTCCCGCCGCTCCTCGTCGAGCTCGCGGAAGCTCTTGAAGGCCTGCATCACCGCGTAAAAGAAACAGGATCCCGAGGAGTCGGTCCCGGTCCTCACGAGCTCCGTGCTCAAGACCTTGGTGGGATAAACATCGGTCTTGTTGGGTTCCAGGAACTGCATTTTTTCCGCCAGGACGCCACGCCTTAGATCTTTTCAGACCACCTCAAAGCCCTGGATGGTGGTGGGGAAGGCCGTGTCCTGGGGACACAACGGTGTCTCGGAGGCGTAGACGCGGAGGAGACCGTTATGGATCATGTCGGAGAGGAAAGCATCGACCTGAACCTCGAAGCGCGATTTCTTGACGTTCCGGAAATAAGCCAGGATCTTCAGGATACCGGCGGGTGAAATCAGATAGCAGTTGGTCTGGAAAAAAGTGGATGCTCTGGACAAGAGGAAGCAGCGATACGGCAGACTGGTAACCGGGATCAGCGTCCCCATGACCTGGTAGCTGAGAAGAAAGACATCGGCATCCTCCGGGAAATGGTTGAGGATGACACGGAGGTGTGATTGGAATGCCGGGATCGGGTCGGAGTCGTCCTCCAGAACCAGGGACACACGATTTTTAGTCGCGAGTTTTTCCCACAGGGTCAGGTGAGACAAAAAGCAGCCCACGGCTCCGGGCGTGAGCTCGGCGTGATCGCGGCGCACGCCCGTCCTGACCGTCCGGGCGAGGGCGCGCTGTCCTTTTTCGGTGAGGTAACCGACGTACCGGTTCCAGCGGCCGTTGCGCGTGTCGACGGCGGGGAAGAAACGGACACGGATGCCCTGGCCGGCAAAACGCCGCTTCAGCGCGGCCTGTCTCGCGTGCTCGCGAGGGAGCGAGATGGCATGAGCCTCCAGCCATGCATTGTCGCGGCGCCAGAACAAGATCGTTGCCAGGACGAGGCATAACAATAAAAGAATAACCAGGCTCGCCCTCATCATGCTTTTTATCTGATTTGCGAAAAAAAAAACCGTCTTAACGCTGCAAAACGAGAGCCATCAAAAAGATGCCCATCCCTCTCTCGGATCCGATCCTGCGCGTCTTTTCTACCGGTTCGGAGGACACCCGTGTCCTTTCCTGGATCGCCCGTCATTTCAGCGGGGCAGACGTCCTGTGCCTGTCCTCCGAGGCGGCGGTGCTGGAAGCATTCTCGGTCTGCCGGGTTCATGCCGAGGACGGCCGCGCCCGCTACGCGGTGGCTTTCTTTCAAGACCCGGGCGCGTACGATCGGCTGGCGGGCCGTGCCCGCCTCCTCGTCTGTCCCCGCCGCTTCCCGTTCGGTCGCCCGGTCGGCGGCTTTTTTGTGGCCGGCTCGGACGACGAGACCGTGCCGGATCTCGGGCGCTTCCCGGATGCCGTCCTGGCGGTCAACCGGCTGATCCGGCCGGTCGAGAAGAGCCACCGCACAGTCCTATACCTCTCGTACTACCGAGACGCGAGCGACGCGCGTCAGCAGGAACTCGAGGAGTGTCTCCTCGTGAACGCGCTCCACCCGGCCATCGATCGGGTCTTTGTCCTGGACGAGACCGGGACGCTCGTCACGCCGTTCCGGAACGTCCTCGTCGTGCGCGTCGGCTCGCGACCCACTTTCCGCGACTTTTTCCGGTTCGCAAACTCGGTCGTGGTGGGCACGGACGTCGGCATCCTCATCAACTCGGACGTCCTGCTGGGCGACGGCTTTGAGCGCATCCGGTTGGCGGAGAAACAGGTTTTTTGTCTGTCGCGGCACGAGCCGCGGGACGATGGCATCCCGCGGCTCGAGGTGGGTGGCGGGAGCCACGACTGCTGGGTGTGGCGCGGCCGGATGGTCGAGGAGATCGGGGATTTCTGCATGGGCAAGTTCCTGTGCGACGGCGTCCTGGCCGGCGAGCTCCACCGGGCGGGCTACGCGCTCAAGAACCCGGCTCACGGGCTCTTTGTCTACCACCACCACCGCTCCGGTGTCCGGAACTACGGCCACCACGACCTGATCCGCGGCCCGCGGACCGGCGTCGTCTTCTCGCGGCACGACAACGTGTTCCGCGCGCAGGATCAGTACGACGACGGGACGAACTAGCCCCTCCGCCAAAGGGATCGCAGCTTCTCGTTGTTGATGATCCGGTACGCGGCACCGAATGCCTCGCAGGGATCGTTGAGGTCGGCCTCCAGGTAATCGGCCCGGTCGATTGTCTCGTCCTCGAGGTGGCGCTCCAGGATGATGGCCATGACGCGGTACGGGGAACACACGACGATCTCTTTCTTGACGGCCTCGGCGGCGAACGAGTGCATCCTCATGGCCAGGCCGCGGACGTCCTGGCGGGACGTCAGGAGCGGGTTCTTGACAATCAATGCGTGCTCCTGTACTTTCACCCTCCGCCCGTCGTCCGATCTGGTCATGACCCGTTCCCAGACCGTCATGCTCATGAGGCATCGGCCGTCCCGTCTGACCAGCACGAGGTAGCCGGCACAGCCGCTCCGCCGCTGGATGCTCTGGGCGATGGGGCGTCGGAGATCGATGGATCGGAAAACGGACGCGCCACGAAACCATCCAAAGTACGAGAGATCAGGATGGGGCAGGCGCAGCGCGAGCTCGAGGACGAGGATCGTGTGGCGCAGCGTCTCCTCGTACTCCTGCCGACCCCTCCTTACGACGGTCTCCTCCAGGAAAAGCGCCAGCGTCGCATGCATCAGGTCGAGAAAAACTCGGAGGATCTCCTCCGCCGGCTTTGGCGAGAGCGGCAGGCACCACCATCTCAGGCTTTCCGCGTCCGTCGCGTGCGGGACGGCCCCTAAAAGGACGTCCAGCCGCTGTTCCGAAACAGAGCGGCGCTCCTCGAGCGCCGCCATCTTTTTGTCGTGCGCGTGGACAGCCCGGTCGCGCTGCTGCTGGCGCGACATGAGCCAGCGCTGCTCCTGCTGTTTTCTAGTTTCCAATTCTTTCTGGAAAGGCTGGATCGGGTGTCGTCCGCGCAGGAACGCGAGCACGGCCGGCAGGTGTCGGTCGTACACCGGCCTGGAGCACAGACGGAGCAGGGCGTCGTAGTCTTGCGGAGTCGCCGGGCGTCGCTGAACTCTTTTCCACAGAGAAGAATCGTAGACTTTTTTCCCATCTGTCGCGCGGACGGAAAGACCGGTGGCATAAAAGACGACGGCAGAAATCCTCTGGTCGTCCGACACAAAGCTCAGCGCGTCGCCGAGTTTCCATTCCACAGACATGTCTTTAGCGTCGGCAGGATTTTTTCCTCTTGATCCATAGAAATGGATTCGAAAAAGACGAGCATGATCCTGCTCCCGGCGGTCTCGAAAACCGGCGAGACACCGCCCTGCCGCCTCTGGTTCGAGACGATCGTAAGACCGATCCTGAAGCCTCACGAGACGCTCTACGGCTTCGAGGCCACGCCCGAGCACTGCAAGTTCTTTATCCGCAAAAATTGAAGGCTCGGTTCCGAGCGTGTCCCGCCTCGCAAGATGATGGATATCCGACTGGTAGACAAGATCGACGTACAGATCCGACTCACCGGAGACTCGCCCAGGATCCTCATCCTCCGCCAGGCCACGGAGTGGACCATGGATCAGCTCCGCGAGCTCGTAGAGTTCGCCAAGACTCTGAAAGACGAGCCGCTCCCACACCTTGTCCGCATCCGCGACCCGGTCGCGTGCACGCTGATGGTGTGCCGCTGAAAAAAAAATCTTGTCTCACAGCAGCGCGACCCATGACCGCACTCATGAGCTATTTCCGCCAGGTCGTGTCCTACCCGCTTTACCGACAGATCATCTTTCCCGTTCCTTGCCACTATTTGTACCATCACCGCTTCGTGGACGACGATGTGGAGAAAGCACTAGGCGTTGTCCCCGAGCATTTCACTGCCGAGCAGAAAGCGAGCCTCGGACGCTTTCTCCCGCTCTGTCCGCGGGCCGTAAACACCGACGGTCTCGTCGGCATCCTGTGGACTCAGGGAGACGTGCCGCTCTTTGCGGTCATGAACCGATTCCCGTCGATCCCGATAAGGCGGTTTCGGGTGGCCGTCGTCCCTTTTGAGAAGCTCCGGCCGTGAGCCGCAACACGCCGGCATTTCTGAAATCATGGAGAGTAATCTTTTTCTCGATTCATAAATGAATCCACGAGTCTTTTTTTTGTGCCTGCTCGTCCTGTTTATCGTGGGATTCAGGCACGCGCGTGTCTACAACACGCTCCTCGAGGCGTATACTATTGTGATTACGGACTCGCGGGAAGGAATACAGATCGCTCGGCTGGAGGCTGAGCTCCGGTCATGCAGCAGGAGAGGACAGGACTGGGTGCGCTGCGCGCGGATCGGTGAACGGCTGTGGCAGGCAAGGACAGACCGGAACGACCTCCACGCCATGATCCGGGTCACCGTCCTTCTGCTCTCGTTATTCCTCCCGGTGGACGTCGACCAGGGTGTCCGCTACGCGTACCTCGCCCTCGTGCTCGTCGTCCTGCATACTTGTTTCACGCTGCTGACGACCGGACGGCGACAAGAAAAGCAACAACAAAAGACGACGAGACGGGGATCGAGGATCCAGCCCGCCGAGACGTCTCCCATCCCGGCGCTCCTTGAGAGGCTGGAAGCCATGGATCCGCAATGGGAGGAGAATGCCGGTGATTTTCTGCGGTCTCTGTTGAATGAGGTGCGGGGACCGCTGACCTATCGAATCCTCCAGTACCCCGTTGTTTCCCCCCAGGGCCACCTGTATCAACGAGACGATCCCGTTGGTATCCAGTGGTTGCGAAACAGGCAGATCGATCCGATTACGAACCGGTCTATCGATCGGGAGGCGATCGTCCGGCACGTCCCGCGGGTGGTCAGCCTCATCGAACTCATCCTGCGGCAGGCGCTCCGCGAGGCCGAGGCTCGCCGCGAGGCCGACGTCCAGCAGATCGTTTTCCAGGAGGAGCGCGTCCCGGCTCGCGACCATCCCGCGTTCGGCCGGTTTGTCCGCGGACACGACCGTGAGGGACTTCTCCGGGCGCTCCACCGCAGCCGTCTTACGGATTCCCAGAAAGAGCAGATGATCGCCGGGCTGGACGAGCCGCAGAAGCGCGTCCGTGTCCGTCGGAAACAGAAAAAAGAATAAAAAAGATATCAATCTATAAAAGAGATGCTGACCGATCTGGCGCTGCTGTTTGCGGATCTCTTTATCCTGGTCTGACGCGAGCAAGATTTCTTATTTCTCTCGGATAAGAAAACATGCGGGAACTGCGGCTCGACGCGTCCGACCTGCGGCCGTACGAGCTCGGCTGCCGGATCGATGGCATCGATCTGTCTTGCCGCAGAAAAGGTGCTCATCCGTTTCGACTAATTTTTGCTCTGGCCGACACCGGAGAAATGCCACAGATCCCGGAACTTCTCGTTGTTGATGAT
This sequence comes from bacterium, assembly GCA_010029825.1. Lineage (GTDB taxonomy): Bacteria > Bdellovibrionota_B > Oligoflexia > Oligoflexales > RGVZ01 > RGVZ01. The sequence continues at coordinate 28,200 of RGVZ01000004.1, read as the reverse complement.
CCGGTACGCGGATCCAAACGCCTGGCTCGCTGCTGAGAAATTTCTGGGTTTTTATAACGAAAACGATTTCCTTTCGCTCGACAGGAAAAGCGCATGTTTTCACCATCTCCCCGTATTTTCCGATAAAAGCGCTCATATCTCGCCAGCACCGACATCGACACCGGATCCACGAATCAGACATCTCTTATGGATTTTTTGGTAAAAACTCCATAAATTTTTCAGTTTTTCACATGTCATTTTTTTTAACGCAACCGGAGCACCCGTGCTCCCCCCTGGACTTTCACCCAGGGCCTGACTGTATCTTAAGGCCGTCCTCTGGGAGCGTCTGCTCTCCCATCCGACCCCACACCCGTCCAGTCGATGAACGCCCGCCATATCCTTGACGTAACGGACTTAGGCAGTAACGCTGCGGATTACCTATTTCGATCTAAAAGATCTCATACCTGGCATTATTACCTCTGGGAAGATGTATTACATCTGTTCTCTCTATCCAGTTTCCCGGACGAGATGGTAGCCAGGTCTTTAAGGCGTTCCCGAACAACAAGGCGTGTCGCAAGGATATGATCCTCACTTGCCCACCCATTGACTGGCGGACACATCCCGAACAACTAGTTAGTCCCAAATTCAACACCATCCTCTAGTTGCTTCCAGATGCAACGTACTTTCTTTCTGTACGTTGTAATCAGCGAGTGTTCGCCCGTCTTCGAGCTGTTTTCCCGCAAAGATGAGCCGCTGCTGATCCAATGTCGCGGCCGTATCCCCCGCCTTTCGGCGAGAGCCAGACTGTATCTTAAGCCCGATCCCTGACGAACCGAGCCGACCCCCGTGCGGTCGTTGAGGGAGCGTCTCTGTAAGACGCTTTACCCGCGGATTGCCCATTTCGGGAGCGCTTGCGCTCCGTCATCCCCACGCGTTGTTACCGTACCCAGGGCTGCTAGCTCGGCCACGCCGTGTGTCGCCACAGGCGCTTGGTAGCGGGGGCTTTAGGGTTTTCCCGATCATTGTAAGGGGTCTCGCCTCTCCGTGGAAAGACTAGCCGTGCCTTTCGGACGACTCTTTCACCCAATCATTCAGGTGGGATGCCCTCCTTGTCCTGGATCTTTTGCTTCACGTTTTCGATCGTGTCGCTCGGCTCGACGTCCAGGGTGATGGTTTTGCCTACCAACGTCTTTATAAATACCTGCATCTTTCCTTTCTATTCTACCTGGTAGAAAGAAAAAAAATTTTTATCGTGTTTTCAGAACAGCAGCGTCTCCATGAGTGTCTCGTAGTAGATCCGCCGCAGCGGATCGACGGCGTCTTTCTTGCTCTGGTTGGCGAACGACCACAACGGAGCCAGATTGCGGTAGTTCCAGCATAACAGGTTCTCATAACTGTCACAAAGATTCCATGAGACACAGGGAAAGATGTGGTCGATGTGCCAGGACGTCCCGTAGTTGCGCCAGGTCATGCCGATCTCGAATCGTGCCTCGAGGTATATCCGGACACTCTCGATATCTGTGGCTCCGAGGAGGCTAAGCGTAGGAGCGGTTTTCTGACAGCCCTCGTTGGTCAGCGCGTACCGGATGCGTCGTGAAAGATTTTCTTTGATCTTGTAATTTAGATTTCTTTGTCGTTTTTTGTGTTTCCATTCTCTATGATATTTGTTCAGAAACTCCCGGTTCTGTTCTCGGTATTTTTTTCCACGGAGAAAATATTTTAATGGGTGTTGTTGGCGATCTCTTTTATTGTTTTCAGCGTATTTTTGTTTATTCTTTTCATAATATTGACGTCTGTATTTTTGATATTTTTCCAATTTGTTATATTTTGTCTGGTAACCTTGATTTTTTTCTCGCCAGCGCTTCCGTGCCTCGAGGTATTTATCCCGGTTCTGCTGGTAGTGTTCTTTTAGACACGCACGGCATTTCTTTTCCAGGTTATCCTCGTAGCGACGATTCATCGAGAATTCTGTAACGGGTTTGGCAAGACGGCAACCGGTACACTCTCTCATAGCGGCGGTGTTTTTTTCGAGAATAACGCGCGCTTATTTCATTTTTTTTCAGGAAAGAAAGACGACAATGTCCGCGCAAAAACCCGATTTCCTGACAACGGAGGATGGCACGAATTTTTATCCGCATTCCATGGCGGATTACGATGAGAAAACCGGAATAGTGGCCACAGACGGATCGAGGATCTTTTTCGAAGCACGCCTTGGACGTTTCGTGCTCCGTAATGAGACAGACACAAAACCTGTCGACGTCGTCTCTGAATCACAGGAAATAACAGAACTGTTTCAGGCTCATAAGTATCACACGCTGACAGGAGAGGAACAAAGGACAACCACAGGAACGCGGTTCTTTGACGTCTTTGTCAGAGACAATAGAGAGGCTTTCGAGAGACTCATGAACGATCTCGGCAGAGAAGACCTGCTTTATACGAAAGAGATCACTGGCCAGCAATGGACACGATTCCTGGAGACGAACGGCTATCCACCCATCGGAGAGCGCGGAGACCCGGCCAGCGTCATGGCCATGATCCTGGTCGCCGTCTGCCGTCCGGAATCAGAATTTCTGGATATTGCCAGACAGTGGTTTATGCTGATCCGACGTCATCCAGAAAAAAGTCCACGCGATTTCCTGTTTGTGGATGTACGGTCTGACAATGCCTGGAATCGACGTAAAATTATCCAGCCAGACGCTTTCAAGAAAGAATTCCGACCGACGGGCAGACTCTCGAGTATCTCCGAACAAGTGTTTGATACGAACAGAGTACTCACGCTGTACGATGTCCTCTCCAGGCTCACACAGAGCAAGCCCGTGATCACCGCACAGAATCAGAAAAAAATGAGAGATCAGATCGCCAGGCTCGAGACTCAGAAGACTCCGGATGAGAGGAGGCTTGCGCATCTCAAACGCAAAATCCACGTCATCGAAAGGCCCAGGGAAAAATACCGGGAAAACTCTTGTGGATGGTGGTGTATACCGCGTCCTGGTTCTGTCCGTAGCGCTCGTGCGATGCTTTCTTGAGCACCTTTAGCAGGTAATTTCCACCTTTGTAGATGTCGCAGGAAAACCCTGCGGTGGTCAACCTGTTCTCTGGTCGGTGGATCGCCTGGACAATCTCCTCCAGCGAATCCTGGAGGATCGTTGGCAGGATCTGTCTCGACCGCTTCTGCGGCTCGGATCCCTGTCTGGGTTCGAGCCGCTTCTTTTCCTCGATGGATCGACGCCGCGCCGCAGGAGCTGACGAACCACATGGGCAGGTCTGGATGGCGACATCGATCGGAAACAGACCCTCGCGATCGGTCTTGTACAGATCCCGTCTGCGAATCGCCTCAAAAAAGCGCTGGGTGTTTTGTTGGATGAGCGACATTTTATTCCACACACAACAGTAAAAAAATAAACGGACTCAATTGTCCTGGCAGCATTCGTCGCCGGCGGGCTGGACGCTGAGCACCCGTCCGCGGCACGAGTAGTCCTCGACGTTCAGGACGCGTCCGTCCGAGCGCAGGCGCCACGTGGTCATGACACCCGGCCGGTCGAGGCTCATCATCCGGAACGAGAATTGGAGCCGCAGCGCGAGCAGCCTTTCCGGCGACAGCCCGAGCCGCGCCATGATCCGCGCGAGCGCCGGCAGATCCCGTTCCGTCACGAACGGTCGGCGGTACGTCTCGACGGTCTTGTCGGTGATCCGGTAGATCGTGCCGGTATCCGGGAAATAATCCTCCTCCATGCCGTACGTCGAACAGCACCGCTCGACGCTCATCGGTATGAGGCTGTCTAGGCTCGATCGGCGGCCGACGGACGACACGATCCGGATCGTCGTGCCCACCGGGAGATCCCACACCTCCATATCTTGCTGGAGGGGAGGCGCGCGGAGCCACACCCCGTATTCGAAAAAAGGAGACCGGCCCATGATTGTGCTGCCACGAAAGAAACAAGACAACCGTCGTCAGTTTTGTTTCTTGTGCCCTTAGTAGAAAGACAGATGCGTTTCTGCCAGGATTTCCCACCCCCTTATTTCAGCACCGAACCCAGGCTCGGCCTGCCCGTCGTCTACGAGCACGGCACGCCGCTGCCGGGCAGGCGCGTCGTGGGCTACATGATCCACGAGCCCCCCGCCTCCTGCCTCGTCCCGCCGTTCCGACGAGAGCTCAACACGACCGGCTGTTTCAGCAGCGTGCTGCTGCTCATCGTCTTCTGGCCGGTGTTCTGGCTCCCTCTTTGTACGGCCTGCTCGTATGACGGGTTTCAGATCCCGGTCTTTGAGTAGAGACGTGTGTGTAGTCCCCGGGATCAAAATCGTGAACGACCTCCCAGCGGTTGCCCGGGAGAGAGAAATACATTGTCTTGAACGGATACCGCGACAGGAAAGCCGCGCAGCGCGCACACGGCTTCGAGTTGTGGATCCTCCCGTCGGAATTCAGGCGGAGATTGACGAGCGAGAGCGCGGCCGTGCCGCCGCGCGTGCGGTGGAGGTATTTGGAGACGGCATCGACCTCCGAATGCGTGGATCGGCTGTTGACGCCAATGCTCACGACGCTTTTCCCACGGATCAGCAGCGTAAAATGCGTGTTCTTATCCCACCATCCCGCAACCGACTTTTAGCCAGAGGCGCTTCCTCAGCATCGTCATGACGTTTTCCGTCATGATCAGCCGCGAGAGCCGCTTGTCGCCGGCCAGCGCCTCCTCGATCCTGTGTATCATCGGCTCCATCTTTATGATTCCTGAGAGATGAATCAGAAAAAAAAATCAGTTTTTCTAAATGAGCAAAAGAGTCCGTTTTGATCATCCGCAGACACGAACACAGATCGTGGATCAGCTCGTGAAAGAACTCCCCGACACGGTGACGCGAGAACGCCGCGACGCGCTCGTCCGGCTCGGGCTGGATGATATCATTGTGACCAGGATCTGCGCGCTGGATCTCGACAACGAAAAGAATCATCCAATGGCCATCCGGCTGCTCGCCGTGCTCGGCTGGTACAACGGCTTGACAAAAGACATGTAATCAGTCCTGCTCGAGATCCATCTCCGGCGAGAACACCGGGATCCTCATCTTGTACCGCTCCCGCAACACGGCGAGATCGCCGTTCAGCGCCTCAAAGAGGCCGTCGCACCGCGCGACCGTCTCGGAAGCCGTCCGGTCAACGACGAGCTGCCGGAAGAGCTCGGCCAGCGTGTGGCTCATCGTCTCGAGGATCTCGTAGTAGCGCCGGTGCTTCTCTTCACGGAGCCGGCGGGCGTACAGCGCGTCGCGCCACTTGTCCCGCGTGATCCGGTTGCGCAGGAAACGGATCCCGAGCTCCCGCACCACGGCCTCGCCGTTCTGGAACTGGCGGTGAACCACCGGCATCAGTTTGTCGTTGACGTGGCTCGCGATCCGGTAGTAGCCCAGCGCCCGATCCATGTGATCGATCTCGTCGGCGTCTTCCTGGAAAAGCGAGTCCAGCCGGCGGATGACCTCGGCCACGGTCGGCATGCCGCCGCACGGGATGTCCCCCAGATTCCGCATCGGCGCGCCGCCGTTGGCCACGCGCCGGCGGTGCTCGTAGAAATGCGGGTTGTGGATCGTGCCCCGGATGACACGGCCGGTGGACCACGAGAACGCCGTGTGGCACGAGACGCACCACATCTGGTCGCAGCCCTCCGTCTTGAAGATCCCCTGGTTGCAGCCCGGGCACGGCCGCGTGTCCTCGCGGAGGAGCGCCACCGTCTCTCGATCCTCCTCCGCACACGCGTGCCCGTCGCCCGCTTCTCGGTGGCACTCCCGGCAGAACCGTCGGTCGCAGAGGCCGCAGCGGTCATTCATGCCAAGCCGGCCGCGGCAGGCATTGTCGGGACACGGAAAAATACCGGCCGTTATCCCGTCGCCGATCGGAGAGCGTGCGATCCTGTTTTTCCGCGCCACCAGCCGCTGGATCTCGCGGCGGCGTTGAGCGATCTCTGCAGCCAGCTCCTCCAGCTCGATCTGTCGACGCGCGGCGGGCTCGAGCGTCTGGACGGCGGCCTCGGCCTCGGCCAGGAGGAGCGTCTTCTGGCGTTCCCGGAAAGCCCGCATGAATTTCTTGGTCATGTGCTGCCAGAGGAACTCCTGATCCCAGGCGTGACGGCAGGCCATGCACTGCCGCTCGTTCTCGAGAAGAAACGTCTCGAGACAGCGACGGCAGGCCGTGTGATTACAAAACAGGCACGCGATCGCCGTCCGATCGCGGCGGTTGAAACGCTCGCAGCAGATTGGGCACTCCATGATCCTGTCGAGAGAAAAAAAAAGTTCAGTATATCCCTATGGTTTATCCGAACGAAAAAAAGCGAAACATCAGTTTTTATGAAAAAGTTTTTCGTGTGTCCATAAATGGCAACGTTCTCGGTACGACCCAGCATCGATTATCTGATGACGGCTCGACCCAATTCCAACGAGGTCTATTTCACCAGCTATGCGGATTCAAAGGGGAAACAGGTTTACAAGATCAGCCTGCCCACGTCGACCAGCAACATCCCCGTGGAAATCCGGGCCACCACTCTCGGCTATGTGTATCCCGCTCAGATCTTCAAAATGTGTTTCACCAGCAATAATACGCTCCTCTTGTTATGTAATAATTTTGACATGTACACGATCGATGTGACTAATACAGAAAATAATGCGACACGATCCGGTCCGAATTCTTTTACCAATCTACCACAGGCCATGGCTTTTTGTAACGATGCCATCAACATTTTTGTATACCCGAATAAACTATACAGATTCTCATCGACTAATTCAATAATCTCGACAACTGATCCCACTGGCTGTACCGCCATGCTATGCATCAACAAATCCATCTATACAATCTATCAGCAACAACTCTACAGAATTTCTGATACCAATTTTATTCCTGTTACCAATTTTTCGGGCATGTCATCATACACGTTACGGGATTTTGTCTTGAGCGATTCCGGGACGCTGTATATCGCGACGACAAGAGATTACATCTATTATCGACCGAATTTCACTACTGATGCTGCTGCTGATCTAAATAATTGGAAAATATTGAATATAGGTTGTTTGATCCAGGCCATCACCACCTATACCAATCTCCTGTTCGTTGACTGCTATACGGGCAGCACATCCAAGAATTATTTTGTCCTGGTTATCGATATGTCGACAGTGACGACGTCGCCTTTTATTCTGACACCGACACCAACGGCTCCACCATCTCCATCGCCAACACCATCCTACACACCATCTCCATCGCCAACACCATCCTACACACCATCTCCGACGCCAACACCATCGCCAACACCATCCTACACACCATCTCCGACGCCATCGCCAACACCAACAGCATCGTCCACACCATCTCCAACGCCAACTCCATCTCCAACACCATCTCCAACACCAACACCAACACCATCCTACACACCATCACCGACGCCATTCTACACACCATCTCCAACGCCAGCACCATCTCCGACGCCATCGCCAACACCAACAGCATCGTCCACACCATCTCCAACGCCAACACCATCCTACACACCATCGTCCACGCCATCGTCCACACTATCTCCGACGCCATCGCCGATACCATCCTACACACCATCGATAACACAAACATCCATGCCGTCGCCCGCATCAATGATATCTCCGACACCGTCTTACACCCTCATCTCCACAATCTCGCCAAAAGCGCTCATGCCGTTGATACCCGCTTATCCGACCATTACACCGGTTCCGGTATCAGCGACGCCGCAAAAGCGCATAGGCATCATTATAGCGATCATCATCACGGTCGTCATCCTCCTCTCACTCATCAGTATCGGGATCGCTTTCTATGTCCGCTAATGAAAATTCCGGAAACCACACGGATAACGAGGATCTCCTTTTACCGAGCATGGTTGTTGCGGTTTAGACGCGCTCGGTCTCGCGATGCCGTGGCCAACGCCGACACCGTTCTCGGGTTTTTTTTCGGGACGGAGCGCCCTGGGAAGCGGGTAGCCGTAGATCTTTCTCTTGGGATCTTCGGGCATTGTCTTTTTTTTTTATCGTATCCATTTTTTTTTCTCTCTTTAGATACTCAGAGACACACCCAGGATCAGAGCGACGGCGATCACACACAGGATCACGATCAGCGCAATGATTCCGGGAGAGAGACCTTTTTTGGCAACCGGCATGGGTGTGTAATACGGTGTCGTGGTCGGTTTCGTGGTTAATGCCGCTGGTGGTTTGGTCGGTGCTGCGGTTGGTGGCGACGTAGGCGCCGCTGGTGGTTTGGTCGGTGCTGCGGTTGGTGGCGACGTAGGCGGTGCTGTAGGCATGTTTTATCGAGGAGAAAAAAAAAAATTAAACAAGAAATGCTACAAGGACGAGAAACAGGATTTCGGCGGTTCCGAGACACAAAACAGCCAAAGGAATCAGAATGAGAAAGACCAGTGCCGTCGCCCCATGCTTCCGCAAGATGATCCACAAGACCATCATCATGTAGAGCCCGAGCACGGCGTAGTGGAGCACCGGCCGGCGCGCACAATCAAAGAGAAAGATACAGATGATGATGGGAAACAGCGCGTAGTGAGCCAGAGACGCGTCCTGCCGGCGGTGAATAAAAGCGAGGTAGAAAAAAAACGAAACGACCATCATACCGCGATCTCTGAGGATCGTCTCGGAAAGCGTCATGATCCGCCGCGGCGGCGAGCACGCCGCCATCCTGAGATACAAGAAAAAGAGCATGAGGATACAGAGCCAGCGGAACAGGTCTTCCGACCGTCGTCGCATTTTTTTTTTTCCTTAAAAAAAAAAAGACATGACGACCACGCAGACGAGGAGCCGGCTGGAGATCGAATCTCATATCCGCGTCCGCGAGCAGACCAAAGAGGATCTTTTCCGCCGGCTGGAAGCCGCAGAAGATAAATATGCCAGAGACTGGCTCAAAGAACAGATCCGAAAGATCAACACGGAGCTGCGGATCTTCACCAAGATCCACGCGGCCTTCACCAAGACCATCAACCAGCGCCGGTGACCGACGACGATCCACGCTTTTCAGAAACCGCCTTTCTCGACGTTGTAGGCACAGACGGATTGGAGCGCCGGATCACACCGTCGGCACAAAAAGACGTACTGGCAGACACCGGTCTTGTTGCCGACGCGACGGACGGAGCGGCGGTCAAAGGAACGGATGGCGGCCGGATCCGTACAGAAGCACAGCGGGCGCGAGAGCGCCCGCTGACCCAGATCCGCGACCGCATAGGCCTCCACCACGGACGGATACATTTTTTCATAGAAAAAATATTTTAGCTCTGATCTGTGGTCTGTCCCGGCGCGTAGCACGGGTTGACGTACTGGCTGTTCTGCGCCTGGAAAGAGGGCACGAGCGCGACGGCCTGCTCCAGGTACTCGTCCAGGAGGCGGGTGTTCTTGTTGAGGAACTCCTCGAGCCTGGAGCCGCCAATGTTGATACCGGGCTCGCCGCGGCGCACCGCCAGCGCGATCCGGCCGAGCACGTCAAAGCACAGCGAGGGATGCTGGAGCATGAGCCGGACGTGCGGATCCTCGTCCACGCCGCCGTCCAGTCCAACGACCTGGCTGTACCCGTCCACGTAGTTGTCGTAGAGGGTGACGCTGGGGCTGTTGGCCACGGTCGGATCAAACGGCTCACGCGTCACGACCTGGTTCGGGACACGGATGAAGCGGCGGTAGACCGAGTTGCGGATGAGGTCGTCACCCACGCTCGTCCGGATCCGGAGGAAGCGCTTGGCATTCTCGTACGCCTCCGTGTCGACGCTCCCGAGGTTCGGCCAGTAGGTGTCCCGGTTCTGACGGGCGTACGCCTCGCAGAAGCCGTCCCACGATTTCTCGCAGCGGTCGGCCATGAAAGCAAAGCACGCCGAGTTCTGGTTGCCGTACAACAGCCCACCCGAGGCCGAGCCGTGAAAGAACTGGCTGTTCAGCGTCGGATACATGCAGTAGGTGAGCGGGTTGGCCGAGCTGAGCGGGTTCTTGATGTTCTTGTTGTACGCCTGACCAAACTGGATAAAAGGCGTGTACCGTGCCGACATTTTTTTCTTACCAGACAAAAATTTTCACAACCATCTTTTTTTTTTTCCGTTAGACCGGCACGCGACCAATGGAAAAAAAAAAAAGAGACGGAAAAGAGAAATGAACGTATCGGTCATCCGCGACGAGATCCTGAAAAAGACCGGCTCCGACCCGTATTTCCCGTCTCCCACGAGCGTCTTTCGGGTGCGCACCGACGTCAACCAGTTCCCGTACGGCCGCTTCTTCCGCGGGCAGCGGGACAGCATGGATCCGACGGTGTGGGAGCGCGAGGCCGGCTACTCGCCGCTCATCACCACGCGCGACACGACCAACGACGTCTCGACCGAGACGACGAGCAACGACAAGACATGTTTCCAATACGCGTGCTCCACCATCACGCCCTGCCGCCGGCGCGCCAAGAACTATCAGGCCGCCGTCCCCGGCTGCGTTTTCACAAGCCCGTGAGCCGCCGGAGCTCTCCCCGAACCACGAGCTGGTGGACGACCCGTGCCAGCGTCTCCGCCCCGTCCGCACCGCGGCGTCTGAGGATCAGGAGGGCCTTCTTGCTGAGCGCCGCGTCGCCGGCCGTCCCGAAAACACCGGCGAGGAGCGGCCCGAGATCCGGGCGCGCGCCGGCAAACGAGGCAAGAGATTCCGCCAGCGACTCTTCGGACGGCAGGGCGCTGCCCTCTCTGCGCCAGCGCCGGAAGAGCCCACCCAGAGCGGCATCGACACGCGGGTCGTGCCACGGCTGGACGCGAGACGGAGTCGTTGCCTCAACGCCCTCCTGCCCGAGCATCCGCAGGACATTGCGGACGGTCCGCGCGCTCTTTTTCCAGCGGAAAGAGACACACACGCGATCCAGAAACCCGAGAAAAGCCAGGATCCGGGCGTGGATGAGGTCGTCGGGCGCCAGCCCGGCACGCGAGAGGCAGGACCACACGCGGCAGTCGGTGCGCGCGGCCAGCTCCGTCCGCTTCTCCTCGAGGACGTGGTCAAAGAGCCGACCGAACGGCGTGCTTACCGGCTCGTCCCGGGTCATGAGCGTTTTCCGGAAGACCGTTTCCGAGGCCTTAGCCTCGATCCAGGAACGGATCGCGGCCTCCCTCTTTCGGAAGAGCCGCGCGTCGATCGCGGAATCGGCCTCGTTGCGGCGGAAATCGACCGCACGGACGACCTCGTACGGCTCCGGGTGGCCGATCCTGGACAGGATCAGAAAGACGGCCAGGTGCTGGACGGAATGAAACGCGCGACCGGCATGGCTCAGCCGCTGAGCCGCCAGCGGCCCGATGGGCTCGTTGTTCTCGGAGAGGACGAGAACGGGCGGGCCGTGGGCGGACGGGCGGAAACGCGGGAGCGAGCACCGGGCTCTCTCTTCCTCGTCCTTTGTCCAGGAGCGGAGCGCCACGAGCTCGCGGCGGACGGCCTCCGAGTGTAACAGGATCCGCCGAACCCGTCCCATCAGCGACGGGGGCACAACGAGGCCGTGAACCGGCCGGCCGTGCTTTTTCTCCAGGAGACGGAGGAGCGTGGATCGGAGCACGCGGTCTCTCTGCTCCTCGATATTCTGGTTAAAGACGGCGCTCTTTTCCGCGCGGAGGACGCGTGCCATGGATCCTGGATACTCGATCTCGTGACGGAGAAGCCGGCGCTCGCGGTACGACATCTCGTCGGCACGCCAGCGCCGCCAGACGATCCGGATCAGGGACTCTTCCGCGAGAGCCTGCTCGAGGAGGCCGAGGCGGCTCAGGATCTCCGGGACGGTGCGGTCGCAGAAATCCAGGACGTCGAGGCCGTGGTCGAGGCGGTGCTCCAGCAGCGCCAGACACCGGTGGCACAGGTAGACGAGGGTCGGCTCCGGCTCGCAGACACGGCCGTACAGGAGCTCCTCGAGGACGCGGCCCACGACATTGTAGCCGAAGCCGTGCTTGTCGACACCGTAGACATAGAGGGAGCGCGAGACGCAGAGGTGGACGGACGGCGAGTAGACGATGCGGTACTCCCGGTCGATCCGGGCAAGCTCCGGTCGAGTCTGGAACAAGCAGCGGTAAGCCTCGCGCCAGGACTCGACCACGATGCGATCCATCTCCATCCGGCCGCGCTCACAGAACTCGTGGTAATCGTCGCCGTCGTGCACGACCGGCTCGGGGAGCGCGTCGGAAAGGATGCGGGCGAGATCCTTTCCCGTGGGCATGAGACGACCGGACATCTGCGGGACAAGAGACAGATCAGTGTGTGTGTATCTTTCTTTCCGTCTGAGAGAGTGCGCGTACCCGATCAGTTTTTGTAAAAAAAATCTCGTCGCGGGGACGCGATCGCTGGTGCTCCAAAAAGAGCAGCGGCGCCATTGCCGGTGGTCAGGATCGTCCTAGCGCCGGTCGCTGAGGTACACGCAGAGCACATCAACCCGGCATCGCTGTCTGCCATTGTTTCTCTGAGATTTTGAATACCGATACATATCCGCGCCGGATGGAGCTTTCTTTCAGGACGCGGCCGAGACGTGTCTGCTATAAGAGAAATGGATGATGATGGATATATTTTTCTTGACATGTGAGGACACGTCTCGGCACGCCGAGACGCGTCTGCTGTGCACGACCGCCTCCATTTTTTTTTTTCCATAAAAAAAATGTATGTGGATGTGGATCCGACGCTCAGAGACATCATCTCGGGTCTCCTGCGACAGGCATCGCCAGAGACGATCATGGAAGTGACGAACCACGTGACCCGGCTGGCCGATCAGACGATCAATCCTTTCTCATCACAGACCGTCCGGCAACGACGGATCCGGCTCCTCCGCCAGATCGCGGCCGTCACCGGCGAAAGAGACATCGATCGGTTCTTGTGGCGCGTCCTCTCTGCCTACCAAGAAAATACCATCGATCTCTCGGTGCTGATAACGCTGATCGATCCGACCCGTCTGTCGGACGACGAACGTTACGAGAGGACGAATCAGACGACCTCGAAGCTCATATCGGCGCTCAGAGATGAGGATAAATCGCGGTGCGATTTCTGGATCGCCAACGGCGCCGACGTTCGGCTCGCACTAAAAAGGACGGTTGCTGGCAGAATGTACGAACAGGCGGTGTATCTTCTGGAAAATTACGACGCAGATCCTAACCAGGAAATCTCACGCTTGATTCTGAACAAAAATAGAGAAAATGTACAAGCCCTCACCAGTCTGCTCATGAACGTCATTTGTGATCCGGAAAAGGAGAAACCGGGAAGAAAAAGACTGATCAAGACCATGCTCTCTCACGGAGCCGATCCGGACACCGGCGCTCGAGGGATAGGAGAAGACAGCACAAAAATCTCACCGCTCGAGGGCGCGATCAAGGGAAATGAGATACAGGTCGTTGTCGAGCTCTTGGCACATCATGCCAGGGTTGCCCCGGAGATGCTCTTCATGACCGATAACCCCTTGATCCTGGCTTTCCTGCTGGAAACCGCTGATAATGTCTGGCAAGAAAACTGGCGGGAACGTGTCCAGAAAGAACAGATCCGCAACGTTTTCTTGTCCAAACAGCAGCGCCGCCGAGGCACTCGATACCAGAGCATCCAACAGATCGAGAAAAAAGTCCCGGATCCGTATTACCGGGTCCGGGTGATCCAGGAATTCATCCAGGAGCGCGTCTACCCGACACTGAAAGAGGATCTCCACGACACCAGACGGCTGCTGGAGAGATGCCGAGAGCTCCGGCTGTCACCGCTGGGCGTCCTCATCCACTACGGAGAAAAAGACGAGATCAACCGGCTGCTGAGAAATTATCCATCGGAGATCCGGGGCATCGACGAGGCCACGGGCGACACGGCGATACACCACGCCGCCAGGGCAGGCGACCCGGAGACGTTTCGGCGGCTCCTGGAGCACGGATACGATCCCCGGGTCAAGAACAAGCGCGGTCTCAACAACCTCTCTGACGGCACTTTTCTCAATAAGGTTTTTCAGCTGCCCGAGGACACGAGAATGACCGTGTTGTTAGATGATGATGAAATTTTTTTGGGAACACCTCCCTGGGGCATCTATTATCTGGCAAAAAGAGAAAACAAAAAAACACTGACCGAGGAGATGGGTTATTTCTTTCTCCCGGATGGGAACATGATCCACCGGCTGGACAGCAACAGGTTTGTCGTTGCGACGGATGGAGTGAGGGTCTGCTACAAAAATTTCAAAGGCTCGTTTGTGCTTCGGCCGACACTCCGTGAAACCCTGGAAGCCAACAAACATCTCCGCGTGTCGTATTTTCAGGAAATCATGGACGAGAGAGAATATATCGGATCGATCACGGCTCTGTCAGCGCGGACGGAGGACGACGTGCTGCGCAAGATGATCGGCGACTACCTGTACGACCATGAAAGAGCCTATCTTTTCCAGCAGATCCGGGATGGGAGACACGACACCGACGCGGTCGCTTTCTTTGACGAGTTTCACCATGACACGAGCATCTACACCATGATTGAGCTCCTCGCAGCCCTGATCGGGCGTCTCTTTGCGCGTGGTGATTACACGAGACTCCGCGGGCTCTACGAAAAGAGAGTGTCCGCATTCATGGAACAAAACGCAAAACTCGGTCTCGCACAGACAGAGGATATCTTTCCCGTTGTCAACACTTTCAACCGCCTGTTTCGTGATCCCAGAGAGCAGCGCTCCTACGACCTCAAGATCGAGAAAGAGATCAGTAAAGAGATCAAGAAAAACCACTACCTTTTTGATTTCAACAAGACGGAAATGGTCGCCGCCGCGCTGGAATTCGTGTCCGGAAAAGACCTCGATTTCCTGATCGAGAGGATCAACGAGACGATCCGTCATGATCCGCAGCAGATAGATAAGGCTCGTTACCAACAGATCCAGAAACAAGTCATGAAAATAGACGGCATCGATGTGAAAAATACAATGACGATCCTCTGGCAGGAGAGGATCTCGGATCAAGATTTCTACGACACGACAACGATCCCGAAACGCATACAAAAAGTGCTCTCGAGGAACAAAGTGTATGATCTCTCTTCCAAGATCCTAAAAGACATCCGTTTCCCAGAGGAGCTGATCGGCCGAGCCCTGTTTTTTATCGCGGCCGTCCTGAATCACGAGCGCAACCTGCCAGATACCCATGACGAGCTCCGGCGGTACATCGAGGAGCATAGGGAAGAGATCATTGCCGGGAGCCAGAACGACATCGTCCTGCCCCGGATTCCTGTCCCGATCCCGGGCTTCGTGCGAGAGCGCTGGAGAAAAGAGATCCTCCTCAGGCGTTTTTTCCTCATGGAGACCGCGCCCGACCTGTCGGAGGCCATGTTCATCTACGCGCCGTCCATCACGTCGCTGGAGGAGAGGCGGCGGTACATTGAGCGAATCACGAATCCAGAATGGCACGGTCGGGCGCGCGTAGCGCTTGCAGCAGAGCTGGCGGCGCTCCGCCGGCGCTACGAACAGAACTCTCTGGACAAAAGAGACGTGGCGCAGAACACGAAAGCCCTCGCAAAGATCGTCGCCACACGATCCGTCGACGACCTCCTTACCGCCCTCCGACAGCAGCCGAAAAGCCATCGTCCTTTCCTGCTCCAGGCGCTCTCGATGAAGCCGTCGACCGAGCTGAAAGACGTGTCTGCGCAGATCCGAAAGCAGATCGCCGGGCAAGAACAAGACACCTACCTGAAGCTCTTTCTCGACCCGCTCCTCCAGGCCGTCGAGGCCAAAGATCCACAGGCCATCCGGCGACGGCTGCAGCAGCTCGACGCGTCCAGGATCCGCCACACCAAGCAGTGGGAACTCATCCTCGAGAGCGCCAGGAAAGACAAGGATGCGAGACCCGTGTTTGAACGAGCCGGCCACCTGCCGCCGCCCATCCCCATCCGGGACATCATCGACCAGTGTCGCGACAGTTTCGAAAGAGACCTGTATGAGATCTTTACACAAACATTCCTGATTCGCCACAACGAAAAGAAAGACTGTCTGGTGGACGTCCTGGTCTCGAGAGCACAGCGATGCCTGGGCGACGCGACCGTCGGTGCCGAGGACGCCAACGAGAAGCGCCGAGGTATTCTAGCATCGTGGGGCTGGTCGGACGAGCCAAAGACCTCCGTGATCGGAGACATCCTCACCATCGTCACCTCCAGAAACCGAAAAGAAAGAGACACTGCCAAAGATAATCTGTTCAGAACGATCCCCTTTTTTACCCAGATAGCCGATAACGAGAAAGAGCGTTTGAGAGCACAACCGGTCAGCAAGGAGAAAGTGAGGGAATGGCTGTGGGATCAACTCCAGGCATGCGTCTACGGCGCTGCCGCAACGGAGCAAAAGAGACAAGCATTATGTTATCTCCAGAGATGGAATCCGGACGCCGCGCCGCGACCGCTCCCGGAGATCCGGCGTCGGCTCAAAGCCGATGACGCCGTGTACGACACCAGGTTCAGCCAGTTCAGGGACACGATCCTGAAAAAGATTACGGATCGACAGGAGCGCCGGCAGGCGCTCCGGAAATTCGTCTTGGCGTTTCAACGCCGGCAGGCGACGGTTGGACAGCAACAGAAACAACCGCAGCAGCAGCAGCCGCCGCAGCAGCAGCAGCAACAGAAGCAGCAGCAGCAGCCGCCGCCACAACAGCCTGCAGGTGAGACGATACTCGCGGCCTCGTGGAACATCCTGAGCCCGGAGCTGGATCCGTCGATGCCGCCTCAGGAACAACGGATAGCACGCATCGCTCGGATCACGGAGAAGCTGGAGATCCTCGCCGGTATCTACGGCATCATCCTCCTCCAGGAGCTCCCGGCGGATCCGGCGACCGTCGACATGATCCTCGGCGATACAAGAAAGACGCACAGCCTGTACCTCCAGGAATACAACGGGGATTTCGGAGGCGAGCGACGGAAGAGCCACCTGGGCATCCTCGTCAGGAAAAACGATTTCGGGGTGATCCGGGATCGACAGGCGCGCGTCCTGAAAGCGCTGGGCAGAGAGGACACGTTCCTTGTCCAGCAGGCTGTTCCCATGCCGGGAACGGTGTTTGCCTCCGCGGAAGGAGAGATCGCGTCGAGGAACGTGATGGGCGTCCTGCTCCGGCGGGGCGACCAATTCCTGATCGTGCTCAACGTCCACCTGACACGACCCCCGCCTCGCGGCTCGGATATCATCTTGCGAAACAATCTGAAGCAACAGGTGAAAGAAAAAATGGACTATTTTACGGACGTCGTGCGGCGACGGCAGCAGCAGCAAAAGACGGCGCACCGTCCGGTGCCCTTGCTGCTCGGCGGCGATATGAACCGTCCCGTCCGGGACTCGACATTGTGGCTGTTGTCCGGCGGCGAAGCGCACGGGGCGGACAAGACGGCGATCGACGGTTTTGTGACGAGAGGATTGGACGGGTGTGAGTTCTCGTCGGACAAGACGGTGTTAGAGGAACACACGAGCGATCACCCGATCGTTTTCCTCCAATTTATTTTGCCATGAATGATAGGAATGGAGTGTTTCCTGCAGCACCCGACCGCCGTCGGCATGACGTACGTCGGTCACGGTCTGTTTAGCCTTTCGCTCTCGAGGATGTTCCTCGCCGGAGCCGTCCAGGCGCTGATCCATGCCGTGTTTCCGTTCTGGTTCCAGGACGGCAGCACGCGGCAGAGCGAAAAGATCCATGCCGCCATCGAGGCGGCAAGATCCGCTCACGACAGAGCCTCGTAATCCCGGCGAGTGGCCGCATAGAGGAGGCGATGCTTGTCCCCGTCGATCGCGAGAGAGAAATCACAAAGGCTAGTAGATGAAATAGATGTACGCGATACCACCGCCTCCGTTTCCCCCGTTACCATCAGTAATACTTGGATCGTCGTCATGACCACCACCGCCACCACCTCCTCCGTTTCCGTAGAACGAGTACGGCGGATTCGGTGCGGATGATCCATCACTCCCTCCATTGTCGAGCGTCCCGCCAGAGCCGTAAGCACCGGCACGACCCCCTCTGCCCGCATTACCAGTACCTGGCGTAACTCCTGTATCGGTGCCGCCTGCTCCTCCACCACCGTAAGAGGAGGGGAGGGAAAGGACAGGCGGGATACCGGTGAATACCGTGCTCGCGTTATTACCGCTGGTGTTTGCGCCCGCACTATTTCCACCCGTGCCTGGTTGTGTGCTCTGGAACGTCCCTGTCGAGGAACCGCTGCCACCGCCGCCTCCACCATTTCCTGCGGTCGCCGTCACAGTAAAAGCGGGTCCAGAAATAGTGGTTGAATTTCCGTCCGTTGGTTGGGTAGAACTGTCCGCATTCCGCTCCGTTCCACCGTTTCCCAGGGTCAGGTTAAAGACCGAATTCTGAGCCACGGCGGAAAGGACGGCCAGGATGGAATCGCCGCCGGCGCCACCGGTTCCACCGGTATTTCCGTTTCCACCACCGCCACCACCGACCGCGATGAGGGTGACGTTGGTCAGCGGCACGTTGAACGTGATGGAACCGGAACTGGTCGGGCTGGCGGAATTGATGAAAGTGGCAAGATAATACGATTGTCCGGGTGTGCCGGTCGGAAACGTCGTCAGCGTGCCGTTGGTGAGCGTCACGGGATTGAGATCTGATTCAGATCGGTCGCGCCGACTCTGTATCCGGTGGCGGATGCCTGTGGATTCGGAGATACGTAGGGAGCAAAGATCTGATTGAGATCTGTCCCGGCAATTTTGAAATTTGTGGCGGACGCCTTGGCACCGGTGCTATACGATTGAAAGATCTGCGTCTGGGGAATGCCTTGTACCAGAAAAGTCGACATTTATATCTATACAATCCGATTTTATTTCTGGATGCACAAGAGTCATTAGTCCAACAATATAACGACTCTGTCAGAAAACACGCTCAGAAAAGCGCGGTGAAAGACCACCCGATCTCGGCAAAGAGCTCGCTGCAGACCTGGTCGTGAAAATACTTGCGATCCACCGTCTTGAGCATGTTGAAGTCTTCTTTCTTGCACGGGAAGCGGTGACGACGGAGGAGCTGAAAGAGGACGTACTGTGTGTTGATGAAATTCTTGCGCTCGGAGGTCTTGTATTTCTTGTCGTACGTCTCGACCAGGATGTTAAAATCGTTCATGAGGTCGTTCTCCAGATGGCTGATGTCCGGTGCCGGCCGGCCGGTGAGCGTGTGGTGGATGAGGACGACGTCCTCGTAGTGCTTGGTCTGATGGATCTCACGGAGAAAGATGAGGATGTGCTCCCGCGTGACTTTCTCAAAAGCGACCTCTTTCGGCATCGTGGCGTGCTCCTCCGGCACGATGCGGTGCGAGACGAGCTGGTGGATGAGGTCGTCGTAGACCTGCTTCGGGATGCTCGCGTTCTGCTTGCCCTGGTACTGTGCGATCGTGTCCCGGAAATGCGAGCGCCGGTCGTAGGTGTATTTGCTGCTCATGTTGACACGGTCGATATCCCTGTACGAGACGCTGTTGTGCGTGGTGGCAGCCACGAACCCGCATTTCTCGCAGACGGAATGATTGTCGTGGAGGATGAAATGATCGTAATCCGTCGAACATACCGGACAACGGCTGCTGACGGCGGCCGTGCCGGCCGCCGCCGAGGTGACCCTGATCTTATCCCAGTCGTTCTTCTTGTACTCGGTCGGGAAATACGTCTGGACGAGCCAGAAATAATCCTTGAGCAGCGCGTTCATCCGCTGCCGGATCGTCATCTCGTTCACCGTTTTTTTTGCGTTATCGGCCTGCGAAGACATGAAATCGATCTTGGACTGCCGGCTCTGGAGACCCTTGTACTCGTCCAGGATCGGGATCGCGTGGATCAGGTAGAAATGAAACTGCTCGGAATCCTGGATCTTTTCCGTCTCGGACATGTTTTTCCGGATGTCCTCCAGGAGCTCGGGCGACGCCTGAACCGAAACGTCCTCGTACAGCGTCTTCCATTTCTCGTACTCGCTCTCCGTCTTGGCTTCATCCGTTAGGTTGTATTTCCGGACAAGAAAATTATGGATCCACAAGATGTCAATGTTATTCATTCATTTCACCCGGGTGATCTTTTCTTTAGATTCAGCGGCGGTGCGTGTGGAGGAGGCCCAAGCAGGTGACCCGCCAGCGTGCCAGCTCCAGGTGCTGCGCGAGGTCGCGGCGCAGGTTGCCGTAGCGGCGCTCGGAGTAGTCGGTCGCCATGTGACGGAGAGCCGCGCAGAGGTGGGCGAGGTAGCGCTCCCAAAGGCTTCCCGCCAGGAATGTCTCCATCCCCCTCCGATTGACGGACAGATCGCGATTCATGTAGTACCCATCCGCGGAGCCGCGCGACGGCGGCTCAAAAAGGCAGCACATCTCGGGCTGCTTCTTGCGCAGCCACTCCTGGAGGAACGTGAGGTCGATCTGGGCACTCGGCGGCCGGAGGACGTTCGGACGGAACAGCCGGAGCGGGAAATCGGCCACCTCCCGGATGGCCGGGAGGGGGAGCGTCCCGGCGCACAGGCCGGTGATGCAGGCGCTGCTGGAGGCCGGGAGCGGCGGGAGGCTCTTCTCTCTGACCAGGCAGCGGAACGGGAGGTCGGACGGGCGCACGCCGAGGATCTTGGACAGCTCCACCCGGCGCTGCCACAAGAAATCCATCATGGCCAGCGGGCTCTTGGCCACGGCCATGGACTGGTTGAAACCGTAATTGGGACCACGATACTCTCCCGTAAATCGATGCCTCAGGAAATCGACCAGCGAGGAGGTCCGGACGCCACGATCCTCCTCCCACCAGAACACGGTGTCGCTCCGGTAAAAGTTCTCGAGGACATGACGGAAAAACCGACGGATCTCGTTCTCGGGCGGCAGGCGCAGGCGTCTCAGCTCGTGGCTGATCGCAAACAGGACATGGAGCATGTCGCGCCCCGTTATGAGGAAGCCGTAATAACCCAGTTCGTGGAAAAACGTATCCTGGACGCCCAGGAACTGGTTCTGATACCACGCGCACGAGTGTCCGAAATCGATCAGGACGGGCTCGCATTCGAGGGCATCGAATTCCCAGCACATCTCGTAGACGCGCAGCCGTTTTTTCTGCCCACCCTGCCGCATCAGGATGTTATCCAGATGGAGGTCGTAGTGCGTAAACAAGACGGCGGCCTGGGCGATCTCGAGATTCAGGAGGATCTGCATCCACCAGGAGAAGACGCTCAGGCCTTTCTGGGGCGTGTAATGGCTGGCCGAGTCGACGAGTTTCTTTTTGAAAGTCGCATACCCCCGGCACGCGCCCGACGCGTCGAGGAGCGGCTCGATCAGCGTTTTCATGGCGCTGCCTACAGGACGCGCTCTCGCGGGGACAGAGCGGAACGAGCTCCGGCCGCGCCGGCGAGCCGCCGACTTTATCAGCCGCCGGGGAGACAGGACGACCGTGCCTGCGGACGAGGTGAAAGCGCCAAAATAAAAGAGGAAGCCGGTCGTGAACGACCGCAGGCGGTTCAGGACGAGCACGGCCAGCACCGTCTCGTGGATCTGCATGACGGCGGCTTCGTTGTCTTTGGGGCTCTTGAACATGAGGGGGATACGGCCGGCGGCATCGATACACCCGACATACCCGTTCACGCCCGTGCCGAGGAGCATCATGCGGACGTTCTCATCGAAAGGGAGCGTGCTCCCCGTCTGATACAGCCGCCTCGTCCTGCCTAGCAGGACGTTCTGCCGGGAGGAAAGGCAGACGAGCCACTGGAGCACCGCCTGGAGCGCGGCGAAGAGGCGTGGATCGTGATACTCCTGCCGGATGAGACCGCGGCACAGCGCCCGGAGCGCCTCCGCTCCGCCCTCGCCGGTAAAGCGGAAAGGGCTGGGCGGCAGGACCGTCAGCAGGCGCGCGTTCCTGGACGAGGGGTAGGAGTATCCGGCGTTCCCGGGGTAGAGTTCTCGGAAGCGCCTTGCGAGGTTCTCCTGGTAAACGGCCATCTTTATCCTCTATTTTTTTTTATAAGTGCGAGTGCAGACGACGCAGCGCCGAAAGCGGCAGGCGGATCGTCTGGCCGGACGTCGGCCGCAGGACGACCGGCCTGTCCACGAGACGGAATCCGAGGACGGCGTCCTCGAACATTTCCGCGAGGCCCTCGACGTGGTTGCGTCCACAAAAGACGACAATGATCCCCCCGGCGGGGAGGAGGCGCAAGACCCGCAGCGCCGCCTCGAGCTCCATGATCCCGCCGCAGGCCAGGGCGTTCCGCCGCGCGGCGAGGGCGCACCATCGGTCGGCGACGCCGTCCTCCAGCGCCTCGAGTGAGCGCATCAGATACCGGAGGCGCCGGGCGATCGTCTCCTCGTAGCGCAGGCGATCCCTGCGGAAAGCCGCGACGTCCAGGACGGCACGGAGGACGGCCATGACCTGTGGGTCGGTGTCGCCATCGCGGCGGACGGAGGCGCGGGTCAGCGGCAGGAAATACGAGCTCAGCCGGAGGTCGACAGGAAAGACGCGGACGCGCTCGCCCAGGTGATCACAGCGCTCCCGGAAGCGGCAGGCATCGAGCGGCGGCCTGCGGAACGAGAGGACGTTGCTGTCGGGGCTCGCAAACCCGAGCGTGCTTGTCCGCGTATCCGGCGACATGGCGCTCTCCACGAGCACGCTGATGGGCTCGGCCGGGAAATGATGCCGGAGGGCGCGGACAAACGAGACGGGGTCACCGGGCGTGCCGTGGTTCTCACCGGCCAGGAGGACGCGCGAGCCGCCCGAGAAGCGGCAGACGCGAAGCACCGCGCAGCCCCTGAGGACGATCATGACTCTTTTATTTTTCCAACATTCAAAAACTGAAACAATCGTGTTCACTCTTTAGAGTCTCCAGGACTGGAACACGGCTGATCTATTTCTCTCTATCGATCCCGCAGATGATTGTACTCAGAGACATTTTCCATAACGCGACCGGTACACACGCGGCCATGGCGGTCGAGGCGCCGACGGGCTCGGGCAAGACAATGACGGCCTACGAGCATTTCCGGGATGAGGCCGGTATCATGGTGCTGCCGACGAGGATGGCCATCGAGAACGTGCGGAAGCGCCATCCCTGCCACGGCCGCCTCCGGCTCCTGACGCCCATACCGGCGATCGAGCAGATGACCCGCGGCGTGCCGCCGCTCGTTATCGTGGACGAGGCGCACACGAGCAGCCGAGAGTACGAGAGCCTCCTGTGTTTCCTGCGGCGGATGGCAAGACCGCCGCGGCTGCTGTTCCTCTCGGCTCTGATCGACGAGGAGCGGCTCTCCGGTTTTTTCCCGGGGCTGGTGGTGGCTCGCCTGCCCGCGGCACGGAAACACCCGATTGCGATCACGTACCACACACCCTTGTACGACCGTGTCCCGAGCTCGTACGCGCTGATCCAGGAGATCGATCACGTGATGCGACTGAGGGTCATGACGCTCCCCGAGCGCGAGCGCACCAAGATCTTGTGTTTCGTGGCGAGCCACGAGCAGTGCGATCGCCTGGCGGACGCGACCAAGCACCAGGGATACGAGGTACACACGCTCCACGGCGGGATGAGCGAGGAGGAGGTCGGGGAGATCCGCGACCGGCTGGCGGATCCGGACATCATGACGATCTGCTTCGCGACCAACATGGTTGAGACGGCCGTCACGCTGCCGGGCCTCCAGGTCGTGATCGACAGCGGGATCCGGACGAACATCCAGGGCGGCCACCGGCTCGTCCAGGAGTGGTGCGACCGCTCGTCCATGATCCAGCGCGCGGGCCGGACAGGGAGGACGTGCCCGGGACGGGTGATCCGTCTGATGTCCGAGCAGCGGTACGGGCAGCTCCCGCTCGTCCACCTGCCCGTACACAATTTCGAGCCCGTCGTCCTGTTTTTCCTCAGCCGCGGGATCGATCCAGAGAAAGTGCTCGGTGCCGACAAGACGACGCCGTGCCTGGACAAATTCCGGGAGATGGGGATCGAGCACGGCTACGATTTCCTGGCGAGGTGCGGCGTGGACGTGGAGGTGGGTCTGCCGGCGTATCGTTTCTCCCGATCGAGGCGAGGGGACGGCGCCACCACGGCCGTGTGCCTGGCGCTGGCCATCATCCAGATGTACCGCAACCAGCCGATGAACTGGGTCTATATCGACAAGAAATACAGGCTGGCGCGGGAGCGGGCGCTGATCATGAAATCGATCCGGGACACGTTCTGTGTCGACGGCGACATGCTCGGCTCGGTCGTCGGCGTGTTTACGGCCATCTGGTGCGCGGAGAGGCCGGTGGAGTTCTGCAAGAGGAACTCGTTCAATTTCCGGTGTTTCCGAGAGACAAAGAGGGTCTTTGTGCGGCTCGCGTCCGTTGTCTCGTCGTCACCCAAGCCGTCGCTGCTCGCGCGCACGGTAACCCGAGACCTCTGGACGGCACATCAGGAGACCGTCCTCCGATTCCTGTGGCGGTGGTTCCCGCGCTTCGACACGAGGAGGGAGGTTGCCGATGGTCCCGGCTACCTGGATCAGCGGTTCTGCTCGCTGCACCTCCATCGGACTAGCACGGTGTCCCTGCTGGAGCTCGTCCGGAAAACCGACGACAACATTACTCTGTGGACGCGCTACCCGCTCAGAGACTACCGGGAAGAGCACTGGATGCTGGCAAGGACGATGGAGCTCCGGCGCGAGCGCATGAACCAGAGGCTGGCATGGCGAGCGGAGTTTGATGCCGTCGTTGCGGAGATCCGGGACGAGGTGGCTTTCCGCCCGGGGATGTGCGGCATGGAGGGAGCGATGGCGGATTTTTTTTCCTACCGCCGATAATGGTCTATCCACAGTACCGGAGGGCATAGGTTTTTCGGTCGCCGTCTTTCCCGGTGGCCACGACCTCGAATCTGGTATTGCTCGGGAGAACCACCTCGTAGTCCTCGCGGTAGAATGTAGCGGCCTGCAAGAGGATTATCCGGCTCCCGGCCGGCACAGTGATATCGAACAAACAACAGTCTGAACCGGCATACGCGCGTGCATGCGACCGGTTCAGGGTCGCAGAAGAAAAAGAAGGATTGTATGTGAATCTTTTTCTATTCTCCGTGTAGCCAAAAATTTCCAGATAATCCGTGCGGACTCCTCGGTAGAGCCGTAGATCATGGGGCAACGGAGGCGACCGGCGGCAGAGCTCCTCCAGTTCAGTGGCCAGGATCTCCATCATGTGGCGGATCTCGGAAAGAGTAAATTTCCGGAGCCGGCATTGTTCGTTGAGCCACTCATTGGCAAAACGGATCAGACCATCCATGATCTTTTCTATTTTTTTTTTCGGATTAAGGAGAAGATCGAGGTGCGGCCTGAAACCACTCGGATCGACGGCGGCCCAGGCGATCGCGTTTTTCTGGACGAGAAGGCTGGAGAGCAGGGGCACGAGGAGGACATTGAAATATTTGAAATATTGCGGTGATCGGAACCATTGATCGCACCATCCGTAAAACTTATCGAGCGTAAGACCCTCTAGAAGGTAGAGATTTATGTGAGCCCAAGAGTTTTTGGAGTAGGTCAGGAAAATCAGGACATCGATCAAAGAAAAGCCGTTCATGAAATCGGAGAGCACGCGCAGGTTCTCTTGGAGACCGGGCTGAGGAAATTTTTTGTAAGAGTTCTCGTATGTTTTTCTGGGTCGGAGGATCGAGGAAGTAGCGAGGAAAGTTGTGACGGAGAACGCGGACGGTCGGGCGCCTAGGATCGGTTCCATCGGATGCCGGCGGAAGCCGCGGAACACGAGCTCCCGGAGAGCGCTCTCACGATCGTGGTACGGCAGGCCATGACGGTGGACGCAGGCGCGCAACTCATCGTCCCGCAGCGAAAGATACACGATGCGACAAAAATCCGCTGGGTGGATCTTTTTTTTATAGATCGATCGATAGACACGGTCGACCGTCTCCATTTTTTTTTAGCAGAAAAAAAAAAAAGGCTACGCTTTCCGTATAGACGGCTGATTGTCAGGACGCGCCAGTCAAAGAGCCTGCTCCAGTAGGAGTGGAGCGATCCGCGGTACCGCCGCTGGAACGCCTGCCGGTTTTTGCGACATTTTTTATTCCAGATGAAAAACCGTTCATAACAGCATCGGCTCGTCCTCTCTGAACGACGCGGTGTCGCCGTCCGACAGGAAAAACGTGGCCTCGCGGAGCCCAAAGGTCTTGGGCGTGTAGACGAGGCCGTGGAAATCGTTCTTTGGTCCCATGTACGGTGCCAGGAGGTCGGTCACGCTCTCCGAGTCCTGATCCGTAATCATGAGGACGCTCGTCGGAAGCGATCCGATCTGGTGCTGGATCCGGATCTTGTACAGCTGGCCGTGGTAGACGTAGTGGACGTCGTAGACGCCTTTCTTGACCTGGACGAGGCTTCTGGCCAGCTGCTGGTACACGAGCAGGTAGCCCATCCACGCACCCATCCGAACCAGCGATCGGAGCGCCTTCCACGGGTCTTTTTCCCGCCGCAGCTGGATCCGGTACAGGTACAAGAACTCGACGCGGAACACCAGCAGCAGCGACGCGGAACCGATCAGCAGCAGCCACAAAAAGACGAGCAGCAGCATTTACTCGTAGCGACGCGACGCGCTTAGACCGAAAACACAAAAACTGATCTAATGAGGTGAAATCTATGAGAAACGCAAAATGACGACGGAGCAGAAGCGTGTGATCGGGATCGATCTCGGGACGACCTACAGCTGCGTGGGGACGTGGATCAATAACCGTGTCGAGATCATTACGAACGACCAGGGCAACCGCACGACGCCGAGCTGGGTGGCGTTTGCCGAGGAGCGGCTGGTGGGCGAGGCGGCCAAGAGCCAGTCGAGCGTGAACGCGGCCAACACGATCTTTGATGCCAAGCGGTTCATCGGCCGGCGCTACGACGACAAGGAGGTGGCGAGGGACATCCGGCACATGTCGTGCGACGTCGTGGACAAGAGCAACAAACCTTTCTTTGCCGTCACCTACAAGGGCGAGCGGAAAGAGCTGAGTCCGGAGGAGGTGTCGGCGATGGTGCTGGGCAAGATGAAGACGATCGCGGAGGCTTTCCACGGCGGGGAGGTCAAGGACTGTGTGATTACGGTGCCGGCGTATTTCAACGACGCGGCGCGGCAGGCAACGAAAGATGCGGGTGTGATTGCCGGGCTGAACGTCCTGCGCATCATCAACGAGCCGACGGCCGCGGCCATCGCGTACGGCCTGGACAAGTGCCAGGACAAGAAAGAACGAAACATCCTGGTGTTTGATTTCGGGGGCGGGACGTTCGACGTCTCGCTGCTGAACATGTGCGACGGCGTGTTTGAGGTGAAGGCGACGGCCGGCGACGTCCACCTCGGCGGCGAGGACATCGACCAGATCCTGGTCGAGCACTGTCTGGACGAGTTCAAGAAAAAGAACCGGGTGGATGCCTCGGAGGACAAGAAAGTACGCCGACGGCTTCACATGGCCTGCGAGCGCGCGAAACGCACGCTGAGCTCGTCAACGACCGCGACGATCGAGGTGGACAGCCTGTACAGAGGGATCGATTTCCTGACGGTGCTGACACGAGCCAAGTTCGAGGCGCTGGTCGGGCACATCCTTCGCAAGACGATGGAGCCGGTGATCGACGTGCTGTCGCAGGCCAGGATCGGCAAGGGCGAGGTCGACGACATCCTGCTGGTAGGCGGGAGCACGCGGATTCCGAAGATCCAGTCTTTGCTGAAAGAGTATTTCGGGAAAGAGCCCAACACGGGCATCAATCCGGACGAGTGCGTGGCGTACGGCGCGACGGTGCAGGCCGCGATCCTGGGCGGGATCGAGTCGGAGGAGACGAGCAACCTGCTCCTGCTGGACGTGACGCCGCTGTCGATCGGGATCGAGACGATGGGCGACGCGGCGACGGTGATGATCCCGCGCGGGACGACGATCCCGTGCAAGAAGAAGCAGGTGTTCAGCACGGCCGCGGACAACCAGCCCCGGTGCACGATCAAGGTGCTGGAGGGCGAGCGGAAGCGGAGCGCGGACAATAACGTCCTGGGCTCGTTCGACCTGGACGGGATCCCGCCGATGCCCCGGGGCGTCCCGCAGATCGAGATCACGTACGACATCTCGGCGGACAGCATCCTGAACGTCTCGGCGACGGTGCAGAACGCGTCGGGCGTGAGCAAGTCGCTGACGATCAGCAACGACAAGCAAAAATTCACGCAGGAGGAGATCGATCGCCTCATCCGCGAGGCCGAGAAATACAAGGAGGAGGACGAGAAATTCCAGAAGCAGCGGGACGCGCTGAACGGGTACGAGGGCCTGCTCTACGCGCAGAAAAACAACAACGAGGGAACGGAGAGCGGCGACGCGTCGCCGC
>RGVZ01000300.1 GCA_010029825.1 bacterium | reverse complement strand
TTGCGGACGACCCGTCGACGTGTCGTAAACGGTGTGCATGACGCCGCCGAGATGCGCCGCGGATTCCAAGAGAAGGACGTTCGTTTGCGGAGAGGCCTGTAGGACGCGCCACATGACGTAGAGACCGCCGACGCCGCCTCCGATAATGACGATATCATGCGTGCAATGATGCACACCATGCATATCGTCCATGTCGTCAGTGTCCAATCTTTTTATCATGATGCATTTACGATTCCTTCGCCTTTGCCGGCCAAAAAACAATGGACGCGAGTTGGCGGAGGTCCTGGTGCGACGCGTAATCGTCGCCGGGACCGAGCGATCGCTTGGGGTGTAACCACGTCCGATTCGAGGAACTGACTTCCACGACAAAGGCGTCTCCGTTCGTTTCTCGAAGTTTGAGCACCATCATGTCGTGGACTGGGCCGTAGCCGATCCACGCCTCCTTCTTGTCGGAAAAGTTCAGCACGACGCATTTGCGGCGCGCCACAATGGCGCCCTCTTGCACGTGCCGACGCGCGATCCACAGTTGCCGATGCTTGTCCTCGTGAATCTCCAGTGCCCATTGGTTGCGATCCACACAGAGCGTCAGTTGTTTGACAAACGTGTCCTCGTCGCACGCGTCGTCGCATCGGGAGAAGAACGACCCCATCATAGAAAGCTTTACACCCGCTTACCGCGGGCTAACGGTCATTTTTTCCGCCTTGCCACGCACTTTTTGTTGCATGTACTAGTAAGAGAGATAACGGCTGATGACGACCAACTCGGATTACTCCATTATCAACGTGCAAGACGTCGTCTTGCTCGTGCAGTCGATCAACACGTTCAGTCTGCAAACCTTTTCGGCGGTGCGCAACGTCAAGTTCAGCGTCACGTACAAACCGCCTGCACCCGCACCGCCCGTTTCGCTCAGCGCGTCGGGCGATTACATCCTCACTGTGCTAGACTACAACTTTGCCGGCACGACGGACTACGTGGTCCTCGGATCCTTGATTCAAGGCACCGAATCGCCATCACAGGCGAAAGGTCTCCTTCCGCTCATCTTTTTCGGCACCATTGCAGCCGCTGCGCCCGTCGTTCTCGTGTCTGCCGTACAACTCTTGAACGCACAGCGCATTTACAACATCATCAAGGGCACCAACGTCTACCTGTATTACAAATCGGAACCCTATCTCCACGAGTTTTACGTGCAAAACACGGACCGGCTGCGGGAGCACAAGGCTGCCATTCTCAACCTGTTTTCCGGTAGGATGCGCACCTACATCCTGTTCAACTCGCTCGTCGTGCACTTTCTAGAGCGCGACGGTGCCTACCAGCCTGTTTGCTATGGCCTCTTGGACCAAATCGGGCGACGCATCGAGACCAAAATGACGTTCGACTGGGCCGACGGAACGCTGGTCGGCCGCATCGGACGGCAGCCCATCTTTTACGACTCCAAGAACCGTTTCCGCATGACCAACTACTACCCCATCATGGAGCAGACCAGCAACACGTGCTTTCTCATCCAAGGCGGCGTCGAGAACTACATTTGCGACACGGAGAAGGACGCGCTGACGGGTGTGCTGAACAAACTCGATCGCATCACCGTCGCCAACAAGAACGACTACCAACGGCCACCGCTGGCCCCGCCCTACCAGATGGAGACGCGCTACGCGCCCGTGTCCCAGCCCATCAAGTTCGCCGGCAGCGCCGACGGACTCAACACGGACACACCGTTCTATCTCATTGGCTTCAACAACGTCAACACGTTTTACGCCGACTTTTGCACGTCGGTCTCGCCGGCGACCTACGCCGTCTTTCAGAACATGGAGTATGACAATATCCAAAACACGATTGTGCAGACGCCCTACGCGCTGACCATCACCACCGACAAGACCAGGACACCGTACAAAAAGACAATCACCGTCGGCTGTCTCACCATTACCTTTAACTTTCTGCTGGACACGAACAACCAGACCTTCACGGTGGCCTTTGACAATTCCATGACCTTTCGAACGTTCGTCGAGCAGATCGAAGGCAACGTGTCCATCGACCAACTCACCAAATGTCCCTTTTACATGGACCTACGTGTGCTGCCGGGCAACTACTACGGTCGCCAGAACGAGGTGGAGCCCAACACTCTCCGACCGGGTTCGGGTCTGGAGAGCCCGCAAGACCTCAGTCAGGACGGCCGACCGTGGATGGTCAGCAACCGACACACAGATGCGTCGATGGCGCTGTGTCCCTCTTATGCCGCGTCGTCGTCGCCGTCATGCCGATCCTCTTACGGGGCGGCCTGGGCTGCGTCGATCGGCAGCAAGTGTGGTCCCGTCGAAGCAGCGATTGGTGCAAAGGCAAAGGCTGGTGCCACACGTTCCGGGGCGCGCACGGATGCGAGGTGGCAAGCGTCCGGTTGGGACGTGTATCGTCGCGGAAACGAAAGCGCCCACGGTGCACGTTTGAACAATTTGAAAGCCAGTGGACACAGCATGCAGATGCGCAGCGAGAGAGCGGCCGATGCCTAACAAGATGTAAGAACACTACCATGCCGATATCATGAAATACCATGAAAGATCACATCGGAATGCATGAGTGCATGAACAGCACAAGGATATCGTGCCTGATGGTAGACACGATATACACGCATACACGCACAGAACAGGACGACATGCCGGGTGTTTTGCGTCTCCAAAACACAACCACGCGTCAAGTCTACGCCTTGCGTTTGGACGGACGCGCGCAACGATTGTCGCCGGGCGCTTACCGCACCGTGCAGTTTCGCGACGTGCACCATGCCGTCCTCCGCGGCTGCTTCACCGTGCGACGCTCGCTGTGCGGCCGCCGCGAGGCCGTCACGGTCGTTCCGATCGTTCGCGTCTCGACGATTGCACCCTTTTACCCGGAAAATCCCAACTGGCTCGTCGTGCAGGCCGCGCCTCCGCGTGGCGACGACCCTTTCGTCTCGCTATCGACGCAAACGCCAATCCCAGACACGTTTGACCAAGTGTCGGCTTATCTCGCGACGCTTTGTCAGGATGCGCTGCTCTCCTCCGGGTTCAGCAATCTCGTCTACTACCCGCTGCGGAACCCGCCGTTGTGCCTCGCGGAGCCGTCGCCGTTTCTCCCGCAGATCGACCTCGCCGTCATTCTGCTGTCGCCGAGCAACGAGATTCTCGGCGCCGCGGACGTCTTGTGGGACCGCGACGTTCCCGACACGTACGCCGTGTGTCTCGACCGCGCAACGCTGACGGCCAACCGGGACGTGCGCTTCTTCGTGTGGCGCGAGGCCAGGTGGGTCGACCCCGAGCTTTGGAATGCCCCAGTACCGCCAGAGGACGTGCTCACGCATCCCCTCGATCCGCAGTTGTCCTTCATGCTTCCGTTCCCCTCTGGCTGCTGCAAAACCGCACTTGCCGTGGCCATGATGCGCCTCGTGGACGCCAACGTGCTGCAACTGACGACCGTGCTGACGTATGACGACGCCCATTGCCCACCGCCGCCGACGAACAGCACTGCTGCGTGGTCGTTGGCGTATTTGCTGACCGAGATGGTGGAGCGCAGTTCGTCGTTTGCTGGACAGGTCCTCTTGCAGTGGTTGTTCAAGAACGACTACCTCGCCAGCACGAACCAGTGGTTCCGCGAACTCGGTCTCCAAACCATTGTCTTGCAGCCGCTCGATCCCGCGTGCGGGCTTGGCGAGGAGGAGGGCAAGATGACCGCGGGAGCGCTGGACGTTTGCAAACTGCTCATGGTCATCTTTGGCGTGCGCGGCACCTTGTGGAACGACATTCGCGCGGACGACGTGCTGTCGCCATCCTCTCAGGCGTTTTTGCAGCAACGGCTCCAGAATCAGGCGTATGCCGAAGCGCTGAATCCGCTGGCGGTGTGCGGCTCGCCATACCACGAACAGGGCTTCCCAACGACGGTACCAGATCAGTACATCAACCAACTAGGCTATCTGGTGGTGTATAGCCCGCTGGACGACTGCTCCTTTAACTTTGGTTACGACATGCGTCCTTGTTTGCAAGAGGCGACCATGGCGTTTGCGCACAAGACGGGTTTGGCCGAATTCAGCGGCTGCGACCACGGCGTGGTGCGACGCCTGGATGAGCAAGGCAACCGTTTGGTCGTGGCGCTGCACACGAGCGCGGGCTGCCTCTTTCAATCTCCGGACCTGGCGGCGGAGCAGCCGACGGCGTGTGCGACGCTGCAATTGTGCTATGCGAATGCGTTTTCCAAGGTGGCGCAAGCACTCGAGGTGCTGGTGGGGTCGGTGTAGTTCATCACGTTACACTGTGGCATACACAATAGATATGTATATATATAGAGAGATATATCTCTCT
>RGVZ01000299.1 GCA_010029825.1 bacterium | reverse complement strand
GGGCGAAGGCACCAACGAAATTCAGAAGAACGTCATCGCAGCGCAGCTCATCGCGCGCGGCGGCCTGTAAGGAGAACCCATGTCGTACTTCACCCCCGACGCTGACCTGCTCGCCGCGAGCGACAAAGCACTCAAGAGCGTCAGCACGGCGCACCTGATCAAGGCCGCAAAGTCGTTCAACATCACCGACCCGGCCACCACCGAGGTCATCGGTTCGTTGCCCGACCACACACCCGAGCAGGCGCTCGAGGCGCTGACCAAAGCGGATGCCGCTGGCAAGCTCTGGGCCAAGACCAGCCCGCGCCACCGCGGTGACATTCTGCACGCGGTCTATGCCAAGCTCATCGAGCACAAAGAGACCCTCGCTTACATCATCTGTCGCGAGATGGGTAAGCCGTTCGCCGAGGGTCTCGCCGAAGTGCAGTACTCGGCCGACTACGTGCGCTGGTTCGCCGAAGAGGCGTTGCGCGCGCAGGGTCTCTACCGTGATTCGCCTGCCGGAGACGCGACCATCCTGGTTCGCCGTGCACCCGTCGGTAATGCGGTGCTCATTGCTCCGTGGAACTTTCCCATGGCGATGGCCACTCGCAAGATCGCACCGGCCTTAGCTGCAGGATGCGCGTGCGTGGTGAAACCCGCTGCCCTCACCCCGCTCACCACCGTCGTGGTCGCCGACCTCATGATTCAGGCGGGAGTGCCCGCGGACCTCGTGCAGGTCATCACCACGACGAACTCGAGCGGATTCAGCGCAACCCTGCTCGCCGATGACCGCGTGCGCAAGATCTCGTTCACCGGCTCGACGCCGGTCGGAAGCAAGCTCATGGAGCTCGCGGCGAAGAACATCGTCAAGAGCTCGATGGAACTCGGCGGAAACGCCCCGCTCATCGTGTTCGATGACGCGGACCTCGACCGCGCCATCGAAGGTGCGATTCTCGCCAAGATGCGCAACGGCGGACAGACCTGCGTCGCGGCCAACCGCATGTTCGTGCAAGAAGGCATCGCGGACGCGTTCATCGAGGGCTTCACTAAGGCGATGGCCGCTCACAAGCTCGGTCACCCAATGAACAAAGAGGTCACGCTCGGTCCGGTGGTGGATGACCGCGCTGTCGCCCGCC
Source organism: bacterium (assembly GCA_010029825.1). Lineage (GTDB taxonomy): Bacteria > Bdellovibrionota_B > Oligoflexia > Oligoflexales > RGVZ01 > RGVZ01. The sequence goes on along the minus strand of RGVZ01000299.1, from coordinate 3,236 downwards.
TTCAAGCACTCGTTGATGATGCCGTCGCGAAGGGCGCAACGCTGCGCACCGGCGGCAAGTCACCCGACCAACCCGGCAGCTACTTCGAACCGACCGTGCTCGATAACGTGCCGGCGAACGCGGATATCGCCGTGACCGAGATCTTCGGACCGGTTGCGTCGATCATGCGCTTCAAGACCCAGGCCGAGGTCATCGAGCGGGCCAACGACACCGAGTTCGGACTCGCTGCGTTCGTCTTCACCGAAAACCTTGACCGTGCCATCAACGTGGCGGAGGCGCTTGAAACCGGCATGGTCGGAATCAACAACGGGCTGCTCTCTAACATCGCCGCGCCGTTCGGTGGCGTCAAGGCCTCGGGTACGGGTCGCGAGGGCGGAGCCGAAGGTCTCGAGGAATACCAGGAGATCCGGTACTTCACGATGAAGCGGCGCGAGACGACTTAGCCACCGCGACGATAACGGCAATTGACCTTTCGCCCAATTAGGGGTTTCAACGGCAGTTCAAATACGTGACGTTGGTCTTGCGCATGCATTCTGCGCTCGCTCTAGCTGAATGCGTCGAAAACGAATTGCTCAGGTCGACCGTGATTGCCGCTGTCGAACATCGTGTCATCACGGAAGCAGTAATAAGCGTTGTAAACGCGAGAGGCTCGGGGCCCCCAATTCGCGCGAGCATTTGAAAGCCACGTCGCGTTTCCGATGGCTCGCATAAGAAGACCCAGAAGTATTGCAGGGATTAATCCAACCGCGAGCGAAATACCCAACGCCATCGCCGACAACAGCATCTCACCGTAATCCGGGCCGAAGTAGTGATAGCCCCCGGACGCAAAAATGCTCTCGAACGCCCACTTACCCCCAAACCATGCAATCAGGCCGGTGAAGAGGAGAATCCATGGCCAGAGTCGCGCTCTGGGCATCGAATAAGGCGAGAGTCGACTAGCCAAATTCGACGTGCTTGCAGAAGCAAAGGCCGTTGTGGTCCATTGACCACCATTGATGGGGATGCTGAGGGCAGACCCCTGAGTGGTTGAATTTCCTCCATCGATGACGGTTGCAGCTCGTTGCACAGCGTCGGCAGATTTGCACTCGGGGCAGACATTTGCCGAACTTCTTGACGTGCTCTTGGGTGATTCTCGTTTTGGAGCGGGTGGTTTGGTCGGACTACTTTTCGTACCTACAGTTTGGTTCCCAGTCGGCTTTCCGCATTCTGAACAAAACTTTTCATCTTGATCCGAGGCACCGCAGCTACGACAAAACGCCATGAGGTCATTTCCTTCACCGTATGCGATCTGGTGGTGCTCGCGTCATCGACTTATCGCGACAACGGCACACACTTAACTTTGAACAAGACAATTATGCGGGTACTTTTGGTACAACCTGATGAATTAACGTTCTGATGTCGTGTTGGAATATGAATGGAATCTCATGACGTGTGGAAAATGTGGCGCCCACGACCAGAATGATGCTTTTTGTTCGAAGTGCGGATCCGCCATTGATCACACAACAACAATTTGCTCTTCATGCTTGAAAGAAGTTCTCAACAGTCATTTTTGTCATCTCTGTGGGGAATCTCTGGGGGCTCGAGTTTGCGTCCATTGCGGAGCAGATAACCAAACAGGTAGATTCTGCCGATCGTGCGGCATGTCTGCTGATGAAAAACGTACCAATGACCCTGTCGCCACGGGGGCTTGTCCTTCGTGCGGTAAAAGTCGGTTGTCGCCCGCGCTAAGAAAAAACAAATGGGTTGTGTGCCTCGCGTGCTTTGAGCAATTCGATCGGATTGTGATGGTCGACGACGTATGCCCAAGTTGTGGCGGCCGCGAAGCCATTCCAAGGGCTGGGGAAGACGGGGCATATTGCGCCCATTGCATTCAGCCGCAGGTTGCGAACTCATAGAAAGACGAGGACAGGTTATGAAGTGTCAAAATTGCGATGCGGAAAATGAGTCCGGAACGTTCTGCGGCAAATGTGGTGCGCGACTGAAAACATCAGACCTTGCCACACCGAGCTCGCAGCAAGGCGGGTACCCAACGTATGAGCCCTCACAAAAGAAAAGCGGTGGAGCCATCGGCTGGGTCATATCGATCGTCATCGTAGTCATTGTGGCCTTTGCCTTTTTTGCGAATGGGAAGGGCAATGTCTTTACGTCGGGCGAATCAACTTCTCAATCCCAAGAGCAGGCAATTGCTGATGCGCAAGCAAAGCAAGCCGCCGCAGACGAAGCGGCGGCACAGGCGGCCGCCGATGCAGCTGAGGCGCAAGCTTCGTTGCCCACCGCAACGACTGTCGTGGAGGCTGTAACTTCGGCAATCTATGCATATTGCCCAAGCTCAAACGCAACACAATGGAATCAAGCGAATTGGTTCCTGAGCTCCTCGCCGACAAGTCCGCCCGTCGAAGGATATTGGGAACTCTATGCTCCTACCTCTGGCGGTGACTACGTCTATGTCCACGTGATTCCAAACGCAGACGGCTCGATTGTGTCCGTGGTGGCGGCGAGCAACTACGGTCAACAGGCATTTGATCATTGGGGCTGCCCCGCGTCTATGGATGTCGCTGTATATGCCGAGGACTACAACTAATTGTTTGGATAGGAGAAGCTCGGGGTCGTGATGATTTGTTCAGATTGTCGACGAACTGACGTCATCGGTTCCTTTTGTCATCATTGTGGCGGACCTTTGATCGACAACTTCAAGACATGTCCGCACTGCAACGTCGTCGTAGTGCGCGGTAATTTTTGTAGCCACTGCTCGAAGTCACTTATCGAAAAGTTTGACTGTCCAGTTTGTTACGCGGATGGACAGGTAGCTAACTTCTGCCGCGTTTGCGGGCATCAGATTCGAGCCACTCCAGACGCAACCGATTCGGTTGCCCAAGGTGGTGCAGCGATCATTGATTGTCGTTCGTGCGGCGGTGAAACTCGACATTTCGACGAATTTGGCAAGCGTGCGACTACCTGCGAGCTTTGTGGTGCTGGCGAAACTTTTTTGGCTTATCCAGAGACCTGGTGAGCCCAATGGTCAAAGCCGCGAATCGTTTGAACTACGCGGAAACAGGAGCAACAGGCTCCACGGTCAGGAACCAATCGATGAGCTCGCGCCCGTGCGCCTGCGCGTACTGACCCTTTTCGTCCCACTGGCGGCGGAACTCAGCCGCGTCGAGCGTGCCCGTGAGTTCATCCCCGCCCACACGAAGCCACTCGTCCATGAGTTCTTTCGTGACCTCGGGGTGGAACTG
>RGVZ01000298.1 GCA_010029825.1 bacterium | reverse complement strand
CGCTGGTAGCGGCAGCGGCCTCTGTCGCAGCAGAAACAGCGCGCTTTGCCACGGATTTCTTGGCACCTGCGCTGGCACCGGCCTCCTTCGCCAGCAGCGCCAGATTCCACTCAGACCCCTCGATATGCGACCAGGCGACGGGGGGCGCACCGTAGCGACCGTGGAACTTTTTAGAGGCGGCGTTTGCCAGGTTGGCAGCCTCCTGACGCATACACGTAACACACAGATTGCTGCCTTCTGCGCAGGCCTTATCGCACTGGACGGCGGTATAGCGCTTCGGCGCAGTGCCCGGCACCACGGGGCCGCACTTCAGGCCAACGCAGCGAGACTTGCCCACATAGACACCCTTTTCAGAGGTGCGTACTGGCTCCATGCTCTACTAGGGGGGGCAGCAAAAGTTGAACGCAGTGGTGACGCTGACTGGGGGCCGCGGCAGGGCGGGTCAATAAGATCTGCAGAACGATTAGATGACTAATCAATCTCACTCTGCCTCCTCACAGACTCCGGCCCCGGCAAAAAGATATGTCGGTGCGGGTGTTATTCTGGTACGACTGGACTCGGGCGGCGGCCTCCGGGTGCTTCTGCTGCTCGGCCGTGAAACCGGTGTCTGGAGCTTCTCCAAGGGTCATCCCGAAGAGACCGACCGTGGTTCACCGCTTCGAACTGCTGTCCGGGAGACCGCTGAAGAGACCGGCTACGAAGTCGGGCGCGACTATCAGATTGTGGGCGACTCCCTGCGATTCGGGAAGCGTCCCTACTGGGTCGGTGTTATGGCCGAAAATGCGGGCCCGGTGACTCTAGCAGAGCGCGAACACACCGCCGCGGGATGGTTTACGATAGAGGAGGCTGCCGCTCTTTCAAGCAACACTGATGTTCGCGCATGGGTCAAAAAGGCTCTGGGCGGCTGCCCCACGGCGGGCTGGACACGGGTCATCGGAGCTGTCGCTTCCATGCGGCCCAGGCGTTCGTCCGTTCTGGCCGGTAGCGCGTCTTGAGCATCTCGGCGGCCAGTTCGTGAATGAGCCGGTCTTTAGGACTCAGAGATGCGATGAAAGCGGCGATTTCAGTAGGAGTTGGCGGCGTCGGTGGCATGTCTGGAGACCGAGCACCACGAACTGTTGCCGAACTGCGTCAAATTTTGGCGGTGCGGGGGCGACCTCTAGCGGCCTTCCGACGGGGCGACCGCGTGCGTGGAGCGGGAGGCATGGCGTTGCGACGCGGCTACTCCTACGTGCTGGAGGCGGAGCCGGGTGCGCTAGATCCGGAGACAGGATTTGAACCGGAGCTGACACCCGGTGAGATGCTAATGCTCGGCGTATTTGAGGGAAAGTACTTGAATGACTGCGTCGCGGAGTTTCCCGCGGAGTGGTTTGTGGGAGGGCTTGCGACGGGCCGGCTGTCGCCCGAGGGACCAGATGCGGCGCGCTGTAATCTGTTCGGGGTGCGGTCGCGACAGCCACTGTCGGTGTGGCGGGAGAACGGGTGGGGGCCTTCTAGACACCCGCCGGCACGCGATAACTTCGGCGGCGTGCTCAAGGATCCTGCCGTGAATCCCGATGAGCGGGGCTGGTTCCAATGGTACTGCCGTTACTGGATGGGGCGACGGCTGCCAGTAGTGGATGTGATACAGATACGACGGTGGCGGGCATTCCGGCGACACGCGGGGTCGGTGCGGGCTGGCTGTCGGCGTGGAGACGTGGGCTGCTACCCGCGTGAGCGACAGGCGCTGCTTCAGTGGGCCTATGATCCGTTCATTTGAGAGGAGGGGCCCAACCCCGCCACCACCGCCGGTGTACCAGTGTCACAAAGTCCCACCACGGATGGGTGGTAATTCCATCTTCAAAGAACGCATAGCGCGTGCCGATCTCCAGGCCTGTTAGCATAGAGATCGGCTCTGTAACTGTGATATACTTGGTATGAGACCATGGTTCCCATGTCTCTGCAGAAGTGGCCTTGAGGTAGGTGTCTAGTGCGCGCCCGAGCTCGCGTTTGGTCTGGGGCTGAGAGACTCCTTCTAGAAGACTGAGCAGGACGGGGTCATATACGGATTTGCGATTCATCGTTATTGTGGGCGTCGGCAGGCAGACAGGGGGGCGATTCACCTTTTGTTTTCTCTCATTAGAGAGATGGCCGACGCAGTCGCAGCGGCACAAGCACTCGTAGCACGACACACGGCGGAGCTAGCTGCGGCAAATCTCCAGTTACGACGGGCGCGAACGATGGCACAACGGCGGGCAGCTGAGAGAGCCGTAGCAGCAGCACAGTCTGCCCTTCAAGCGGCACAAAAACAGCTGACCGACGCACAGGCGGCAGCAGCGGCGGTCGCGGTCAAAACAGGTGGGCTCACCAGGGTTCTAACGGTAGGTATCAATTACACGGGCACCCCCTACGAGCTCGCCGGCTGTATTAACGACGCAACCAACATGGCGGGACAGACGCGGGCGTTCTTTCCTGCTTGTAAAGAGTATCGGCTCATTACCGACAATACACCCGAAAAACCGACGAAGGCGAATATCCTGGCAGCGATTGGCTGGCTCGTTAGCGGGCTGAAGGCAGGAGAGAATGTGCTCTTCCATTTTGCTGGTCACGGTGGTCTGGTACGCGACACAAACGGTGACGAGGTGAGCGGCCGTGATAGTTGTCTCTATCCACTTAACGGGCGGACGCTGGAGACACTGACCGACGACGAGCTGCGGGCAGCGTTGGCAGAGCGTCTTCCCGAGGGCTGTAAGTGTCTGGTGGTGCTGGACTGTTGCCACAGCGGCACAGCGGTGGATCTGCGCTACAAGTGGCAGGCGCCGGCAGCGGGGACAATGACTTACACGGAGGACCAAAAGTATAGCAAGACAGCCGGTCAGGTGCTGTTCCTGAGCGGTTGCCGTGACACGGAGACGGCGGCGGACACGGTGAATAAGGAGGGGCGGCCATGCGGGGCGATGACGATGGCTCTGCTGGAGACCTGGCGAACCTACGGACCGGCCATCAAGCTCAAGTATCTGTTGTGGGATGTGCGGAAGTTTCTGCTAGACAATGGCTATCGCCAGGTGCCGGAGTTGACGACGGGATCGTGGATGGACATGAATGCGGTGTGGGACTTGGGGCGGGCGACGTAGTCCTCCAACCCAGCCTTTCAAACATAGTAAACGCGTGGATTTGTTCATCCGAATACGCGCATGCTAGATCATAGAAATAATCCCAATTATTAAAGAGCATCTCAAATATATTAGGGTGGGTATCGCGCGTAGTAATCTGAGGTGTATCGTTTGACAGTGCGTTAAATAGAATAGAGCACATTGGGCCACTAATACAATGGACGGGGCGATGACTCCTCTTTTCCAAGAAGAATAGTACACCTACATCGTCAATAAGCATCATATGCCCGTCGAGCCATGAGCTTATCGTAATTGTAAGATCAGTCATTACATGTCATCGTACCGGGATTAGATAGCTGTCACTTTTGCGATGGCAACAGTCGCAGCGGCAACTGTCGCACACAACACGGTTCCCCATACGATATCCTGGAGCGCAAAGGCTAGAGGATAGCGGCTGAGCGTGGCGTAGTTCGTCAGGTCATAGAGGCCATACATTGCAGCACCGATGGCGGCACCGCGTCCGGCGGCAACGGCGGGGGAGCCGGCGGCAGGAGCAACTGCAAAGAACCAGACCGCAGCGGCAATAAGCGCGTAGACAGCGGCAGCAGCGGGCCAGCGAATCTGTAGGGGGCTGCCCTGGACCGCGGCGATGACGGCACGGCTCGTGGGGGCCGTTGCGGTTAGATAAATACCATCCAGCACAAGGAGTGTGGTTATGAGAGCTGCGACTGGTGCGACAGCAAGAGTGTTCATTGGTGCGTCTAATGGCGGCAGCGAAAAGGCCGGTGCGGAGTAATGAGCGGGGCACCGACAGTGCGTCTGGAGGAATGGACAGGAATGATTCAGGGAAAGCTCGTGGCGGTCTGGCAGATGCCCGATGCCGCTGCGCCGTGGCTGCCCACAGAGTTTATGTTGGGTGCCTACGTAACGCGGATTCTAGTGGCGGGGCGGTCGGGGGCGGTGTCGGCTGCGCTGGCGGCGGATCCATCATGGACGCAGGTGTGGCGCGCACCCGGTGGGCGGGAGTGGTCGTGTCTGCTGGGGCTCTTACAGCATATGCCGGGGCCGCTGCTGGTGGTGGTCGGGCCGGATATGGCGCTGTCGCCGCGTCTAGTGGAATCCCTCCAGGGAGTGCGCGGGCTGCCGGCAGGGGCGACCGTGGTGGTGTTGCGTGGAGCGGGAGCGCCCGGATGGGTCGGGCCAGCAGCCGACCAGCTGTTTCTGCCGGTCATGTCGGGTGCGGGCGCAGGCGCAGGCGCAGGC
>RGVZ01000297.1 GCA_010029825.1 bacterium | reverse complement strand
ACCAGAAGCAGCAGCAGCAACATCAAGCGTAGCACACACGCTCACGATGAGGAAGAGGCAGGCGCTGCCGGACCCCATCCGATGACGCCGCAGAGGACGACGGTGTGCCCTGTTGCTGGGAGTCCTGTTTCATCATCTGCAGAGCTCCAGCATATCGCTTCAGAAAGTTAAGCGTTTGGAGTTCGTTTGGGTCCTCGCGAAGAGCATCTCGAAGTGTCTTTATCAGTCGTCGGAACTCTTGTCCTGTGAAATGCTTCCCTTGCATGCTTGGTAGCAGGTCTCGCAATACGCTTTGCAAAGAATGGTCAACAGGTTTATCCGATGTTCTTACTGCCTCCAGGATTTTTTCCAGCCACTCTATTTTTTTGTCGCCGAATACGTCGATGCACTCTTGCTTGAAACGTCTCATGTCGGCAAAATTCGGTTCCAATCCCATGTTAACCCTTTCGAGGATTCTGTGAAGGAGACGTTCGCACTCATCTCTCTGGTCCTTCTCCGTGCGCACGACTGTGTGTGTCTTGGCTCGTTTGGCTCGTTGCGCTTCTCGTCGTTGCTCTTGCAACTGACGCACCAGCGACATTTTCCCTTTGCTTTTCTTTCCATGCACACACGCCACGAAGTTGTGCGCGCGAACGCGTATGGACGCGTATGAACGCGTATGGACGCGTATGAACGCGTTATGAACGCATACGAGAATACGAAACCGTCCTCTGATGGCTCAGGAACGATCAGAAGGCGCGTTCTGTTCGTCGTTGAGTTGCGTAATGTCGTAGGGGCAGTAGAGCACATCCTCGATCCCGAAATGCAAATCCTTGCCAAACTCTACAATGTTGGCTTGTGCCTTTCTTCCGTTCAGGCCAACATCTCTACGATTGCTGTAGTCGATCGTGAGTTCGCTTTTGCATGTCCAACACTTGACACGCAACACGCTTTCTGGAATGGAGTGGTTGTTGTACCACTTGTCCCTGATCTCCCGTCGCCGAGTTGAACATTTTCAGGATTCTGGTCATGGGATCTAGAGAGAGAAATGGCGTCCTTGTCTTGCAAAAGACGAGCGACGCAAATCAGTTTCCGATTTGCGTCTTTCCGTCGTTCGTGTTGCTTACGTGCCACTACTCTTTTGCTTCGGCTGCTGCTGCTTTTGCTGCTGCTGATGCGATGCACGCGCACCACTGGATGCTTGTTGGAGGACGAGTGGCGGTGGCGCTTCTCGAGGAACCCAGAGCGGTTCGACCTCCTCAAACGGTGGACATTCCGTTGACGCGCCTCCTCGTGCGCCGCCACCACCGCCTTGCGCGGGTCGATGCTGATCTTTCTGGAAGGATCCGTTTGCCTTGTCGAACTCCTGTACGAGTCGCTCACTGTTGGCATCACCGGTCAGGCGGTTGACGCCGCGAATGAGTTTGACCACAAAGTCCGGTGTGACATTGATCGGGTTTTCAAAGATGCTCAACGTTTTGAAGATGTCGTCGTGAAACGTCGTTTGCAAAGTTGCCTGTCGGATCAAATAGGACAGCGGTGCGCCCAATGGATTGCGCACGTGTTTCAAGACGTAGATAACGAGTTGGAAAAAGGCCGCCTCGTCCGGCACGCACTGCTCCAGATACTCTTGAATGAGCATGCGGACGCGGTGCGGCAGCGTGGCACCCGTCACGTCCATCGTGTGGCTTCCCAAGCACCTGTGCTCGTAATCCCACATGATGAGTTCGTCCAGGATTTCATCACAAGACATGAAATGAACGGCCGACATGCCTTTGCTGCGCTTCACCCGTGCTTGCATCTTTTGGTTCTGTTGGAATCTGCGTTGCTGTTGCATCTGCGCACTCAAATCCATCTGTCTGTCTGTTGTAGCAGCAGCGCTTCCACGTCCTTTCGTTTCGTTTGCTTTCCCGCAGAAAAAAGGCGTGACAGGCCGTGTCAGCTTTTACGCTCGTTGCTGCTTCTGCTGTTTCTGCTGCTTCTGTTGCTGTGGACGTTGCTGTGCACGACGTCCTTGGGCACCGGTAGCCGCGCCTCCACCACCGGATGCTTGAGGTGCTCCTTGCAGAACCAGAGGTGGCGCCTGTTGTGCCGCTGGTTTCTGCTGTGGAGCAGGAACCCAGAGCGGTTCTACCTCGTCAAACGGAGCATTTTTCATCGTTCGCGCCCGCTTTGCAGCACCACCGCCGCCTTGCGCTTGCTGGCGCTGCTGTTGTGAAGGCTTTGGAATATCTTGCACCTGAAGCTTTGCTCCTTCACGGAAATGACCGTTCTCCGCACTGAACTCTTCGACGAGTCGAGCACTGTTCTCGGTCGGTCGCGATCCGTACACGCCCTTTGGATTACTCAGCATGCTCAGAATATTCGTCGGGGAGAGATTCAGAAGCGTCATCAGCAACGTCTGCATCTGGGGGTTGGGAAATTCACGAACAGGAACGCGACGTGCGACCTGCTGCATCAAGTAGGCAAGAGGTCCGTCGAAATGATCACTACGCATGGCTCTGAAGATGCGGCTCAGAAGTTCGAAACACGTCGTCTCATTGAACTCCGGAATGCATCTCTGCAAATACTCGTCGACCAGTTGTCGCACACGCGCCGCCACCTGTTGATCAATGTGCAATAGCCCGATTGGTGTCAGGCCCTCACCTGCGTTATCGTAGTCCCACATGATGAGTTCGTTCAAAATGTCGTCGCAGTCCATGGCCGCAACGGTCGTCATGCCCATGACCTGCTTGACATTTTTTTCTATCCTCGCTCTCCTGGCAGCCTGGTTCTGGTCTTGCAAGTCGCGCTTCAAACTCATCTGTTGGTCGCTGTCCTTTCCTTTTCCGGAGCGAAAAAGAAAGCAAATACAAATATGGCAAGATACGGTAATACCTCAGGTGACCGTTTCGGGTGCGGGGCGGACCACGGACGCCCACGTCACGACGGACGGCGATGGCGGCTCCAGCGAGCGCGGCAAAAAGTCGCGCGCCATGACCTCGCGTCGCGGCGGGGCGTAGCGCTGCTCCTCGCGCGGCCGCTCGTAGTAGCGCGGTCGGTGGTGGTGGTGACGCTCCTCACGCGGTCGGTAGTCGCGTGACGACCGGCCATCACGCGGCGGTCGATGCTCCTCGTCACGCGCATCGCGTGCATCACGTGCATCGCGTGCGTGATACCGATCGTCGCGTGCGCGCTCCTCCTCCCGTGCAAAGCGACCGTCGCGCGGCGTCGACGCGCCGTGCTCCTGCACGCTCTTGAGGACGCGGTGCAGTTGCGCGGGCGGAAGGGCTTCGAGAATGGTCCGAATCGTTTGCGGGTAGATGCGGTTCTTCTCGCGGTCTTGCAGGTAGTGCTCGTGCACCTTTTTCACAAAGACAAACTCGTCCCGCGGCAGCACCGCCCGGTCGTTCCGGATGTAGCGCGTCACGTAAGCGCCGTGCAGATAGAGCGTCGCGTGGTGCAGGGCGTGCTCCACCTCGTCAAAGATGGGTCGGTAAAAGGGAAAGTATCGGATCAAGGCCTCCCGCAACTCCGCATCCGCGCGCACCTCCAAGTAGCGCACCCGAATGTTCGGATGCGCACCGCGCACGCGCACCGCCTCGCGGTAGGCGTCGGAAAACACCTTGACCACCAGCGCGTGCACCTCCCGCCACGTGCCTTCCACCGTTTGTCGGCGCAGCGTGGACAGCTTGGACAAGAGCGCATGCGCCTGTCGCTCGTTGTCGTCCTCGGCAAATGTCCACGCCTCGAACGCAGGCGGCGCACCCAATGGATGGTGTCCGACGTAAACCAACTTGTCCGCCCACGCCTCGGGCACCGTGCACTGGATGCGATTGCTCTCCTCGTTGCGCAAGATGAAGCAGTAGACGTGCGATGGGTCCAACGATTCGAGGAACGACGACATGGTGTGCAAGTTCGGCGCCGTTCCATCATCCTCTTGCGTTTCCAACAGGTGACGCAGGACGGCTTCCATCTGGTCGCCAAAGGTTCGAGGCGAGGACCATCGCGATTGATACGCGTTCAACTTGCGGTTCGTGCTCACGTGCCACCGGCCGCTGCTGTGGTGGACCCGCAGCATCGTGCCTTCCATGCTCTCGTAGATGCGCCACGACGCATCATCGACGACTTCCTGGCTGTCGTGCTGTTCGCTCATCTCCTCCCACTCCGTGGGACAGCCGCAGCCCGTCGACAAGCACTTTTTCGTTTCCACCGAATAGATCCACCCGCGCACGCGTCGCAAGAGCGCCGACGCCTCCGCACCCGTCGTTTGGTTCCTATGGGTTGCGTAGTCACGTCTCCCGTGCATCTCCGCCCGTCTCCTTCTGTGTCGCTCGCGTTGTCCCTAGCCTCCGCGCCACACCCCCGCGTGACGCGTCGCCGTGTGGCTTACCATTCCAATCACCGCGC
>RGVZ01000296.1 GCA_010029825.1 bacterium | reverse complement strand
GCGGCTCCGATCGCCTGCCGGGTTGAAAAGACAGATACGGGCGCGTGGCGCGTCCTTCTGGCGGCTCAGGCGAAGTGGGTGACTCCGGGCCAGGCAGCGGTCTTCTATCAGGGTGACCGCGTCCTCGGCGGCGGGTTCATCGGCAGCCGCCCGAGGCCTGTTGCCCGGTGAACGCGTTGCTCCAAAAATCGCTCGGCTACGAGTTCAAGAGGCCGGAGATCCTCGATGAGGCGTTGACGCACGCGTCGGCGTCTTCGGGCGCCAAGTGGAACGAGCGTCTCGAGTTTCTCGGCGACGCCGTGCTCAGCCTCGGCATCAGCACGCGCCTCCACGCGCGGGCCGAGCAGTTCAAGGAAGGGGACCTGTCCCGGATCCGGGCAGCCCTCGTGAATGAAGGTTTTCTGGCCGGTGTCGCGCGCCGCATCCATCTTGGCGACGCGATCCGGCTTGGTCGCGGTGAACGCAAGGCGGGCCTGAGTGATCAGGACTCGATCCTTGCCGACGCCCTCGAGGCCGTGTTGGGCGCCGTCTATCTGGATGGTGGTTTTGACGCGGCCAGGTTCGTGGTGGACCGGCTTTTTCAGGAGGAGCTCGAGGGCCCGCTTGACCATTTGATCGCGCGCGACTTCAAGACGGAGTTGCAGGAGGTCGTGCAGGGAAGGCTCAAAGAGCGGCCGGATTATGTCGTGCTCGACGAATCCGGTCCGCAACACGCGCGGATGTTTACCGTCGCCGTGACCATCCAGGGCGTCGAAATGGGACGCGGGTCCGGCAACACAAAAAAGAGCGCGGCCCAGGCCGCTGCCGCCATCGCGCTGCGCAAGTACGCAGGCGCCGGGCAAGTACGCAAGGAAATGTGAGGCCCATTCATGATTCGTGGAACCGTTGCCATCGTAGGCCGCCCCAATGTCGGCAAGTCGACCTTGTTCAACCGCTTGACCCGGACGCGGACAGCGATCGTTGATGACCGGCCTGGAGTCACGCGCGACCGTCTTTACGGCATTGTCTGGTTCGACGATGACCGTGAAAACGGTTTTACCCTGATTGATACCGGCGGTTTCGAGACAGAGGGCGTTTATTACCAGCCGTTCAGCGAGAATCTCGTATGGACGCAGACCGAGGCCGCGATCAAGGAAGCCGACGTTGTGGTGTTGTTGCTTGACGGCAAGAGTGGTGTTCACCAGCACGACCATGAACTGGCGCGTTACCTCGATCGCCTCGGCAAGCAAGTCATCTTCGTCGCCAACAAGATTGACGGACCGGAACAGCGTTCCGCGGCGTTTGAGTTTTATGAACTTGGCGTCACGGATGTGTTGACGGTATCGGCTGCCCACGGGCGCCAGGTCGACATCTTGCTGGATACCATCCAGGAAAAACTCGCCGCCATCGCGCCAAAAGGCGACGCGCGCCTCTCGCAGGGCGCGCCGCGCATCGCGCTGATCGGACGGCCCAACGCCGGAAAATCATCGATCCTCAATCGCCTGACGGGCGAGGAACGTTCCGTGGTCAGTGAAGTTGCCGGCACGACGCGCGATTCGATCGATACCGCGTTGACGTTCAACAAGAAGGATTACGTGATTGTTGACACGGCAGGGATCCGCCGCCGCTCAAAAATCCACGACAAGGTCGAGGGCCTCAGCGTCATGCGCAGCCTTCAGGCGATCGAGCGCGCGGATATCGTACTGCTCGTCATCGATGCCAAGGAAAACCTGACGGATCAGGACGCGCGTCTGGCGGATCTTGCCGCGTCGCAGTTCAAGCCCGTCGCGATCATCGTCAACAAGTGGGATCTGGTTCCGGACAAGAACTCCAACTCGGCCCGGGATTATGAGCGCGACCTCAAAATCAAGTTGAAGTTGCTGCAGCACGTTCCGGTGCTGTTTGTATCTTGTCTTGAGAACCAGCGCGTCCACCAGATCATGAACGTGGTCGAGGGGCTGGCAGAGGATTACGACCGCCGCGTCGAGACCCGCAAACTCAATGACGCCCTGCGCACGATTGTCTACGAGCACACGCCGGCCCTGATCCGCAAGTACAGCAAGCGTCCAAAGTTTTATTTCGCGACTCAAGTCCGAACGCGGCCGCCAACGGTGGTCATCTTTTGCAACGTGGCCAACGAGATCCAGGAATCGTACAAGCGTTACATCACGAAGCGTTTCCGCGAGATGCTCGGTTACGGCAACGGCCCCCTGCGTGTCCTTTACCGGTCGAAGGCCGAAGTCCGCGCCAACAAGGACAAGCAAAGCCAGGACTCAAAACGCGGATTCAGTTCCGGCCAGCAAGTCCAGGCCGAACAGGATTTCGATTACGGCGAACTCCCCGAGATGTCGGACGACGACGCGTTCTCGCCGCCTGACGCGGAATAACCGTCACCCTGAGCCGAAGGTCCGTCTGAGTCGAAGGTCCGTCATCCTGAGCCGAAGGCGAAGGATCCTGCCTTCCGTCATCCTGAGCCGAAGGCGAAGGATCCTGTTTTGAAAGATTGGATTCTTCGGCCTGCGGCCTCAGAATGACGGGGCCTGCGGCCTCAGAATGACGAGGGATCCCGGCAGCATATTGTGCCGGCCGTGCGGTCCAGGGTCGTCAGCCAGAGCGACAATTCGTACCGGGTCTGGCCCTTCCTGCATCGCCAGGATCAGGCTGGCGCACATGCGGCATGGTTTCAGGGACGTATAGAGAACGGCTCCCCTGGGAATGCGATGGATGCCGCGCGAGGCCATGGACAATAACAAGTTTACTTCCGCGTGACGCATCTGGTGGCCGGCGTTCGTGTTGACGTTTGCCGCGATCAAATGACCATCTTGATCGACCAGAATCGCCGCGACACAACGCGGTGCCAGGTGCGGTTTTGTGTCAGCGAATTTCGCGCGCTCGGCGGCCGCGATCCGGGCCGTCGATGCGATGGCGCCAGAGTCATCGAGGACCTCTGGTAAATGCGTGGTTCGGTCCGAGGCAGGATCGGGGCCGAGATCCATTCCCACTTCGAGGACTTGTCGCGATCCCGCATATTCCCCGGGGAATGGGGTTGGTGCCCCGGGGAATATGAGTGACAGAGAGGATACGTCACTCGATGACATGCGTTTCGCGCATACTTTCACAAGATTCCGGTCCCAGTCCGACACGGTCCCATCACACAGGATGCGCCGCCGCAGGAACCGGTACCTCTCCTCGCCAAACTCTTCGTTGATCCCGGCGATGAGTCGCGTGACGGCAGATGACCACGGGAAATCTCCAAGTCCAGCCCTTGCCGTGACGACCAGGTTGCCCTCGGCCTCAAGCCAGGCTCTGGAATGGTTCAACACTCCGGCCCACCAGTGATCAGGGGACGCAGGCGCTCCTCGAGTTCCAGCCATTCCTTCGCCAGGTGAGCGGGGATTTGATGCTCCTCAAGAACGTCGCGCATGATGACCTGACGTCGTCCGAAATGGGCATCGTTGATACCAAGGCCCTTGTGGACTGGTGCCAGTGGTCTGCCTTTGTAGTTCGATGGCCCGCCCAGCATCGCCGTAGCGAATGCCGTCTGTTTGGCGATCAGGTCCTCGTGGTTGTGGGAAAAAAAGAAGTGGCCGATGATCCCATCAAAAAAAGCCCGCTCGTAGAACGAGCGGACTATCTTTTCGATTCGATCCTGGCCGGCTTCCTTGCAGATGCGATCGTACAGGGTCATTTCAGGCCCAAGGTATTGAGAGGGTAATCTTCACCAGAATTCCGTGACTCAGTTCAGGTAGTGCTCCACGCCGAAGGTGATTTCACGCTTCTGCTGGTAGGCACGCTTCGCGCCGAACATTCCATCAGAGATATCACGCAGCTGGAAAATCCGCACGATATAGCTGGTCGTGAAGTAGAACCCGTCCGTGATCGGCAGCTCAAGGCCATAACCCATGTGGTAGCCAGGGCCAGCGCTGTCCAGGACGTAGGAGTCGGTCGTGCCAGTGAACGCAGACCCGTTGATGTCCTTGTATTGGTTGTTGACGGTCAACTTCTGCTTGTAGATACCGAGACCGAACTCCATGAACATCACCTTGCCAAACAGGAACCTTCCAAAGAGGCTGGTTCCTTTGATGTCGGCACTGGAATTGCGGTCGACGACGTGGCCAGAATCCTTGTTGGTTTCGGTTGTCGCCGAATTATTGGACTCCAGGTGAGCCGTAATCCCCAGGTTCAACAGTCCGGTCGACCAGGCCATGAACGGGTTGTAGCTCTGTGAGTTGATTTTGGTGTTCGCGTCAACGCCGCTGGAGGCATCGCCGAACGCCCTGTCGTTGTTGTCGATCATGCGGACGCTGGTTCCGAAATTGAACCCTTCGCGCTTGTCGCGCTTTGCGAACGCTACCCCTGAATTCAATGTGACCGCCGCGATACCACTCGCAATGGCCAAAACCTTGATGAGTTTCATAACTCCCCCTCTCC
>RGVZ01000295.1 GCA_010029825.1 bacterium | reverse complement strand
TTGTATCTCGAGATACAAAATCAGAGCACCTGATGGTTTCGATCCATCGACCGGAACTCCAGAGCCAATGCGGATGCCCCGCTCCGCATGTTTACGTTTCACGACTGTGAGCACCGCTATTTTCATTTCTATGCCCATTTCCGCCTCGGAGCCAGGATCTTCATCTCTCCTACGATCCTTTTCTAGATCGCGGGCAGGATCTTGACCACTTCCGGATCTTTTTTCAGCACGATGTTGTCGCTATTGAACGGCGGCTCCCACTGCGTCACATCGACGGTCGTCAGCAAGACCTTGCGGCAGCAGAAGCGCGAGAGCCCGTGCTTCTCGAAAAAAGCGGCCGGCTCAAGACCGGCTTTCTTGTGTTCATCCCAGGCCGTGGCGTAGCGGCCAATGACCTTGCCGCAGGTGAAGCACCGGATCGGGAGCAGCATCTTTTTGTTGGACGGATGGAGATCTCGGTGCGGTGTCAGTTTTTATCGCCTCCTTCTATACGTTCGTATCTCTCCCGCCGGAAACTGTGACGTCTGCATGATCCGTGTCCGGCACATCGGACATTGGCGACCCCTCGAGGTTCGCAAGAACGTTGTGTGACAGCCCATATGGAATCGATGGTTGCAGGCCAGCGTCATGACTTCCCGCTGTCCTCCCTGACCGACCGTCAGCTCCTGGAGACAGATCGGACAGTCGTTGCCGGTGGTGAATACCTCCGGGATCAGCGTGGACAGATCCAGAAACCTGTTTCCATCATATACCACCCCGGCATTCTTGATGATGTAGAGCTTATGGTCATTATTCTCCGTAATGACAAACGCACCCGGAATGGTGGAACTCAGGCGCAGGATCTTTCCACCGACCTGGCGGCTCTTCTGTTCTCCGGCATGGCGTGTCAGCAGGTTTGGGTAGAACGAATCGTAGTGTTTCCAGAACAAGAGCAAGACTTTCATCCGCTCACGGACGGTATTGGGATCGGCATCCTTGTAGACCCAGTGGTACAGGAAAGAAACGAGCTCCTCCGGGAGACGGTGTCGTCTCGATTGGATCGTGTCTTGCGCGTCGGCAAACGATCTCATCTGCGTCAGCGCCGTCCTGAATTGCTGCGGGATCGTCTCCTGGCCGACGACGGGCATCTCGTTGAACGGTCGCCTGTACCTGAAGACCCGTTGGCCTGTCGGGAGGCGTTGAAAAAAGTTTTTGGCCTGCTGAGTCATTTTCCTTTTCAAGATAAAAAAAAAATTACCCACCACCATCCGGCAGGATGACGTACTGATCCATCCCGCTGTCGCGACCCGTATACACCGGAGAAGAATCGTAACCGTGATGATGGACGAGGTGCTCTGCCACGATCGTGGTGTGGTTTTCGCCGACATAGGCCACGTCTACCGAACCCGGTGCTCCACGCGTTACGAGGTGGATGAGGTAGGCCTCCATCACCCGATTATAGTAACTCTCCATTCTCGATAAGAGATCGTCTGTGGCTCTCAGCACGCCGGATAGGCGATCCTGTTCCACACGATCCGGTGCGTGGTCGGGGAAGGCAACGACGATCCCGCAGAAGCGGCACACCAGCCGCTGCTGTTCCCTGGCCACCGGTGTAACCAGCCAGGCCTCGAGTTCTCGGCGGTACGGCTCGAGGAATGCCCTGTCGTGCGGGAGGATCGGCTCTGTGCTGGCGACCGACCCGATCGAGCGGCAGAGGTCTCGGAGGATCGGGAAGACGTCCTTGTCGGTCACGAACTGCCTCAGCGCATAGCCCAACATGGAGTAAGGAACGGATTCACGGATCGCGTTAAGGTTGATCCGTTGTGGGAAAGCAACGGACAGGCGCGAGATCCAGCGCAGATCCCGAGGATCGATACCGGTCGACACGCCCTCCACGAGGAGACGGAAGCGTCCGAGCGCCCGACAAAAATCAATGACGGAAAAGCCGTCCCGCGTCTGCGCGGTTAGCCGCTGCGCGTGATTGTCACCAAACAGGTAGAGGACGGCAGATCCTCTCCTGAGGACGGTCAGGCTGCGCGGTCCGTAGATCTTCATTTTCTCGAAAGTGATATTTTTTACAAAACCTTGGATGCCAGGATCTCCACCGCCCGATCCATCTGTTTCTGGATCTCAAGCGTCCAGACCCGTCGGCGTACGGTTCCGATGAGGCGATCGGCATCCGTCTTTTCCAAAGACACCAGGCCGTCCAGGATGGCCAGAAAGATCCGTGCGTGCTCGACCGAGCCGATGTTGGGTATGAGCTCGGTAAGCACCGGGACGGCGGTGCCGTTGCGCAGCGTCTGCGCGACAAAGACCTTGTTGTGGTAGCAGAGGTCGTCGTGCGTCTTGGCGGAAAACAGCCGTCGGACGTTCTCGTACCGGAAGCCGGGCCGCCAGCCGGCGTCGCCGCACTCCCACCATGTCTCGGCATAGAAAGGAAACGGCTCGCCGGATTCTTTTTCGGATGCCGCGTAGTATCTGGCATCCGCGACACTGCTCAGGAGCCGGTCGATCTCGCGTTCAACCACCCTGCTCATGGGCTCGTCTCTCCTGCACACCACACGCAGAAAATTCAGGATCTCGGCAAAACAGGCGAGACGAGGCGTCAGCCGGTCTACGTCGTTACGGAAACGGGTATCAGTCATGGATAACGGCTGCGTGGTGACACACCTCAAGAGATCATTTTTATGGACAGCTGCGGCCGATGGCTCGGACAGATCACAAAAAACAAATGATCTGTGTATTTTTTCATCTTTTTTTCCCCTAAAAAAAAAGATAATGAGCAGGATCTGAGAGCGCTGGCACCGCGCGTCTCCAAACAGGATTTTCTGCGTGCAGCCAGGGCGCTCCAAGAAAGAAAATACAGCAGTCACAAAGCCGTCTTCCAGAAGATCCTCAACCAGCAAACCAAGACACAGGAGCAGGTCTACGGATTTTTCGTCGATTTTCCTCAGGAGCAACAACATGTGGTTCAGAGACGTTTTGTAGCCCGGCGGAGCCTCGTCCATATGCCAGAAGACGATCCGTCCCTCAAGATCCTACAGCGCCAAGATCTCGTCACACGGCTGACCGAAAGACTTCAGGATCTGCGATTGTCACGAGGATCGGATCAGCTCGATCCATCGACCTGAAACGAATCATGGTTACCAATCATCGCCACGTTGGCTGTCGCGTTTCCGATCATGCTCCTGAATCTTTTGTTTCAGGTTCGCCAAAATTTTGAATTTCTGTTCTCCTCCCGCGTTCTTGTCCGGATGATATTTAAGAGCCAGTTTTTTATAATTTTTCAGCAGCTGGGCTTTGGTGATGACGGGATTGTCGAGACCCAGTTCTCTCGCGAGCGCTTGTTGATCCGGCTTAACCCATGACGGTAACCCTTGGGTCTTTTGTTGTCTCTTTTGCTGTCCTTGGGTCTTTTGTGGTCTCTTTTGCTGTCTCTTTTGGTGTCCGAGGCCGTAGCCGGTGGCGTACATGAGCAGGGGCGCAAACATGATGAAATTATAGTACAGCGAAACGAATGATGGTTGTTCGCGTCTCTGAGGAGAACAAAAGAAATCAATAATCTGCTTGACGCCGTCGAGATCGATGAATATTTTTTCGAGGATGTCTGTCTTTTTTGTCGAAAACGAGTAGTAACGAGCATCGGGCTGCTCTCTCGGGATCTGAGCAAGATGGATACGCTCCGGGATGAGGTCGTGCCGTGATCCGTCCATAACGATCTCGATCGGATTCAGGAGCAACCACCACGAATCGGGAGATGCGGATGAGCGTTGCTCGAGTCGCACGCGGATAAGGAAACTCTTTTTTTTTCCCATGATCCTCCGCATCCGCAGAGGTCGTTTGGACATTCTCGGACATCCGCCTCCTCGGATGCGGATTTTCCCATGATCCTCGGCATCTGCAGACGTCCCTCCGCATCCGCAGACCTCGTTGGACATCCACAGACATCGAGGATGCGGATGGGATGTTATTTTCTTTTTCTTCGTATCTATCTTCCGCCATTTTCAAAGTATCTCTGATGTAGCCGGGGTTTTCAAGACGTTTACCGTATCGTTCAGCACATTTTTCTTTGTAGTGCTGAGCGAATCGTAACATCTTTCCGGTTCGTTCGAACCATTTTTTTAACCATTGAAAATCATGATCCTGATTCCAGTGAGTGATTTTTTTAAAAAATCTGGGTGGATCTCTTTTTTACGTCTCGTACAAGATCCTTAATTGCTGCGGTACGTGTTTGAAGAGCGGACAACCGATCTCGTTCTCCGAGACCGGAAAAAGCGATGGCATGAGATCCGGCAATTGGATGCCGAGGATGTTTTATTTTTCTTTCCCCGTCATGATCCAGAAAAAATTGGACAAAGAGCTACAAAGGCTTCTGGAGCATTTTTTGATTCTAATTTCTAAAATCGCATTCTTTTTTGTATCTCGAGATACAA
>RGVZ01000294.1 GCA_010029825.1 bacterium | reverse complement strand
TGAAAGGCTACGGCACACCCTACGATTCCAAGCAGCCTTACCACCGTGAGCCGTTCGCGGCGGACGTCAGTGAAGGAAAAACCCACGCCATCTATACGGCCCATTCTTACCACACCAAAGTGCCGCATCGCGCCATCATGCGCTACATCTTGCACTACACCCAACCTGGCGATGTCGTGTTCGACGGGTTCTCCGGCACTGGCATGACCGGAATCGCCGCGCAACTTTGTGGTGACAGAACGGAGGTTCAAGAACTCGGTTATCGCGTGCAAGATGACGGCACAATTACCAATGAAGAAGGCAAATCCTTCTCCAAACTCGGTGCTCGTCGGGCTATCCTTAACGACCTCTCCCCAATCGCGACTTTCATTGCTCACAACTACAACACGCCCTTTGATTCTGACACATTCGCAAAAAAGGCCGCTTCACTTTTATCCGAGGCCGAAGATCAACTTGGATGGATGTATCAGACAAAACATAAAGATGGGCGCTCGTATCGGATTGATTTTGTTATCTGGACAGAGGTGTTTTCATGCCCCGACTGTGGGGGCGAAGTTTGCTTTTCAGACGAAGCGCTCGACGATGATACCGGCGATGTCCGCGAAACTTTCCCATGCCCGGCGTGCAAGTCATTGCTGACAAAACGCCGCATGGACAGACTCTTTGAAACCACCGTTGATCCTGCGACAGGCCAAATGTGGAAGCATGTTCGCTTTAAGCCTTCAATTATCCATTATCGAGTTAATGGCCGTAAATGCGAGAAGACCCCAGACGTAGATGATATTGCAATTCTAAAGAAGGTGGACTCGCTTGCTTGGCCAAAGGGCGTTCCAACAAATAGATTCCCCATCGAGAAGATGTATCATGGATCGCGCATTGAGCCCAAGGGTTATACTCATGCACATCACTTCTTTTTTCGCCGCCCAATTGAAACGCTGGCATTTCTTTGGGGCAAAGCGAACGCTGAGCCCGATCAGCGAATTGCTCATGCGCTTAAATTTTTTGTCGAGCAGGCAATCACCAGCCTAACCGTTCAGAACCGCTACGGCCCAAAGAAATACTCGCAGAGCAACGGCATGCTTCCGTTAGTGTATTACATACCTTCGCAAATTGCCGAAGTGACCCCTTGGTATGTGCTTGGCGGCAAACTCACACGACTCGAAAAAGTTTTTGCGGCAATGTGTCCGCGCCGCGCACCTTCGCTAATAGGCACAGGCAGCACTGCGGCGTTATCTATTCCAGACTCGTCTCTTGATTATATTTTTACAGACCCGCCCTTTGGTTCGAACATTTTCTACGCGGACCTAAATTTGCTCACTGAGTCGTGGCATCGTGTATTCACAAGTTCTGAGTCTGAGGCAGTCGTGGATACGTTCAAAGATAAGGAGATTGCTGAATATCACGCGCTAATGCTCGCTTGTTTCAAGCGCTACTTCCGCGCCTTGAAACCAGGACGGTGGCTTACAGTGGAGTTCTCTAATTCTTCGGCGTCAGTGTGGAACACAATCCAAACCTCGCTGCAAGAAGCTGGCTTTGTTGTCGCTAATGTCGCTGCATTGGACAAACAGCAAGGTAGCTTTCGCGCCGTCACAACAACCACAGCGGTTAAGCAAGACCTAGTTATTTCAGCCTATAAACCCAATGGTGGATTGGAAGACAGGTTTGCGAAACGCGGCGAAACAGAAGAAGGAGTGTGGGACTTCATGCGGACTCACTTGAAAAATCTCCCGGTTGTCAAAGCTCACGGCGGACAGTTGGCATATATCACGGAACGTGATCCTCGGATTCTTTACGATCGTATGGTTGCCTTCTATGTCGGTCACTCCACACCAGTCCCGCTTAACTCTGCTGAATTTCAAGCGGGGTTAGCTGACAAATTCCCCGAGCGTGACGGAATGTTCTTCCTGCCCGAGCAGGTCAATGAATACGACAAAAAACGGGAGCAGGTCGAGAACATCGGGCAGTTGGCCATCTTCGTCGAAGACGAACGCAGCGCCATCAACTGGTTGCGCAACTTCCTCAAAAATAGGCCATCAACATCACAGGACATCCAGCCGGAGTTCATGCAGCAACTCAGCGCGAGTTGGAAAAAATGGGAAGCCCGCCCCGAAATGAGTGCGCTACTCGATCAGAATTTCCTCTGCTACGACGGCACGGGCGATGTGCCCAGCCAGATTCACGCCTACCTGTCCACGCAGTTCAAGGAGTTGCGAAGAATCGCTGGTATGTCCCCGACCCGAAGAAGAACGTGGACGTGGAAACGCTCCGCAACAAACGGCTGCTCGAAGAATTTTGGTCCTACCTGCCGGAAAGCTACACGCCGCCCGCGCTCACGGCCAACAAAGGTCAGACCTTGCCCGGCCTGACCGTGCCGCGTCCCAAAATTCCCAAAGGCAAGAAGTTGAAAGAGCTTCGTACCGAGGCCGTGCGTGTCGGCTTCAAGCACTGCTACCAGCAGAGGGATTACACCACCATCCTGGTCGTCGCCGAAATGATTCCTGACAGCGTGTTGAACGAAGACGAGCAGTTGCAGATGATTTACGACACCGCTGTCACGCGCAGCGGCGGCGGCGAGTAAACAACTTGAATGTTTGAAGCCGGCCAATGGCTATGGAGCATCGAACACCGGCAGCCGTGCAAGGTGGTCGAAGTCTCGCGCCTTTGGGATGATGCCACTTATCATGTCTGGCTGCCAGCCACGGAGAGTGTCGTCCGCGCCACGCCTGACCGGCTCAAGCCATTGGACGCCGCCGAAGCCGGGCATCCGCCGCGCATCCGCTACGTCCTTTACGCTGCCCGCATCGTCAATCTACTGAGTGAAGACGTGTTGCTTGCGCCCGCCAGCGCGAGTGTCATTCCGCTGCCCCACCAGTTGAAGGCGTTGCGCCGCGCCGTGTCGCAGGATCGTGTCCGCTTCCTGCTCGCCGATGAAGTCGGCCTGGGCAAGACCATCGAGGCCGGACTCATCATGCGCGAACTCAAGTTGCGCGGCTTGGCCCGGCGCACCCTCATCATCGCGCCCAAGGGACTCGTCACCCAATGGATCGCCGAAATGCAGACGCACTTCGGCGAGGAATTTCGCTTTTTCGCACCCGCCGATTTCTCCGGCTACCGTCGCATCAATCCGCACGAGAACGTCTGGCGGGCGTTTGACCAGGTCGTTTGCTCGCTCGATTCGGTCAAGCCGATGGAATCGCGCCAAGGCTGGTCGCGGGACGACATCAATGAGTTCAACAAAGAGCGGTTCGAGGATTTGATCACGGCGGGCTGGGATTTGATCGTCGTAGACGAATCGCACCGCATCGGCGGCAGTTCGGAACAGGTGGCGCGTTATCAGTTGGGGCGCGGCCTATCGGAAGCCAGCCCGTATTTCCTGCTCCTGTCCGCCACGCCGCACCAGGGCAAAAGCGATGCATTCCATCGGCTCGTGTCGCTGCTGGATAAAAACGCCTTCCCCGAACCCGGCAGCGTCACCCGCGAGCGCGTGCATCCTTACGTCATCCGCACCGAGAAAAGGCAGGCCATTGACGCGGACGGCAATCCATTGTTTAAGCCGCGCATCACCAAGCTCGTCGGTGTGAGTTGGGACGGCCACGAAGACCAGAAGCAGCTCTACGAGGCCGTCACGGAATATGTCCGCGAAGGCTACAATCAGGCCATGCGGGAGAAGAAAACCTACGTCGGCTTTTTGATGATCCTGATGCAGCGGCTCGTCACCAGTTCCACCCGCGCCATCATCACGACGCTGGAAAAGCGGCTCACTGCGCTGCAAGCGCCGGGCGAACAGCTCACCATGCTGCCGATCATGATGGAAGACGAATGGAATGAACTCGACGGGCAGGATCAACTTGAGACGTTGCTTAAGACCAGACTCGCCGCGCTGAAAAACGAACGCGCCGACGTCGAGTTGTTGCTATCCGCCGCCCGCAAAGTGGAAGCCCGCGGCCCGGACGCCAAGGCCGAGGCGTTGCTCGAATGGATTTACAAATTCCAGAAGGAGGAAGGCGACCCGGACGTGAAGCTCCTCGTGTTCACCGAGTTTGTGCCGACGCAAAAAATGCTCGCAGAGTTTCTTGGCAATCGCGGCATATCCGTCGCGTGTCTTAACGGAAGCATGAGCATGGACGAGCGCCAACAGGTGCAGGAAGCGTTCGCCAAAGAGGTTCGCATTCTCATTTCCACCGATGCCGGAGGCGAAGGTTTGAACCTCCAGTTCTGCCACATCGTCGTCAATTTCGACATCCCGTGGAATCCCATGCGGATTGAGCAGCGCATTGGCCGTGTGGATCGTATCGGTCAAAAAGCAGTCGTTCGTGCCATTAATTTTCTTTTTGCCGAAAGTGTGGAATTCCGTGTGCGCGATGTACTGGAGAACAAGCTCGCCGTTATCCTAAAAGAATTTGGCGTGGACAAGACCAGCGACGTGCTCGATTCCGCCGAGGCGGCGCACTTGTTTGACAACTTCTATG
>RGVZ01000293.1 GCA_010029825.1 bacterium | reverse complement strand
GTCTCGTGGGCTCGGAGATGTGTATAAGAGACAGCGTTGTTGACGACCGGCTCATGGAGATCACCCACGTGATCCGCGCCGAGGAGTGGATTTCCTCGACGCCGAAACACGTCATTCTGTACCAGGCATTTGGGTGGCCCCAGCCGAAATGGTGCCACATGCCGTTGTTGCGGAATGCGGATCGTTCCAAAATCTCGAAGAGAAAGAATCCAGTATCGCTCTCCTACTATCGGCGTGCCGGCATCCTCCCGGAGGCATTGATCAATTTCCTTGCGCTCATGGGCTGGAGTTTCGGCAATGACATTGAGCTGTTCTCAGTGAGGCAGATGATGGAGAAATTCGAATTCTCCGGAATCAACCTGGGCGGCCCCGTGTTTGACCTGGTCAAGTTGACCTGGATGAACCAGACCTACATGCACAAGATGGATGATGAGCGTTTCGCAGGTTATTTGCGTGAAGAGATTTTCAGCCCTCAATATTTGAAAGCCTTGAAGCCTTTGGTTCTTGAACGGATGTCACGGTTTGAGCAGTTCGTGGACCATAACAGCTTTTTCTTCAACGGGGCGCTTGATTACAAGGCGTTGGACATCATCCCGAAAGGGAAGACTCCCGATGAGCTCTCCTTGATGCTTGGTCAGCTGGTTGAATTACTTGACGAGCTCTATGAGTGGGATTCAGCCCATCTTCAGGGGCTGGTTGAGAAGCACAAAGACGAGATCAAATGGAAGCCGAAGGATTACTTCTTGACTCTCCGGATGATTACGACGGGGCGCAAGGATTCTCCGCCCTTGTTTGAGACTCTGGCGGTTTTGGGACGCGAAATGGTTCGTTTCCGGATTCGCGATTACATGAACCATCTGGCTGCCACGTCGATTGCTACGCCTCACGCGTGATTTTCACGCCCAGTTTCGCCAGTTTCTTGTCGATGGACATGTATCCGCGCTCGATCTGGTGGATGTTGTCAATTGTACTGCGCCCCTCTGCGATGGCGGCCGCCATCAGGAGGGCCATTCCAGCCCGGACGTCCGGAGAGCTCATTCGTGAGCCGATCAACTTCCCGGGGCCGGTGATAACGACACGATGCGGATCGCAAAGGACGATGTTGGCGCCCATCTGCATCAGCTTGTCGGTGAAAAACATGCGCCCCTCGAACATCTTTTCGAAAAAGATGCTGGTGCCGACGCTCTGCGTCGCCGCAACGATGGCAACGGACATCAGGTCCGTCGGGTAGGCAGGCCACGGCCCTGAATAGATGGTCGGGACCCTGCCGCTCACTTCCTTTTTGACGACAATGGGGCGGGTGCCGTCGATCTCGAGGCTGTCGCCCGCGATGGTCGGATGAATGCCGAGCCTCGCCAGTGTTTTAAGAACGAATCGCAGATCTGACACGCCGGCATCTTCAATCTTGACCTTTCCGCCCGCGATCGCTCCAAGGCAAAGCATGCTTCCAACTTCCATGAAGTCCGGACCGATCCGATGGCGTGCACCGTGCAGGTTCTTGACACCATGAATCGTCAACCTGTTACTACCTGTGCCCTCGATCCGGCCCCCCATTGCGTTCAGGAGATTGCAAAGACCCGTCACGTGGGGCTCGCAAGCCGCGTTATGGAGTACGGTTGTGCCCTCTGCCATGACTGCCAGAAGCAGCAGGTTTTCTGTCGCGGTGACTGAAGGCTCGTCCATGTATACGTCACAACCCTGCGCTTTTTTTATCTGGCCGACGATTTTGTGCTGCTGGAACCTCAGGCTGCCCCCAAGCGCTTCGATCCCCTCCCAGTGTGTGTCGATGCGCCTTGCGCCGATGACGTCGCCCCCTGGCATTGGAAGCTCAATTCTTCCCATTCGCGCCAACATGGGGCCCATTAACAGGATTGAGGCCCGGATATCGCTGCACAGTTTCGCGCTGGGACTGGTCGTATTGACGTTCTTGGCCGTCAGATGCAGGGTCTCTTCTCCCTCCCACTCAACCGTCACCCCCATCTCCTCCAGGATCTGACAAACCGTCAGGACGTCCTGGATCCTGGGTACGCGCTCAAATGTGATCGTGTCGCTGGTCAGCAAACACGCCATGAGGACGGGGAGTGCCTCATTCTTGTTTCCTGATGGTCGGACCGTACCGTTGAGCGGCGCGCCGCCCTCGATGATGAATCTGGACATGTTTGCATCCCCCCATTTGCGACACCGGTTCACTGGAGCAGTTCAATCAATTCCTGACGAGACAGATTCTTGAAGATCTCTTCGTCCCTGTCGACGAACTTTTCGAACAGGGACCTTTTACTGTTGATCAGCCGGTCGATCTTTTCCTCGAGTGTCCCGCGCGTCACAAGTTTAAGCACCTGGACGTTCTTGTTTTGCCCGATGCGGTGAACGCGGTCCGTCGCCTGGTTTTCCTTGCTGGCATTCCACCACCGGTCGTAATGGATGACAACCGACGCGGCTGTCAGGTCGATACCGACACCGCCCGCCAGTAGTGACCCGACAAACACCCTGCAATTCTCATCAGTCTGGAACCGTTGGATGATGCTCCCCCGGTCCCGGCTTTGCCCGGTCAGCGCGACATGGCCGACTCCCAGTGAAGCCAGATGCTTCTTTATGATTTCGATCATCTTCAGGTACTGGCTGAAGATGACAATCTTGTGGCCAGACCCGAGAGCCTCCTCGAGAAGTTCCTTCAAAAGGTCGAATTTTCCACTCGTATGCCGTGTGTAGTCCGCTCCGTCGGTGACGAGGGCTGGATGATCGCAAATTTGCTTCAGCAGCGAGATCGTTGCGAATACGTGGAGGTAGGGCACGGTCGTATTCTCGTCCTGGAGCTGCTCGAGCAGTGGTCTTGCCTTCAACGCGAGCACGTTTTTATACAGTGCCACTTGCTCATCCGACATCCCGCAATGGCGGACATCCTCGATTTTGGCCGGTAGATCGGGGAGAACCTGGTTCTTTGTGCGACGCATCTTGAATGGATGCAGAAGCTTTTGCAGAGCGAGTTCAACCTCCAGATTCGCGCCATCGGCGAGTGGCTGGGTGAAGTTGCGTTTGAAGTAGTCGTCGGACCCAAGGTAGCCCGGAAGGAGAAAGTCAAAGATGTTCTTCAGCTCTCCCAGGTGGTTTTCCATCGGGGTACCAGTCAGGCAGATGCGCATGTCTGTGTTGATCTGGCAGGCAGCCTGGTACGTGGCAGTTTCAGCATTCTTGACGAAATGCGCTTCGTCGAGAATCACCGCGTCCCACTTCTGGCTCGCGAGCATCTTGTTGTCGCGCAAAAGGACGCCGTAGCTGGTGATGACGGTCGTGTTGTCCGCTGTGGCTTTCGGTGCCAGGGAAGCCCTCGCGGGCCCATGGTATTTCAAAGGGTTCAAGTCAGGAGAGAACATCTCCAGTTTGTCTTCCCAGTGATCGATGACCGTTGTCGGGCTGACGACAAGGAAGCGCCACTTCTTTTGTGCATGCGCGATCAGGTTCAGGAGCCCCATTGCCTGATGGGTCTTGCCAAGACCCATCTCGTCTGCGAGCAGCCCATGAAGGTGATTTTCCCGGAGCCACCAAAGCCATTTTAATCCAGTCTCCTGGTAAGGACGGAGCTTGAGATTGGCGCTGCCCGTTTCCGGCAGCGGTCCTTCGCTGGAAAACTCGTATCGGCTGCGAATGGCGTTCAGAATCCTTCTGCTGCCAGCGAATTGATCGAAGCCTCCCAAAGCGGCTTTCAGTCGCATGAGTCCGAGCGCATTGACTTTCAGGGCATCCCCGGAGTCAGAGATTTGCCAGTTGTAACTGGAGACCAGGTCAGGGATCTTCAGCCAGACCTTGCCGCTCTTGATGTACTTTCGCTTTTCCTTTTTCAACTTCCGCATCAGGTCGAGCATCGAGATGGTGGTATCCCCGGCCTGGTACTTTGGGTCCAGGTTGAACCAGCCATCGGATTCGCCAAAGACTTCAATGCTGGAAAGTTGTGGTGAGGTAAGAACAACTTCATCAACCAGGTCGGGTTCAATCCAAAGGGTGGAATTTGCTGCGATGCTTTTGAATCCACTCTCAGCCAGCTTCGCCGCGTCGTCACCGGTATATGTCTGTGTTTCAGGTGATTCGGTCCACGCTTGGCTCGTGCCGGCTTTTTCCAGCGGAAAATATCCAATTCCGGGAACGAAACAATACGCCTCCCCGAGATGAAGTGTCTTGGACGGTCGATCAAGGAAAGAGCGTAATACTGGAGTTTGCGGCAAGACGCGCTCTGACCGCGCGATCTCCACGACTTCGGGCATGGCCCTTCCATGTTTCTTCAACTGAAGAGCAAGCCTGCGGTCCTTTCCGGGATCAATCGCAAGCGTTTTCATGGTTAGAATGGATTCCTCGCCATCCCGCTGGATGCGTGTCCCCAGCTGTGCCGGGAATGTGTAAACGCGAAGCTCGGTGACATCGGCTGCGGCTTTCTGGTGCCCTGGATTATCGAGCAGGAACCGGGCCGCTTCATCGAGTGTCAAATCGTAGTG
>RGVZ01000292.1 GCA_010029825.1 bacterium | reverse complement strand
ATGATGTCGGCGCAAAGGTCATCCGGGCGTTTGGTGCGGAGCGAGCCTTTGAAGGCTTTGCCGATCGCAGAACGAAGGGGGCTGACGATGTAAACGCCCTGGGTCTGGGAACTGACGTGTGACATGGCAGGAATCTCCTGGATTTCGTGTGTTTAGTTTCTGAGTGCCGAGCCGGTTTTGAGCATGTGCTCGATGCGTTCCTGGGTTTTCTTCTCGCGACAGAGTTCGACGAAGACACGGCGCTCGATATCGAGGAAATCCTGTTCCGAGATGACGCTGCCGGCATCGACTTCGCCGCCGCAAAGGACGGTCGCCATCTTGGTGGCGATCAGGGCGTCGTGCGGCGAGATCATGCGGCCTTCCACCATGTTGTAGAGCATGAGGCGGAACGTCTGGATGCCGGGGTCGCCGACCACGGTGACGGCGGCGCGAGGCTGGGCCGGGATGTAACCGCGGCGGACCATGTTGAGGGCCTCGTGCTTGGCCTGCGAGATTTGATGGTCTTTGGACAGCGTGATCAGGGTTGACGCGTGCGGGAGGAGTCCCATTTCGCAGGCGTCGTGGCCACTGGTCGAGACTTTGGCCATGCCGATCAGGAGGAACGCGCGCTGCAGGAACTGCATGGGGTCGCCGCGTTCCGCCATCGAGGCGTAGTCATAAGCGCGCAGGGCGAGTTCCTTCGTGCCGCCGCCGGCCGGGATCAGGCCGACGCCTGCCTCGACGAGGCCCGCGTAGGTTTCGCCGCCGGCAACGCGCAAGGTCGCGTGCAGTGCGGTTTCGCAGCCGCCGCCGAGGACGAGGCCGCGCGGGCACGAGACACTCGGGAACGGGGCGAATTTCAGCATCTGGAGCGTGCCCTGGAATTCGCGGATGAACGTGTCGATCGTGTTGAACTCGCCTTTTTGGATGAGCCCGACGATTTCCTTCAAGTTGGCGCCGGCAGAAAAGTTGTCGGCGTCGTTGCCGATGACGAGGGCGTCGAAGTTTTTCGAGACGGCGGCGATGGAGTTGCGCAGGGTTTCCATGAGAACGCTGTCGAGGGCGTTCATCTTCGTGTGGAACTCGAAGCACGCGACGCCGTCGCCGAGATCGCGCAGGGACGCGCTCTTGGAATCGAGGACGACTTTGGAATGGGCGAGGAATGTCGGCGTGCGCGCCGGTTTCGCGTCGGTGTAGAAAGTCTTGCCGGGCTTGAGCCAGGCGGGGAGTTTCGCGCCTTCTTTTTTCATGCGTTCGGTGATGGCATCGATGCCCAGGTTTTGCCAGAGTTCAAAGGGGCCCATTTCCCAGTTGAAACCCCAGCGGATCGCCTCGTCGACGCGGCGCGGGTCGCCGGCTGCGATGGAGTCGAGGAGAAGGGCCGAGTAACTCCAGACGTCGCGCATGATGCGCCAGATGAAGGTCGCGGCCGGGTCGGTTTGCTTGAAGATGAAGGCAAAGCGTTGGCCGAGGTCGGCGATTTTTGAGGCTTCGTCGATCCATGCGATGGGGGCGACGACTTGGGGTTCGTAGGTTTTCGTGTCGGGGCGGTAGGCGAGGATCACGCGTTTGCCGGCTGCGTCGGCGGATTTTTTGAAGCATCCGGTGTCGGCTGTTTTTTGGCCGAGTTTGCCGTCTTTGATGAGATCGAGGACCCACTGGGGGCTCTTGAAGACTTCGCGGAAGGGGTCGTCCGGGGCCTTGTCGTAGGTGTTGTTCGCGACGTGGACGAAGGTGTCGAGGCCGACGACGTCCATGGTGCGGAATGTGGCGGAGGACGGGCGCCCCATGAGTTTGCCGGTGATGGCGTCGACGGTTTCGATGTTGAGGTTGAGGTCGGCCATGTGTTTCAGGGTGACTTGATTCGCGAAGACGCCGATGCGGTTGGCGATGAAGTTGACGGTGTCGAGGGCTTCGACGAGGCCTTTGCCGAGGCGGTGGTCGATCCACTTCGAGAGGGCGTCCATCAGGTTGCGGTCCGTGCCGGGATGGGCGATCACTTCGAGGAGGCGCATGTAGCGCGGCGGATTGAAGAAGTGCGTGCCGAAGAAGGCGGCCTGGTAATGTTCCGGCAGGCCTTCGCAGATGGAGACGAGGCTGATGCCGGATGTGTTGGTCGTGACGGGGACGCCGGGGCGGACGACGGCGGCCATGCGTTTGTGCAGGTCTTTTTTGATGTCGAGTTTTTCGATGACGGCTTCGATCACCCAGTCGGCGTCGGCCAGGACGGACATGTCGTCGTCGAAGTTGCCTGGGATGATGTTTTGCAAGTGCGAGGGCGAGAAGAGGGGCGAGGGGCGCAGGTATTTCAGGCCCTCGATGGCCAGGATCGAACGGGCCGAACGGAAGTTTTTCTCGAGGATTTTCGGGAGGCGCGGGTCCTTTTGGAGTTCTTTGGGCAGCGATTTGGGAGGTTCGTTCGACGCCAGGTCGAGTACGTGAACGCGGACTCCCGCGGCGGCGAGCACTGCCGCGATTTGCGCACCCATCACCCCTGAACCCATCACCACGGCACGGCGGATCTTCATCATGATTTGCGTCTCGCTTGTTGGTCGAATGACTGTCTCAAAGGCCAGCACCCCTGCGGCACCCCAAAATTGTAGCAGATGTCACTTCATGACGGGTGCCCCGCCCGGATATTCATGCAAAATGAGGATCTGGACCGGAATTTTCGCGTGCAGCCATTGCGGCAGAAGGGATCCCGTCGGGTGGCGTGGGTTGTGCGGGATGTGCGTCGAAGCGGTTCTCGCGCAACGCGCGGTGGGGCCGTGGCCGGCGGTGACGCGTTTGTTTGATTACGGGGGTGAGGCGCGGGAGTTGATCGTGCGCTCCAAGTCACGTGGCGGCGCCGCGCAGCTTGCCGGGTGCGTTGACTTGTTTTTGAGTCAGGCGCGGACGGGCGAGGCTGCGGCCTGGTGCGACGCGGTGGCGGCGGCTCCGGCGAGTTTCTGGACGCGCATCCGGGGTAGGCCTCATTTGGCGACGGAACTGGCGTGGGCCATGGCGCGGCGTCATGGAAAGCCAGTGATTCATGTCGTCCCGCCGGTGTTTTGGCGGTTTCGCAAACAGGCTATGAAGTCCCGCGTGGAGCGGGAAGATCGTCGGTGGTCGGGGGACGCACGGTTTCGCGTGGTCGTCCGCAGGCGCGCCCGTGAGCGCAAGAGAGATGGCACGTCCGGGACCCGGCGGATCCTGCTGATTGACGATGTGCTCACGACGGGCGGGACGCTGCGTCTGGTGGAGCGGGTTTTGAGGGCAAAATTCCCGGGCGCCGATATCGAGTGGCTCGTCCTGGGAGGAGTTGCCCGAAATTTGTGCAGAGAACTCGTCCCGGGACGAGTTGAAACGGGGGGCGCGTGCCCCGCGGCCGATGATTCGATGAGATCGTCAAATTTAAATATTAAGTAATAACATCGGATGGTTGCGGTCTATTCTGCCCGTTTTGGGTCGCTGGAAGGGCGCAAACCTAAATATTTCCCAATAATTTCCGAACCCTTACCTAGGCTTGTGGGGGTTTTGAATTTGCGCTTCGTCGCCAAAATGAAGATCGCGTTTCTAGCTATCGCGGTGTCCGCTTGCGACATGATGGGGAGCGGCAAGGTGACGCCTGTCATCAAAAGAGGCCCGCCGGCGGCGGCCCTCGAAAAGCCGGAAGACGTTGAGCGGGTTGGGGAGCTCGTTCCGAAAGACAACAGTTACGCGAACAAGATGACCTCCGTTTCGTTGACGGTTTCTGGCACCTGCATCACGCAATCCGTCGCGGTGTCAGTCTCGGTCACCAATGCAACGGTCAAAGTGACTCTGGATTGCGATGAAAACAGTGGAGAGTTCGGTTCGACGCTGGATTTGAGTACGGTACCGGACGGCGAAGTCGAGATTGGCTTTGCGTTCCTGAAGACCAAAACCAGCACGTCGCCGATTTACGAATTGACGCGCACGATCATCAAAGACACCGAAGAACCGCCGACGTTTACGGTTCCGGCATCCCTCAGCGAATCCCAAAGCCGCGCGATTACCATCAACGAAGTAGAGGGTGCAGCTCTTTACCGGACGATCTTCACCCCATCCGGTGGTGGTGCGGCGATCGGACCGATCGAGACCACGACGACATCCGTGCCGGTGACGGGACTAACAGTCGGAACAAACTACACGGTGTCAGTCTCGGTTCTCGATGCCGCTGGCAACAAGACTGAGGCAACAAACACGGGGACGTTCCTTAAAACGGACCTCGATCCGCCGACGGGCATGTCAATCTTGGTCGCGGGCGGCGCAGCCTACACGACATCTACCACAGTCAACCTGACCCTCGCCGCAACAGACGCCTCGGCAATGTATATCACCAATACGGCTGGGTGCGGCAGTGGAGGCAGTTGGGAGACGTTTAGCACAAGCAAGGCCGGATGGTCTCTGGCCCAGACAAATGCGACAGCCACCGTTTACGCGAAATTTCGAGACGATGCTGGAAATGAGACGTCGTGCGTCAGCGACACAATCATTCACGATGACGTGGTGCCGACGCT
>RGVZ01000291.1 GCA_010029825.1 bacterium | reverse complement strand
GCAGTCGGATTCGAGAGGTGGAGGTAACTTGACTTGAAATCAATGGTTGATCTAGAGTCAAGGCTTGGCCGGGAGTATGCGAGGAAGCTGCTCTCGGAGTTGTTGAACAAGGCTCCAAACTGTTTCTCGTATGGCATGCACTTCAAGGATCGAATGACCGAACGTCAGATGACGATCGGTGATGTGCTCAACGTGCTGCACACGGGAAAGATCCTGAGAGATGCTGAGTTCGAGGAGTGACCTGTTGGCGGGGAAGAAAACCATGAAGTGCCTTCAGTGTGGACATTTGACCACAGCCAAAAAGCGAAACCGTTACCATTTTACTGAATGTGGCTTGAGGAATATCTATCTGAACGGGATCAGTGAGTTTGGTTGTGCGAGGTGCGGCGAAATAGAAGTCGTGATCCCGAACATCGATCAACTTCAGGGACTGATCGCGCGAGAAGTCGCGCTGTTGGAGGCGCGCTTGAAGCCAGAGGAGATCCGGTTTCTCCGGGTGCATCTGGGTTTCTCTGGTGCGGATTTTGCGCGCAAGATTTCAGTGGAGCCTGAAACGGTCTCGCGGTGGGAAAATGGCAAGAGTGAGATGAAATTGACCTTTGAGAGGTTTCTGAGGCTCATGATCCTAAGCAACGCCGGGCCGTTTCGAGAGTATGACCGGATGGAGCTCTTTGGATCGACGGACGAGAAGGGGAGGCCCAGGCGTAATTTCACGGTGAGGGCGGACCATTGGGGGCCTGGGGCTGCCTGACGTCGGAAAGGAGGTGTCTTGTGCGCGGGGAATGGTTTGCGTCGAAGGATGAGTTGAGGGGGTTTGTTGAGGACGTGATGCGCGGGATGCTGCGGGAAGAGGCGGAGAGGTTGCGTGGGGCGATGCGTAGCGGGATGCGTGACGCCCGGGCGCGGCCGAAACGGGTCAGGGAAGAGATGATGGACGACGAGGAGCCGGAAAATCCGGAGGATTTTGCCGGGTGATGCGGGCATGGCTGGATTTTGAATGTGTTGTGTGCCATACACATAATATTGGTGTTTTGTGTGTATGGGGGATTCGGGCATGGTCACGAGGCGAACAAATCTGGTGATTGATGAGGGGTTGTTGAAGGAAGCGAAGAGGATTCTTGAGGCTGATACGTATTCGGCGACGGTCAATTTTGCCCTGGCCGAAGTGATCCGCATCGCAAAGGTCAAGTCGCTGACGGGACTCTTCGGAACAGGAATCTGGGAGGGCGATCTGGCGGAGATGCGGCGCGACCGGGGACCTGCGCGCAAGAGGCGAAAGCGGGCTTAGTTTCAGTTCGGAGTCGGGCGATGATCCTGGTAGATACATCAGTGTGGATCGATCTTCTTGGTCGGGGATCGCGGCGTGCGATACCGGTCGAGAAATTGCCGTTGCTGGCGACATGTCCGCCGGTGATGCAGGAAGTTTTGCATGGCATCAGGAATGAGGCGGCGCATCGTGAGGTCGCTGCCGGGCTGAAGGCCCTGTCCGTTTTCGGTGCGCCGATGGCGGCTGGGATATTTGAGAATGCCTCGCAGATATATCGAGAGGGGCGTGCACGGGGTTTGATGATCCGATCATCATACGATTGCTTGATCGCGGCCGTGGCGCTGGAGCATCACCTGGCGATTTGGCATCGCGATCGTGATTACGACCTGATCGCAAAAGTGCGGCCGCAATTGCGTGTGATGACGCGGCTGGAATAAGCGGGACGGAGAAAATAAATACCTGTGGATAAGCGAGTCAGGCCCCGGTTGATGCCGGGGTTTTTATTTTTATTTTTGTGCGCGGGTGAGGATCGGCGAAGGTGGTGGGGGATGGAGTTGAATGGCGACTCCGGCGTCGGAGTGCGGGTTTCAAGGTGGCGATGAGGGTGCGGCGGACATCGGATGCCACTGGGCGATGTGGTGTTTGGTGGTGCAGGGTAAGTCGCAAGCATCAGGGAGGTTGACATGGCTGAGGCGTTGTTTGAGTCGAGAGAGGAACTGAAGGTTTTTGTCCTGGATGTGATTGGCGCAAGTCCATTGAACGATCGGGTGGAGACGCTGAACGGTCGGGTGGAGACGCTGAACGGTCGGGTGGAGACGCTGAACGGTCGGGTGGAGACCATCGAACAGATGTTTTTTGAAGAGAGGGCCAAGGGCCAGGAGAGGGACAGGGACAGGAAAATTGACGCCATGTACGACATGATGATCGCCATGCGGGAGGACTCAAGAAAAATCGGGGAAATGGATAAGAAGATCTCAGGTGCTGGCGGACGAAAGGAACTGCATGAACTTGTGGGCGCGGCGGGTGAGGGCGAGGAGTTCGTCGGGGAGTGAAGTGCTGGTTACGATTCTTGGCGGCAGGTCGGCAGAGAAAATGAAGTCCTTGCGGCGCAGGTCGTCGGTGAGTGCGGTGGGAAGTGTGTCGCGCCAGACGGGGGAAGGCTTTTTCAGCATGTCGCCTTCGAGGGTGAAGGTCGACGCGAATGCCTTGTTGTTTTTGATGGCCAGCCACGCGCGCGGGTCGCGGGCGATGGCGAGATGAATCTTGTTGCGGATGTTGGTGGGTGGACGCCAGAGGCCGCCGCCGTAGAAGCATGATCCTGGCTCGAGATGCAGGTAAAAGCCCGGCGCGTGGACGTCGCGCGCGCCGTCACCGTGCATGTGGTGGCGAAAGTGGGCCGAGACGTGGGTTTTGTATGGGCCTTCCTCTGGATCAACAAAGCGCATGTCGCGATGGATGCGAAACATGGATCCGCCAACGGGACGGGGGTCACAGATGAAATCAGGCGCGATTTTCTCAAACTTGGATTTCAAGTCGGCAAGAAGGCGGAGCATCGGCAGGCGCACATGAGTGTCATAGTCGTCGCGGTGTTCGGTGAACCACGTGCGGTTGTTGTTGCGTTTCAGGGCGCGCAGGAACTTGAACAGGGCGTCGGTGAAGTAAGGCTGGGATGGCTTGGATAGCTTGGATGGCTCGAATGGCATGGGGGCCCCTTCGTTGGGAGAGAGGTACGCGGAGCATTGTAAGGGAACGGGAGGTCTTTTGGTGTGCTTAAAGTTTAAGCATTTGGGCTGGAGATTGGATGAGTTCGGTGGTATAAGCCGGGCCATCTTTTGTCACTCCCCCGGCGGGAGCCAATCTCGGAGCTAAAGATGCGCCAAGTAAATGTTATCGTTGCGTTTTTGTTCGTTGCGGTGAGCGTTTCCTGCGGCCGCGGCGGGTCTTTCCAGTCCTCTGGCGCAAGGCTGGCCGAGGAATGGAACAAAACCAACGATCCCATCAACATGGGTGAAGGCTATGTGGTGAAGTTCGCGGACCTGCCCCGGGAGGGCGAACTGGACCGGAGGCCGTGGTCGGACTCCTACTGGCCAAGTGTCGATGGCGGGATTTCGTCCCGTTGGCAAGGCGGGGGACCCTGGTTCCGTCCGGGCCTGTGGATGCTGCGCCGCATGCCGCAGCGAAAACTGGCGCGCATGTCGCCGGCAGAAAAGTACGACGTCTTCATCGGCAACTACAAATACGAAGTCCAGAAGCAAGAGCGCAGCCGCACCAGCAACTCGCGGTTGCGGTGGGAAGGCATCTGTCACGGTTGGGCGCCGGCATCGATGTTGTTCGAGGAACCGCAGCCGGTGACGTTGCCCGGCGCCAACGGGGTCGAAGTCCCGTTTGGATCATCCGACATCAAGGCGCTCTTGAGTTTCTATCAAGGCCAGGTGGCCGAGGCGCCGACGAAATTTTTGGGCGAGCGTTGCAACGAAAACCTGGATCGCAATCCGGGTGCCGCGGGATCGCCATCATGTCGCGACACCAACGCCGGCGCGTTCCATGTCGTCATGACGAACATGATCGGACTGCGCAAGGAAGGATTTGTCATCGACAAGACGCGTGGCGACCAGGTGTGGAACCAGCCCGTGTGGAAATACGAAACAGAGGTCGAAGACACAGGCGCGCCGAGTGAAGGCGCTGCGGCCGGGACGGTCAAGGAAGTCACCGTGAAGTCGGTTGTGACCTGGGGTGTCGAAGTGCAGCCGCACTGGGACGCGCTCGGGGATGAATCACCGAGTCACTCGGTGGTGTACCGTTACCGCCTCGAACTGAACGCGGCAGATGAAATCATCGGCGGCGAGTGGCTGCAGGAAAATCGCCCGGACTTCCTGTGGACACAGGAAGCCCCGAAATTCGAAGGCTACTTCGCGCCTCTCAAGAAAATTTACGAAGCGTCCATCGGCCGGTGAAAATCCCGTTACGGATCAGAACAGGACGCTGATGTTGAACGGCGTCAGCTCGTAGGTCAGGCGCGTGATGGTGCCGCCACTGGATGCCTCGGCCGTACCGACGTTGCGCGACTGCGTGTAAGAGAAACGAAGCTGCGAGTTGAGCGCGACGTTCTCAAAACACACGAGGCGAACGCCACCGACCAGTATCGTCGTCAGGTCACCGGAATCTGTCTTGAGGGACGTGGTCGCGGTCTGCGAACCACTGGTCGTTTGCGAGGCCAGCAGGAATCCACCGTAGGGAACCCAGCGGCGACCGTTGAA
>RGVZ01000030.1 GCA_010029825.1 bacterium | reverse complement strand
ATCAGGGATCATACATCCAACGAACATGGGTTCGACGTCCTGCTTGCCCTGCTCCTGGCAGCGCCAATCCTGGTTGCCGTCAGATGGGTCGCGCGACGCGCGGCGCGGAAGGGCTCCGGAGACTTCACGAACGCGGGGAGCAAAGGCCACGGGAGGCCGGCCCAGTGAAACCCATCCCGCGCCTGCCATGCCTGGTCGCGTGGACATGCCTGTTCACGGCGTCCACGTCCGCCCTGGGCGAGGCGACACCGGCGCCGCTGCTCATCACCATCGCGACGGTTTGGGAAGGTGAACCGGTGTCGGAAGCCAATCTGGAGGCGCTGAGATCGTTCCGGAAATCCTTTTCCGGCACAGGGATGATTTATTTTGTCAGCCCCGCGTACCTGGCGCGCGAAGCCCGCGACCGTCGCGCCGCCGAGGACCAGCAGCGCGCGATCCTCGCGACGATGGAAAAAAACGATATCGCCGGCATCTACCTGAACGGCTGGAAATCCACCGTTGAAGCCTCGAATGTGGTGTTCCGCAGCGCGCCAACTTTCTGGGGCAACAGCCTGAATGCCCGGCAGTGCGCGGATGACTGCGGTCGCGAGGTTGTCATGGCGGCCTACACGGGCAATGAACTGCGCAAGATCATCCGGCGCAGTCGTGAACTCTTCTCGAGGAACGGATTCGGGAGCGGCTCGATCATGCAGGTGGCGGGTCACGCGGCCAGCCCTGAGGTTCTTGGGGCGGCGGCGGCGGAAGGAATCACCCATGACTTCTCGGCCGTCGCGGCGGAATTGATGACCGGGCGCCTCTACCGGTTCCCTTTGCGAAAACAGTTGCGCGAACTCTGGAGCGGGGTCGGACCGATGATGAGCCCGTTCCAGATGGAAACAGGATCGGGCAGCCTCACGCAAATGACGTCCAACGGACTGCATCTCGAATACAGTCCGGAACCAGAGATCCGGAACTATCTGGACCGCCTGTTTGGCAAAGGCGCCGCGGCGGATCAGAAAATACCGGCCAACCGGCATCTGTATATTGGCGTGCCGGCTGAGACTTTCGCCATCGCGCGGCCAAAGCTGGAGCTCGCCATGAGCGAGATCATCCAACGGGCTTCCGACAGCAAGACCGCGTTGCGTTGGACCGCTGAGGCACTTCCCGGCGCGGGGGACAACAAGCCGGTGTTGCCGAGCCCCATGGCGACACCGTCCCCTACACCGTCCCCTGCACCGTCTCAGACACAGGCGCCCAGCGATGCCGCGGCCAGGAGCCCAGGCCCAGCCGGCGAGGCCCATTAAAGTCCGTTGCAATTCCGCCATAAAAGGCATTAAATCCCCCCAACCTGTTAAGACATTCACTGGGGATTAAGGTCATGCACAAGATAACCAAAGGCCTGATTGCGTCGGTCATGTGTTCGTTCATCGCGATTCCGGCCTTCGCCGCCGGCAATGCGACTGGAGCGCTCTCGCCCAAGATCAGTCCCGCACTGGCCCGTCAACTGAAGGCTTTGACGGCCGGAGAATCCGTGGACGGGGAACACAGCATCCCGGCCCTGGTCTACATGATGGAACAAGCCAATCTGGACAGGGCGTTCGATCTCGAGAGCAAATCGGAGCGCGGCTGGTATGTTTACCGTGCGCTTGTCGCCACAGCCCGCAAATCACAGCGCAGCCTCATCGCGTGGCTCAAGGCGCACAAACTCGAATACAAGTCGTATCACATGGGCAACGCGATCACCGTCATGAACGCTACCCCGGAAATCATCAGTGAAATCGCCGCCCGCCCTGATGTGCAGCGCGTGGTGGCGGATCCGAAGATCCGCGCCAAGGTCCCGCAACCCCAGTTGCTGGAAACCATCGAGCCGACGCCAGACGGAGCCGGTGAGAACATCGTCAAGATCGGTGCCGACCGGGTCTGGAATGAACTCGGCAACACAGGCGCCGGTATCGTGGTCGGTGGCCAGGACACGGGTATCCAGTGGGATCACCCGGCCCTGAAAAACCAGTACCGCGGGTGGAATGGCGGCAAAGTCGACCACAGCTACTCATGGCACGACTCGATCTCGAAACCATTGGCGCCGGAAAAACAAAACCGCTGCGGCTACAACATCAAAGCCCCCTGTGACGACAACGGACACGGCACACACACGATCGGCACGGTCGTCGGTGACGATGGCGCCGCCAACAAGATCGGCGTGGCGCCGGGAGCCAAGTGGATCGGATGCCGCAACATGGACGAGGGCCTGGGCGCGCCCCACACGTACCTTGAGTGCTTCGAGTTCTTCCTCGCGCCCTACCCGCAAGGCGGCAACGCGGCGACCGATGGCAAGCCCGAGATGGCCCCGCACGTCGTCAACAACTCGTGGGGCTGCGACCACAACGAGGGCTGTGACGGCAGCGAGTTCCTGGGCGTCCTGAAATCACTCGAGGCGGCTGGCATCATGGTCGTCGCCTCGGCCGGCAACAGCGGGCCTGGCTGTGGCACGATCGAATCCGCCCCGGCGCATCACACGGATGAAACCCTGTCCGTTGGCGCGGTCGACCACCGCACGGACAGTATCGCCTCGTTCTCAAGCCGCGGCCCGTCGTTGTTCGACAACGGAGTCGGTCCCGACGTTACGGCGCCGGGCGTGAACGTCAGGTCGTGTGTTCCGGGTGGCACCTATGCCGGGTCCGGATGGAGCGGAACCTCCATGGCTGGACCGCACGTCGTCGGTCAAGTCGCGCTGATTTGGAGCGCTGCGCCCGCGCTGTCCGGCAGGGTCCGTGAAACCACGGATCTCATCCGCGCCACGGCCGTCGCCAAAACTTCATCGCAGACGTGCGGCAATGTCGCGGGTACGGCAGTGCCAAACAACGTGTTCGGCTACGGGATCATCAACGCCTTCGAATCCGTAAAAGCCGCGAAATCCAAGTTTGGCGAATGAACTTCCGTCCATGGATTCCTGGTTCTGTGACGTCCACACCCATCTGACCCACGAACGCTTTCGCGATGACCAGCACCAAGTCATCGCGAGGGCGATCGAAGCCGGTCTCGGGGCGATCGTTTGCAATGGCTTGAACCCTGCCAGCAACCGGGAAATCTTGCGACTTGCCCGCGCGATTCCCCAAGTGAAACCGGCGCTCGGTATCTATCCGACAGATGCCGTCAATGACATGCTTCCTGACGACTATCCATACCGCGTGGATCGTTTCGACACGCGATCCGAGATCGAATTCATCCGGTCATGTGCCGTGAAAAAACAGATCATCGCCATAGGAGAATGCGGACTGGACGGTTACCTGGTCGGCGAGGAAACCTTCGCGGCGCAGGAGAAAGTGTTTGAAGAACTGATTGCGCTGGCGATCGAGCATGATCTGCCCGTCATCGTGCACAGTCGCAAACGCGAAGTCCGCTGTGCCGAGATCCTGTCATCTCTCGGAGCCAAAAAAGTTGATTTCCATTGTTTCGGGGGCAAGACCAAACACGCTCAGAAGTGGGCGGAGGACAACGGATGGTACTTCTCGATCCCCGCGAACGCCCGCGTCTCGGAAAGTTTTCGCAAGATGCTTTCGTCACTTCCGGCAGACCGGATCCTGACTGAGACGGATGCGCCATACATGGGCCCCGTGCGGGGCGAACGAAATGAGCCCGCGAACGTCGTCGGGACTGTGGCGTTTCTCGCGGAACTTCGTGGCTGGGATACCGCGGACGCAAAAAAAACAGTCTGGGGCAATTACCTCAGACTGTTCGGAGAGTTCGATTCCGGGAATTCAACCGCGACGTCCTAGAACGTCGCGCAGCCTTCCTTGCCCAAACGGTTCACGCGCAACTCGTAATCATCAAACAGGTACTTCAAACGTTCTCCCGAACGAACCTCGACGGTCGCTTCGGCATACAACGTCGCGCAGTACTGGTTTTCGTTGGCCGCCAGCAGCTCCTGCTGACTGACTTCAGCCCCGGTGGAGGCGGGCAGGATACGGTACCGGATGAGCTTCTGCACGCGAACGTTATAGGCGCCCTCTGGCAACCGGTGCAGCATGAAACCACCCGACGCGAGCGCGTCTGCCGAGCGAGCGGCCTCGCCCTTGACGTAGATCTGGAAACCCTTGTGAAACGCGCGATTGTCGATACGCGTGAGCAGCTCGATCTTGCCACCGGAACGGATCTGGTCCAATTGCTCCTTGGGAGCAGCATCACCAAGAACGTCCTCGAATTGCAGGGACAGATCGTTCGCGTCAAAGAACGGCTTGCCATTCACCGTCACTTCAGGCGCGGCAGGAATCGCTGCCTCGATACACCCGCTGAACGCGTCGAACTTGCAAATTAGACCGCTATTGCGGTTCGGTGCCGATCCGTCAGCCCAGGTATCCTGTGTCCGCCCTGTAGCGCCGGTGTCGACGAAGCAACCTTGGAAGAAGGCCATCGACGCAACAGCTGCCAACAAATTCATCGCGCGACCCATGCGGCTCAGTAACATAAAGCCTCCGTGCTTATTTTCTAATCATCAATCTTTCGCCATTCCTCCGTTCTGGTCAATGGTAAAAGCAAAACCCCGGCCAGTTGTCTGGCCGGGGTGGAATCTTGTTCCGCGAAAATCGATCCGCACGCGATCCAGTCACAACCAGATGGAGAATCCCGTCCCGATGGTCGTGCTGTCATTATTGATCGTGTCGTAACTCGTGTTGCCACTTCCCTTGATCAAGTGTTCGGACACAGTCTTGACTGTACCGAACACCGATACCTGGCTGCTCAGGAAATAATTCATGCCGATCGAGTAATACATGCCGCTTCCGTAGTAATCGGCGCGATCGAGTCGCTGGACAAAGTCCATGCGCGAGGCGAGGACCCCGCCGCCGAGTTCCAGGTTCGCGAGTGGCGCCATGAAGACAAAACGCGCGCCCGCGTTGAGACGAGAACCACTCAACGTCTGGAGACCGTCATCATTGCGGCGCAGGGATACGAAAGTATGTCCGCTGGTAAACTGGACGAACTTCATGACTTCCAGGCCAAAGTTCGTTCCGATTCCGAAACCGCGCCATGAGTCGCTGGACGGGCCAAGGTTGCCAAGTCCCGCGACACCCGCGTCCGCGCTCTTGCCACTGGTGTTGACACCGGAAAACTTGCCGAATTCACCATCGATGGTTTGGGACACGAACGCATGACTGACGTTCGCTGAACGCATCGTATTGACAAAGTTATGGTTGCCCGTCCCGATGGTTTGAGCGAACGCCTGGTGACTGGTTGCCAGCCCCAGAAACGCTGCCGCGACGACCCATGATGCCTTTATTGTGAACTTGCAGAACCCCATGACGGCCTCCCCGACCTCTACCAGCGCTTGAACCAACAGCGATCTGATTTTGGGTCAGGTACTTCAAGGCCCATGCCAGACGCGGGCTTGCAAGGGCCAGCCGTCTGCCATAATTTTTTCTTATTGGTTACGGGGTATTACAGAGTGCCTGATACCCCGCCAGGCTCCCGGTCGTGCCGCCTGGCGCTTGTCAGGCTGCCTAACGGACGGGTGCCGTGTTTACCGGTTTGACACCTTCGCCCTGATCGAGGCGCGAGACCCGGCCCGGGAAAGATGCCGCAGGTGCCGCGGCGGCTCCGCCGCCATTGACCCGGATTTCGGCTGCCAACTCCCCGTTACGGCCTGTGAAACGGGACCCGCCCTTGCCCAGGAAGGCGAACACGCCAGGCTCGACGCGTGAAAGGCTCCCCTGGACGTCCAGGTCCCCGACATGTTCCTCGAGATCGTGATCCTCGCCAAAAGTCCGGCTGAGACTCATCCTCATGCGCAGTTCCCCGGCCTCGGTTTTCCCGCCGGGAAGCGTCTCGACATGCCAGTCGCCGAAATAAAAGTGATTTGGACGGTCCATCCGTGCCCTCAGGTTCAATTCCTGCGCCCGGCGTGGAATGGTGACGTCCCGGGATCCGCGTGCCGCAGCGCCGCTTGCCACGGCGGGCACCCGCTCAAAACCCCTGATGGTCACCGGGATCCTGACGCGGGGGACCTGTGCCTCGGCGTCAAGATCAAACTCTGATGTGTGGCTCG
Source organism: bacterium (assembly GCA_010029825.1). Lineage (GTDB taxonomy): Bacteria > Bdellovibrionota_B > Oligoflexia > Oligoflexales > RGVZ01 > RGVZ01. The sequence goes on along the minus strand of RGVZ01000030.1, from coordinate 26,836 downwards.
TCGATGCCTCTTTCGCGAACACGCTCCAGTCATCGGGCTGGAATGGCGCCGCGAGCGCGCCAAAGGCTGTCAACCAGGCAGCTGTCACGAGAAAAAGATTTTTGCCGACGCGCATCGGTTGGTTGCCTCATGACTTGGGGATTGGATAATCTCTCCCTTCATTATAGACCGACAAGGCAACAAATGGGCAACGTCACGCACCGTATCAGGAACCGCGCCAACGCAGCGCGCCCGGCGAAACCGGATCCCTGCGGAAAAGTCGTCAGTTGGTCCATCGGCGCCCTCATCCTCGCGAACTTCCTGTTTCTCGGACAGAAAATCCCGGTTCTTTCGCTGATTGCCAAACCCCGCACGGAAGCCAAACTTGAGCGCACGGCGAAAGCCCTCGAAGCATGGCGCGCCGTGAACGGGACCTACCCGGCGACTCTCGGTGAGATGATGGCTTTGCCGCAGGTACGGGATTTAAATCCCGATTTCCATGACGCGTCTGGAAATCGTTTTGAATACATCCGTACCGGCTTCGATCGTTTCATCCTGCGCAGTTTCGGCAGCGACTCTGTCCCGGCAACCAGCAACCCGGGCAACGACGATATCATCCTCGAGAGCCATGACTCCCGTTACGCCGGCGGGATGGTACTGACCCGTGAAGGTTCTCGCCGGTCCGCCGACGCGGATGCCGGGTCGCTCGAGTTTTTCACCTGGCCGCCGGCCGCCGCCGAGGGCCTGTGGTCGCCTGACGGACATTGGCTGGCACGGATCGCGTCCAATCCCGCCACGGCGGAAAGACGAATCGTTGTGATCAGCGAGGATCATCAACGCGTCCTCCTGTCACCACACGATCGCGTCGAGGAATTCCTCTGGGAAACGGGAGTCAACGAACCGTCACTGATTTTCACGGCGACTGGCAGCGAGTTATACGACGACGGCATTTACCGGTGGCGCCTTGCGGCGTCCCGGCCTGGCGAATCCTTGCAAATGGAAAGCCTCCTGGAGGACACGACGCCGGGAAGCCTTCCCGGTCATTTGAACACCAGTGGGCCTGCTGGCGCCGCCCCTCAAAAAAAACGCTGGGTGGTGGCACTCCTCCAGTCCACCGCCACAACCAATGCGATCGCCGTCCCCGAGAACGAACTGCTGGCCGGCGCCGGACATAAGAAACTCCTCGACGCCGCCAATGTCCTTGTTTGTCCTCCGGAAGGCCCGAAGTGCGTTACCGACGCGCGCCTTCACGGCAAACAAGCCACGTTCCGGCTTGCGCTGGACCAGTCACACCGCACGCGCGGGACGATAACCCCGGGGCAACGGGCATGGAACAGGCTGCCGACTCGCGGCAAGGGAACCGCGATGATTGAGTCGTGGAGGATGGCGATGACGGGCGCACGCGACAGCGCCGCCAGCGCCATCATGCCTTATGTCCTTTTTTTCAATGTGCTCCTCATGGACCAGGTCCGGGCAACACCCGCGACCAACATGGGACCCGGGACATTGAACAAATTGCGATCCACGACGGAGGAGACCGTCAGGCATCTCCTCAGAAGCCAGGAGACGCCTCGTTACCTGCAAGCCTTGCTTGTCGGCGGCGATCGTCCCGCGTTGAGAAAAATGGGGACCAATGGTCCGCGTCCGGTTTTCGAGATAACCGACGCGCGTTTCAAGGAGGGTGGAACCGATGACAGAAAAGAAAGATTCTGGCCGAAATCGCGCCTCAAGTCGCCAAAGCAGCTGTGTGTCCTTGGCAACCAGAAGGCGCCAATGCTCGAGATCACGCTGGATCGTTTCGCGCCTCTCGTGGCTCCGGCACGCAGGATGATCGTAACGCACAAGGAACAGCTGTCCGCGACGCGCAAGGTCGCGGGAAAAAAATGCCCGCTGCTCATCGCGGAGCCTCAGGCCCGCAACACGGCCCCTGCCCTTGCGCTGGCAGCGCTGGCGATCGAGCAATCCTATCGTGTTCATGACCACGACGACGCGGGTCCGGTCATGGTCTCAATGCACGCGGATCACGTCATCACAGACATCGCGAACTTCAATGAGGTCATCCAGCGCGCGGTCGCGATCGCGCGAACGGGTCGCCTGACCTTGCTGGGTGTCATACCCGCCTATCCGGAGACCGGATATGGTTACATCGAGAGGGGACGCGCCCTGCATCTGCGGCCGTTTGACGACGAGGTGTACGGATACGAGGTCGCGGGATTCCGCGAGAAACCTGATTTCAAAACCGCGTCGCGTTACGTCGAAAGCGGCGCGTTCCTGTGGAACTCAGGTTTGTTTGTTTTTCCGGTGCGGACGTTGCTGCGCGAACTTGACCAGAGCCTGCCGGGCGCCATGAAAAAACTGAGGGCTTGTTTGCGCAAAAATGTGAAACCCGGCCAAAATCCTTTTGACCAGGCGAAACTTGAGCGTATCTACCCGCGTCTCGAGAAAATTTCCATAGACGAGGCGGTCCTTGAGAAGAGCCGGGAAATCGCCGTCGTGGACGCCAACTTTGGCTGGCAGGACATTGGCAGCTGGGATGCTCTTGGCAGGGCCTTTCCGCCCTCAGACGCGGCGGGCAATCTGGTCCATGGAGACGCTGTCTTGATCGACACGGAAAATACCACGATTGATTCCGATGGCCCGCTCGTCGCGACGATTGGTCTCAAGAACATGGTGGTGGTGCATCACAAAGGCGCTATCCTTGTATGTCCCAAGGATCGCGCGCAAGACGTCAAATATGTGGTTGAGGCCTTGAAAGCAGGCAAACGGACGAAGTTACTCTGACTTAGAGCCGGTACCCGTATGCGTTGCCAAGTCCGGTCAGGAAGTAGATCCCGTCGTGCGTGAACATCGGTTGGGCCGTCACACTGTACCCCGTGGAATCGTGCCACTGGGTGGCGCCCGACTGCAGATCCATCGCGGTAACGCGGCCGGTGGATGAAGTCGCGACGATCCTGGTTTCGGCCGCTGTCAAAGTCGTCACAGGCGCGCCAGTGACCGTGCGCCACAATTGCCGCCCCTGGTTGTTCTGGTCCAGGGAAACGACGTCTCCGTTGACGCATCCCAGGTACAATCGTCCATTGCGAACGGCGGACGTCGCGATGGCAGGATACTTTTCCTGCCACACGGTCCGCGTGTCAGACGTCCTGATGTCAACTGCCGCCACAATGCCGTCATAACGGGTCAAGTATAGAATTCCCTCACGCACGTGCATCTCGCCGACCACATCCCGGAACCTGGCGTCACTGACCACTGGATTGGCGCGCCACGACAGCTTGCCGTTTTGCAGTCCTGCCGCCACGACTTCCCCTGAAGCAAGCCCGGCGATGACAATATCACCCGAAACAACTGGCGCGGCGCCACCCACCACCGTCAGCCCCTCGGGAAAGCCTGCGTCAAACAGCCACAGGCTCTTGCCCGTCTGGTAATCGATCCCGTAAAGGACCTGGGCTGTGGACTGAATCAGAAGGATATTGCCGGCAAGCACCGGCCTGCGATCGGTAAATGAATCGAGGGAACCTTCCCACGCGCGTTTGCCGGTGGTCACGTCCACCTTGAAGATCTTGCCGTTTCTCGTCCCGAAGACGACGAATCCACCCAGGTTGACCATGGGACTCGTCACTTCACTGCCGGCATCGAACCACCAGTTCACCTTGCCGGAATTGAAGTTTCGCGACCCCACCCAACCCTCGCCGGATGGACTGAAATCGCCGATGACGGCATCGCCGTGGACCGCCAACCCGGACCGGTTGTCCCTGCCAAGAGGTTTGTCATGGTTGACCGGGGGAAGGAAACTGATCGTCCGCAAACGGAAGGGACGAGACATGGCTTCCGGGTTGTCGGCAGCGGCGCGGGCTGTTGCCATCCCAGTCGCCATCCCAGTCGCCATCTCCGTCACCATCGTGAAGAGGCCCGTCAAGGCCATCAAAAAAAACAGGCGCACGGATTTCATCCCCTCGTTTGACACTCGGTCTGACACTATCAGTTCGTGGCGATGGCCGAGAGTCCTGTCAGCATGGCGCGGGCCTTGCCGGCTTCCTCTGAGGAGGAATGCTTCTCGATGATCGCGTTCAGTGTGTTCTTCGCCTCTTCCCTGTCCTCTTTTTTCGCGGAGGCCGCAGCACGCGCCATTTCAATGCGTGCCTTGCCCAGAAGGACCCGGGATTTCAAATCGTCGCTGACGGTTTCGACCAGGATCTTCGCCTGGGCCAGCGCCTCATCGTAACGCTTGAGGTCCTCCAGAATCGCCATGGCGAGAAGTCGCGCCGCCGTCTGGTGGAACGGGGACGAGATCGATTTCGCGATCACCGGCTGGACCAGATCGAGAGCCGACTCAAGATCGGCCTGCGATGGCTCGTCCTTGTCGAGCGTGATGTTGGCGGCGCGCAGGCCGGCCAACCAGCCCTCTTCGGAGCCGGGATTTTTCTTCGCGTAATCTGTGTACGCAGCCAACGATCCGGAATGGTCGGGTTTGACCTTGCCGGCTGCCTGAGACGCCGCGTCGGCTTTCTTGAATGCGGTCTCAGTTTCGGTGCTGTACTTGTCCTCGATCCGCGCGAGCTCCTTCAGTCGGCCGTCTTTCAACTTGCCCGAGATCGCCTGCCAGATGAAACCGCAAGCCGCCACGATGGCAACGGGCAACAACATCAACCCGATCTGCCTCTTGTTGACGAGAATCCAGTTCATGACACCAAACAAACGGACCTGGAAAGCGTCCGGCCCCTTCAGTTCCGATTTTTTCAGCTCTGACATGTTCAACTCCAGATGGACGGCCAGGCCGGCCGTGAGACCCCATCTTAGAAGCTGTGGTAGGATAAATCCAAGCCAAATTTGGACCTTGTGACCCACCAGGCCGCGGAGACCGTCATGTCAACGAAACTGGGTCAACTCCTTGTCGCCGAGGGGTTGTTATCCGAACAGGACCGCAAGACCATCCACGAAGCCTCCGGCGGCGCGGCCGGCGCTTTCGCGAAAGGCATCCTCGCGCTTGGATTGCTCGACGAGGACGAACTCGCGGCATTCATCGCGGACCGGACCCACTACCGCATTGCCGCGAAGGACATCTTCTCCGAGGTGGACGATCGCGCGCTCGGCGCGATTGACACGCCCCTGCTGCGCCAGTTGGAAGTCCTGCCGCTGCGCCTTGACTCAAATGTTCTCGTCGTCGCCATGATCGACCCGCTCGACCGGTCAACGATCCATCAGGTCGAATTTTTTACAGGCTGCAAAGTGCGCCCGCTGATCGCCACACTGCGTCAGGTTCGCAGTGGCCTCGCCCGCCTCATTCCCGGGTACAAACCGGTCCCGTCCGCCTTTGAGGTGTTCATGGCGACGCACATGGGCGGCCTGAAATCCAGCCTGTCGAAAACCGGCACGGCCCGCGAACTCGTGGCCCGGATCCCGGCGGGGCCGTCCACCACCACCGCGCAGGCAAGCCCCGCGTCCGTCGCGCCTGCCGCGCGTCCAGTTGCCCACGCGCAACCATCGGTGGATGTCGATCCCGCGCTCGACCTCGCGGCCGCCGCAACATCGGCGACCACAGGCCCCGAAGTCGACATCGCGGCCGGGATGAGCGCGGCCGAAAGCGCGACATCAGAAGACGCTCCCAAAGACGCTCCCGAGGACGCGTCCAGGGACGCTCCAAAACCGCTGCAACCGCAATTTTCCGCCCCGCCGGCCGTGGCTGGTGACGAGGCTGGCGCAAACAAGGCCCTGCTGTCCCTGAACAAGCGGATCCTCGACATCTCGGTACAGAAGGACGCGCCCGCGGCGCTGAAAGTCCTGGTGGACGGGCTTTTCACCGCGGGAATCGAGTCGGGCGCGATCGCCATCCATACGCCCGCGGCAGGCGACCAGCCGGCGCAGGACAGTGGCGTCATCTGGTCCGGCAAGGAATCGCTCGGGAACGTCGCATCGGGTCCGTTGTCCGGGGACACGGCGGGCCAGCTGATCGCGGCGATTGTCAGTTACGCGCCGGAATCGATGGAATCAGACGGCTGGCTGCAAATTCCCGGCGAGGACGCGGCGGGGGTCAAGGCAGCCCTGGACATGATCACGTCCAACTTCGGTTTGACGGATCCCGGCGAGGCACGCGCCGCCACGGTCGCGGGCATGGAGTCGGCCTTGAACGCGGCCATCGCTGGATCCGAAAGTGTCCTGATGGCCCGCGCCCTGAAAATGAAAAAACAATCTCGCGATCTTGTGACCCTGTTGGTCTGGCCAAACGGCAGCGCCGGGCATGACGCCTTGCGCGCGGCCGTCTCAAATGCCCTGCGCGCGTACGCCCAGATCGTCGATCAAGGTTCGTGATCCCTGCCCGGGAACAGGATGCTGTGCGGGAAAAGAGCTGGTCGACTGGATTGGGGGATCAACGGGAGCTTTCAACGGGGTATCAACAAAACGCAGCTTCAGCAGGATCACCCGGGTTTTGAATCCAGGTGAAGGTGGTCAGCCGACCAGCTCTTGCGGGTTCCTTGAGCAGTGAACGTGCCAGACACAAACATGGCAAAAATTACAATAAATACAGAGCCTTAAATGACTTCCAACTCGATCCTCCCGCGCCCCTTTTGCTGCTCGAGCGAACATGCGACCAAACATTGAACAGAAAGACACGTCGGAGAATCGACTTGTCGGGCTGCTGGCGTTCGTCCAGTTCGTCAATATCCTCGATTTCATGATGGTCATGCCTCTTGGCCCGGACTTCAGCGCCGAACTCCGGATCCCGACCTCACAGCTTGGCATCGTCGGGGGCAGTTACACGGCCTCGGCGGCCATCAGCGGGCTCGTCTCGGCTTTCATCCTGGACCGGTTTCCCCGTAAAAAAGCGCTTATGACCGTGGTGACGGGCCTCGCCATCGCCACCTTTGCCGGGGCCTTGTCAAAAGGCCTCGCATCCTTGTTGGCCGCGCGTGTCCTGGCAGGCTGCTTTGGCGGTCCGGCGTCCGCGCTGGCCTTGGCGATTGTTGCCGACGCGATTCCGGTTTCCCGGCGCGGTCGTGCGCTCGGTGTCGTCATGGGGGCTTTTTCGATCGCGTCCATCGCGGGTGTTCCCGTGGGCCTTGAACTCGCCCACGCCGGCGGCTGGCGCGCCCCGTTCATCGGGGTCGGCGCGCTGGCCCTCGTGGCAGTCGCCGGGATCTGGTTGTTCATGCGCGAACCAGCGGCCCAACAGCGGGCACCGGGGCTCCCGCGTCTCACGGTTGGAAAGTTGGTGGCGCAGTTTCGCAAACGTGACCATTTGATTTCCCTCGGGCTGGCAGCGACGGTCATGTTCTCCGGGTTCATCGTCATCCCGAACATTGCCACCTTCGTGCAAAAGAACCTCGGGTATCCGCGAGAGAACCTCGGTTTCATGTACAGGTTTCGCCCACCATGAACCCGCGTTCACTCCGGCGGTCATCGCCGGCCTTTTCATGACCGGGACATCAATTCGCGCGATCTCGTTCAACACGCTGACCAGTCGTGTGCCGCAACCTGATGAGCGCGGCGCGTTCATGTCCGTCCAGTCAACCATCCAGCACGTCGCCTCCGCCACCGGGGCGTTTGCCTCTTCGCGTTTGCTGACTTCGGAAGCCGATGGCAGACTCCACGGAATAGAGATAGTGGCGGGGATCTCGATCATCGTCTCCCTGTGCGTCCCGGTGTTGATCAAAATTCTTGAGCAACACTTGACCAGGCGCGAAACAACGAAGCTCAAAGGGGCCAGGCAAAGTTGACTGACGCGTATCATCAAAGACAAAAAGCCCCGGCGCCCTCCAGGCCGGGGCTGACGTTCTGGATCATTGTGGCCCTGGCCGCCGGGGTCGCGGCCGGGTTGATCGCGGGTCCTCCGGCCGCCGTCCTGGGTGACCTCGGCAAACCTGTCATCGGCATCATCAAGACCGTCGCGACGCCACTGGTTTTTTTCGCCATCATTGATGCCGTGATCACCTCCCACGTCCGCGGCCGGAGTTTCCTGCGCCTGGTCGCGCTGACGACATTCAACGGCAGCCTCGCGTTGGCGATCGGACTTTCACTGCACGCCCTCTTCGCGCCGGGGGAAGCCCTCAAGGTCCTGGCCGCGGGCAAGGGCAACGCTCCGGTCGAAAATCTTGCCGGCGCCCAGGCGGCCCCCGTGATGACGATCGACCTGCAAAAGGTTCTGGACGGCCTGGTCCCCAAGAGCGTCGTCGACCCGTTCCTCAACTCAAATGTTGCCGCCATCGTCATCCTGGCGCTCCTTGCCGGATTTGGCCTGCGCGCCCACGCGGCGACCTCTGGTGACGCCCGGGCGGAGGTCGACCGCCTTGCCGCCCTCAACCACACGCTGCTCAAAGGCACCGAGAACTGCATCAAATGGGTCATCTGGCTGGTGCCGTTCGCGGTGTTCGGCGTCTCGGCCAAGTCTGCCGGAGAACACGGACTGCGCGCCTTCACCGGACTTGGCTATTACGTCGCGGTTGTCCTGGCCGGATTCGCCATCCAGGTCGGGGTCGTCTATTCCGCGTGGCTCAAGTTTTACTGCCGCCGTTCCCTGGTCGCGTTCTGGCACCTCGGGAAAAAACCATTCCTTTACGCATTCGGCTGCAATTCCAGCCTCGCCACATTGCCGTTGACGCTGTCGACTCTGGATGACCTGAAAGTCTCGCGCCGATCATCAACCCTGGCGGCCTGCGTCGGGACAAACCTCAACAACGACGGAATCATCCTGTACGAAGTCGTCACCGCCTTGGCTGTCGCGTCCGCCAGCGGGATCGACCTGGACATTGTCCATCAATTGACGCTGGCCGGATTATGCCTCGTCGCCGCCATGGGTGTGGCCGGGGTACCCGAGGCGGGTTTTGTCTCGTTGTCCCTGGTCTTGACGACGTTGAACTTGCCGACCGCGACCCTGCCACTGCTTCTCAGCGTCGACTGGCTGCTGGCACGCGCCCGGTCGTCTGTCAATACGGCCAGCGACATGGTCTGTTCCACCGTGCTGGACCAGATGGACCAGGCCTGAGAAACCGGGAGACAAATTTCGTCGAAATTCCCATGAAAAATCAGGGAAATCCACTGATCGTATAGTGGTTTCTCGCCATAACATTCGCTGCCGATTTATGTCACATTAGAACTGTACCCGGGACGAATCTCTGACCGGACTGTGCTACACAAAACTTTAACAGCGAGACCACTGACTGCCATGAGTGACGCAAAGGTCTTTCTGGTTGACGATGACGAATCGTTCTGTGCCGTCGTCGCGAGCCTGCTCAAGTCGGTTAAAATCGAGGCGGAGACGTTCTATTCCCCGATGGATTTCCTCAAGGCCTTCGAAGGCAAGAGCGAGCACATTCACAATGCCTGCGTGATCCTCGACATGCGACTGCCGGAAATCAGCGGCCTCGACGTCCTGGAAAAAATCACTGCCGATCCACTTTGTCCGCCGGTCATCATGCTGACCGCGCACGCGGATGTCCCGTCCGCTGTGCGGGCAATGAAATCCGGCGCGTTCGACTTCATCGAAAAGCCTTTTTCGGGGCAGTCGCTCGTTGACCTCGTGCAAAAAGCCATCGATGCCGATCGCGCCAAGCGCGGCAAGATGCGGCAGACCCGCACCCTCATGGCGCGACTTGCGACCCTGTCCAAACGTGAACGCCAGGTCCTGGACCTCGTCGTTGCCGGCAAGGCCAGCAAGCAGATTGCCGAGGAACTCGGTATCAGCATCCACACGGTGGACAACCACCGCGCGCACATCATGTCCAAGATGCACACGGATTCGCTGGCGGATCTGGTGCGCGCCGCCGTGTCAGCCAAAAACAAGGCCCCGTAAGGATTCAGGCACACCAATTGCTTCCAGTCGTCTCTCTCCCGGACGCATATCGTCCCGGTCATGACTTGGAGGCGAAAATTGGTGAATCACCCGGACGGCGCGCCAGCCGGACAAATCATGCGCGAGATGGGCGATGACATCTCCCTGCTGCTTCGATTGTCCGTGAGCCACGCGGCAGCACGCGTCAAACAGATCGTCGACGAAGAACGACACCTCATGCAAGTTGTGATGACCCGGGCGATCCTGTCGCTGCCGGTCCTCATCATGGCAACGCTTTTCGCCGGGGCCGCACTCATCGAATGGTTGGCCGGAATGTTCCCTTTGCCGCTGGCCACGGTATACGGACTCGCCGCGGCAACCTTCGCCTTGCTGGCCGTCGTGATACTCCTCTGGCCAGGAAGGCTGCGTGCGCGATGATTGAAGCATCCGGACGAGACCCGTCGCGCGTGGCGGAACTCCGTCGCGCGGCCATGGCAAAACGGAGATTGCGCAAAAACATCGCGCGCATCACAGGGCCTCTCGAAGACATGAATTCCGCTGAACTCGGCCGCGGGATCGGGATGACCGTCATCGCAACCTCCGTGGCGACTTCGGCGGCTCGGGGGACCCGTCGCGTGGTCCGCGAGGCCCCACTGATCGCCATAGGCACCGCGATCGCAGCGGGCGTTCTCATCGGTTCTCGACGCCGCCGCCAACCCCCCGCAACCGGCCACCAGACGGCCTTTTCCGCCCGGAACCCGATCTGGACGGGGCTTGCGAGCCTCGGGATCCAGTTGTTCCATGACGCGCTCGCGAGCAGACGGTTTGACACCATGGAGCATGGTGGTTAGATTCAAGCCTCACAATTGAGGCCAAGTTGCTGTGAAATCGACGCTGATCATCGTCCCGACCTACAATGAATGTGACAACATTTCCTTGCTCATGGACGGGATCCTGGCCGAAGCGCCGCAGTGTTCCGTCCTCTTCATTGACGACAACTCAACCGACGGGACGCGCGACGAAATCCAGCGGTTCATGCGGGCGCACCCGGACAGGGTTTTCATGGAAAAGCGTCCCGGAAAACTGGGGCTCGGCACCGCGTACATCCATGGCTTCAAGTGGGCTCTGCGAAGAAATTTCGATCACATCATCCAGATGGACGCGGATCTCTCGCACGACCCCAAGTACCTTCCGGTGATGATGAGCCAACTTGAATCCAAGCCCCTTGTGATCGGCAGTCGCTACGTGTCCGGCGGCGGAACCCGTAACTGGTCGGCGATTCGCAAGTTGATCAGCCGCTTCGGCAGCATCTACGCGCGCCTGATCCTGGGCCTGCCCGTCAACGACTTCACCGGCGGCTTCAATGGTTGGCAGGCAGCAACCTTGCGGTCGCTGCCCCTCGATGATGTCAAAAGCAATGGATACGTATTTCAAATCGAGATGAAGGCACGCGCGATCCGTGCAGGCGCCGCCTTCGTCGAAGTCCCGATTATTTTCGTCGACCGGCAGGTCGGCCAGTCAAAAATGTCTTCCGGCATCGTCTATGAGGCGATGTGGCGCGTGTTGACGCTGCGTCAAACCCTCGCCGCGAAAAAACCCGCCGCCCTCAGCGACCGACACGCCGGGCGACCAGCAAGCCCACAATAAACCCGACGGCAATCGATGCCAAAGGTCGTTCCCGGACGACCTTGCGCAATTTTTCCGCGCCTGACTCAATCGCCTCGTTGACGTCCACTTCCTGCAGCCACACTTTTGCTTTTTGGATTTCTGTTGCTGTAGCATTCATGCTGCGCTGTACCCCCGTTCCTTGGCGTCTTTCTCAAGCAATCCCAACACGTGACGTTTCACTTCCTGGATCTGTTTTGAGTCTTCCTCGATCAGGCGGTTCAACAATTCCGTGCAACACTTCGACCTTTCGGCCTTGGCGTCGTTCAGATAGCGTTTGTAAGCGTAAACGCCTTCCGACTTGCACTTGAGTATGTTGATCCAGTCATACATCAGGTCGTTAACTTCCGTTGGCGTGGCCATGGTGTCCTCCTTTGGAACATCGTCCCGCGAATCATCCATCGGGACATGGGACAACAAAGCAATCGCCGTGCCTGAGAGCAGGATCTGGTTACGCCCCCAACTCTTCCTTGAGGCATTCGCGGGTCATTCCGTATTTCACCATGAGGCGATAAATGTCCGCGCGGTAGCGCCCGCACATCCGCGCTGCCTCGGATATGTTTCCCCGTGACAGCTTCAACAGTTCGCGCAAATACAACTTTTCGAAGTTTTCCTTGGCCTCGGAAAGCGGCATTGCCAGATAGTCAACCATCGCGGCGGCCGTAACGGCCGTCCCTGCCGTGATTGGATTCTGTAAGGGATTCTGCAAGGGATTCTGCAGGGGAGCCGGGGTGTCCGCGCCGGGAATTCCCGCGTCCTCGATCATGTGATCAATGCGCAACTTCCCGTCGCGCGCCAACACCACTCCCCGCTCGACAGCGTTTTGCAATTCACGAATGTTCCCAGGCCACGGACGGGCGACGAGGCGTGCCATGATTTCCCGTGACGGGGCCTCGACATTTTTTCCGAACCGGGCGTTGAACATCGCCAGGAAATGGTTCACCAGCAACGGGATGTCGGACGTGCGTTCCCGAAGTGGCGGCAGGTGAATCTTCAAGACGGACAAGCGGTAGTAGAGATCCTCGCGAAACCGCCCTTTGCGGACTTCCTCCTCGAGGCTCCGGTTGGTTGCCGCAACGACTCTGGTGTTGACCTTGATCGACTGGTTGGAACCAACCGGGGTCACCCGGCTCTCTTGAAGGACGCGCAGCAATTTCACTTGAAGTTGCAACGGCATCTCGCCGATTTCATCAAGGAACAAGGTCCCGTCGGAACAGGTCTCGAAAAAACCCTTGTGGTCTGTTTTCGCGTCCGTGAACGCCCCGCGCTTGTGACCGAACAATTCTGACTCAAGCAGGGCCTCCGGAATCGCGCCGCAGTTGATGGCCTCGAATCGCTTGCCGGCCCGCGCGCTGGTCGAGTGCAGGGCCTTCGCGACGACTTCCTTTCCGGTACCGCTCTCGCCGGTGATGAGAACCCGCGAGTCGACATCCCGCAGGATATCGACGTAATCCATGACGCGCTGCAACGCCTGACTTTCACCAACAAGCCCGAAATCACAAGCGCGCAGGTTGGAGTGTGGAAAAGCGCCTGCCTGCGAAACATCCAGAGGCGATTGAACCCCGGAAGCTCCGGAAACCCCGGCCTGAAATCCCAACCTCGCCTTCAAACCCTCGACCAGCGCGGCCGGGTCACCAGTTTTGACCAGGAATGACGTCGCGCCGCGCTCCATCGCGTCCACCGCGACCTCGATGCTGCCTTTCGCCGTCATCACAAATACACGCGTCGTCGGCGACTCGCGCAGGATCACAGGCAACGCGTCCAGCCCATCCTCGTCACCAAGGCGCACATCCAGCAACACGGCGTCGTAACGGGAACGCCGCAACAACTCGGCGGCCTCCGCAAGGCACTCCGCCGCGTCACACTCGAATCCCGCGGCGCGAAAACGCGCGCCGAGAAGTTCGAGCAGGCATGGATCATCATCAACCATCAGAATTCGCAAGTCACACCCCCGAATCAAAGGCTTCCAATCGCGACACGGATCGCCGCGGCAAGCGTCGCCAATTCATCGACGTCACTGAGGCTGGCGGCGAGATCACGACCGGATGACGCCCGGATCTCCACCCGGCCCGCGACATCCGCGACGGACGGATAACCATAACTCCCGGCAGCCCCGCGAATCATGTGGGCGATCTTGCATGCCTCAGGCGCGTCCCCCGTGACCACGGCCTCCCGCAATCCAAGGACGCGCTTCTGCAGCGTCACGGCGAACTGGGGCAGGAGCTGTCGCACAATCGGGTCATCCATGTATGACGACCACAACGGACCACGAGCCACGATGCGTGACGAGACATCAGACGTCGAATTACCGGATGTAAACTTCTTGCCCACAAATCCCCCAATTGACCCGGCGACTGTCCTGGTTGTCGTTTCCACGTGAAGTGAAGCAACGACAGTGCCACGTCATCTCATCGCGAGCATTCCCACACATTAGTCCAGACTGCAAGCAAGCCGGACCACGTTTTTGCTCATTATTTCTGAACGAACTCCACGTTCGTTAAGTATTCCTGAACGAAACCGCCGTTCAGGGCGAATTCATCGATGTCCGCGCGCGAATGGCACGAAGCGTGCTTAGTGCTGCTGGCGTGTTGGAAATGAAATTCCTGGTGGATCCCCGCCATGCCATCAGGAAGAAGCCGCTCAAGGATTCCCTCACCTCAATTGACTCTCCGGTCCCGGACAGACTGCCGATCCCACCCACAGATTTTTCGTCCAAGGAATCCGCAAGCGGCCCACACGCGGCACCGCTCGCGAACACTTGACCCATCAAAATGGCTGATGAATCGCCGGTGAAATTCAGGCGGAGCGAAGCGCGTCCAGGTCAATGCCACTGCCGTTGCCCATACCGACAGCCTCCGGATGGCTCGCGATGATGCGAAGGAGGTCTGTGCTGGTCACGATCCCGAGAATCCTCTGGTCAATCACCACGGGAATGCAGGAAATCTGCAGTCGGATCATCGCGGCAGCGATGTCTCTCAATGAGCTCGTGGGAAAACAAGTGACCACATTCCGGGACATGATGCTGCTGACCGGGCGTTCCGGTACGTCAATGCGCCCCTCGCGCAAGGTCGACGCCAAAAGGATGTCTCCGTCGGAAACAATCCCGGCCATTTTTCCGGATTCAACTACTGGAATGTGGCGGATGCCGAACTCACGCATGAACTTGCGCGCCTCGGCGATACTCGTTGATGGATTGACGAACACGACATCTTTTTTCATGGCCTGGAATGCGCGCATCGGAGACCCCTCCCGGTTTCTTGAATTGGACGCAAACCCTTCAGCAACGCCCATGCCATATGGCGGGAAACTACCACGCGCATGCCTGATCCCGGGTGTTGCGCATTGCATCGCACTGTGGCAAGTGCCGACCAGTCGCGACTTCGCGCGGCGAAACGCCAGGACAAGTTGGTGAAGAAAAAACGGCAAAAAACGACCGGAAATGACATCGCTTCCATCGCGGCGAGCCTGTCAGACAGCATCTTTTTTGTCTGGGACATCGACCGCGAAGAAGTACGGGTCGTCGCTGGCAATTACGAGTCCTTCGGGATCTCAGCGCCATCGATGACCTATTCCCCCGTCTGGTGGACAAGCCGGATCCATCCTCAAGACCGCCCCACGGTCATGCGACTCGTGTCATCCGTACAGCCCGGTCAATCCAAAGTATCGTGCGAGTACCGAGTCCAGCGCGATGACGGCAGCTGGGCTGACGTCCTCGACCGCGCACAGGTTGTCTGGCGGGACGGACGCGTGAGCCAGTTCATCGGCGTCACCAAGGACGTTTCGGTCCTGGCATCGACAAAACGCGAGCTCATCGAGGCACGCAAGTCGGCCGAGACAGCCTCCGCGACCAAGTCACGATTTCTCGCCAACATGTCCCACGAATTGCGGACGCCCCTGAATGCCGTCTCCGCGTCGATCGCGCTGATGCGCAACAACAACATCAGCAAGATCGAGTCACGGAAACTGCTCAGCGTCATCCAGCGCAACACGAACCATGTGCTGCACCTGGTCGATGACATCCTTGACCTCGCCAAAGTTGAAGCCGGAATGCTACGCATTGATCCCAAAAAGATACACTTGCGCCGTTTCCTGGCGGAACTGATCGAAGTATTCCAGATCCAGGCCAACGCGAAGGAACTGCTGTTCTCGGTCGAGATCACCCATGAAGTGCCGGAAGCCATCGAGACCGATCCGGCGCGCCTCCGGCAGATCCTGATCAACCTGACCGGCAATGCCCTCAAATTCACGGAGGCCGGATTTGTCCGTCTCACGGTGTCCGCCAAATCCGGACAACTCGCGTTCAGGATCAGTGACAGCGGGCCAGGGATAGATGGCGCGATGGCGGCGAAACTGTTCAATCCGTTCGTCCAGCTGGACCAGTCCTTGTCACGCAAACATGGTGGCACGGGACTGGGCCTCAACCTGTCGATGAAGCTCGCCTCGACACTCGGGGGAGAATTGACGCTCGAGAGTTCCACGCCCGGACAAGGTTCGACGTTCCTGCTTGAGCTTCCGGTCGTGGCGACGTCACCGGCGGACGTCGGGGAACTTCCAAACACGGTCAGTGCCAGCGGCCAGGTCCCGGGCGGGAACGGGCTGTCGGGAAAAAAGATCCTGCTGGTCGATGACGCCGATGACAACCGGATGCTGTTCCAAAAACTTCTCGAGCTGCGCGGGGCTCACGTCACGCTGGCGACCAATGGCCTTCAATGCCTGAAAGCGATCGAGGCCAGTCGCCGTGATGGAACCCTGCCTGACATCGGGACCGACCGCGCTGCGCAGACTCCGGGAAAATGGCTTCACGGCTCCGGTCATCGCCATGACCGCGCACGCGATGAACGAACACCGGGAAGAATACATGAGCATCGGATTTGACGGCTACATCAGCAAACCAGTTGACCAGCAGGTGCTGGTCCGGCTGATTTGCGCTCTGTCGGGGTCACGCGGCCCCCTCCTTTGATTCTTCGGATTCGTTTTCGTGAGTTTTTGAGTGGGCGCCCTCGTGCCCTTTATGCGCGGCGGCCTTCCGGCGTGCCGCCAGGCCGCGACGCGCCTCGCCGCCCTTGCGACCGATCAGCGCCATGTGCGCCGTGTCGCGGCTGACGATCTCGCCACCTTTGCGACCAGCCTTGCGTGCTTCCTCGGGGGTAAATTTGTGCGCCGTTCCCTTGACGTGCGCGGCGCGACCGCCCTTGCGCGCGATGGCGCGCTGCGTTTCCGGGTCCATGGAGGCGAATCCACGCAGGGACTTTTGTTTTGTCGCTGGCTTGTCTTTCTCAGGGTGCTCTTTTTCCATGCTTGTTCTCCTGACGTTGGTGAAAGTCGCGAACTGCGCTTTTCACCAACGGAGAGCAAAACATGTGCCCGCGAGTCAGCGGGGCTTCTTGCCGGGCTTGTTTCCAGCGTTGAGGAACGCCGCAGCCAGCGCGCTGCCGGAACTGCCTTTTGCCGCGATCGAGATGGTCGACGGAACGACCTCATCGGGGTCAACGGCTTTCGCGGCAGTGCCGCCAGCGGACACGGACTGGACCTCGTCCTTCAAGGACACGCCGATCCGTTTCTTGATCCGGTCGACTGCCGTCACCCGGACCTGGACTTGCTGACCGGGCTGGACGACCTCGGCCGGGCGGTGGATGCGTCGTTTTGATGACATCTCGGAAATGTGTAGAAGGGCCTCAATACCGGGCGCGATCTCAACAAACGCGCCAAACTCGGCCAGGCGCGTCACGGTACCGGTGACCATGCGTTGCGGGGCGATGGAATCAGGAAGACTGTCCCACGGATCCGCGTCGGCTTGCTTGATGCTGGCCGAGATCCGTGGCTTCCCTTGAAAAGACTCAAACTTCAGGATCTTGACCGTGACCGTCTCACCCGGTGTGAATCGCGTGTGCAACGCCTGACCGCGGGACCACGCGGCCTCGCTTTGCGGGACCAGGGCCGATACCCCGGAACCCAGTTCGACGAACAGGCCAAACGACTCGATCTTGCGCACCGTCGCCTGCATCACCTGACCTGGCTCCAGCGAGGCCAGGAATTTTTCACGTCCGGCTTCCTGTTCCTGGCGCTGCAGTGCGGCGCGAGACAAGACGATGTTGCGCCCTTCGACCCGCGTCACGAGAAACTGGAATGACTGACCAATGTATTCGCTGGATGCCAGCCTCGTTCCCGCGTCAATCTGGGAAAACGGCACAAACCCCTTGCCACCTTGCAACGCGATCTCGAATCCGCCCTTGTTTTCTCCGGTCACTTTGCCGGTCACCGGGACCCCCGATGCCATGGCTTCGCGGAACGCCTCGACGCTGCCCCCGGACGAACCGGCCTTGCGGGCTTCCATGGATCCCTCGACCGACAGGACTTCACCCTTGCGCGCGACCGAGACGACGAAAATTTTAAGAGGGCTGCCCGGCTTCAATCCAGCCAGCAGTTCCGGCGAGAATTCATCGCGCGAAATGACGCCTTCGATCCGTCCGTAATCGGGATCGTTTCCACCATCGCGACCGGAGAACAGCAGATTGTCTGAACCAACTGTTACAACGACGACTTCGATGGCGTCGCCGGCACGCAGGTTTCTGGTCGCCGCGGCCGCCGGTTTGACGTCCTTCCACCATTCAATGTTGTCTGATTGCGGCCTCGATGCGGGCAACGATTCCTCGTCCTCGAACAACGAGTCAAAATCCACTTCCTTGCCGTCTACCAACATTTTCCTGGACATCTTCGCGTCTCCCCCGTTGAGGCGGCCTGATCTGGCATGGGTCGTGCTTCCTGGCGCCTCCGTCCGGGCCGTTCTAGCACAGGTTTCCACCCCGTGTCCCGGAGTTTCAAAAGGCATGAGCACCAAGGAGTCCACGCCGTGCATGCGGATCCGAATCCAAAACACACACCGTACCGTTGCAAAACCGTCCTCTCCGTGTTCGGGTCCCGCCCGGAAGCCATTAAAATGGCTCCGGTCCTCAGTGAACTGAAGGCGCTCCACGGGATCCAGACGCGCGTATGCTTCACCGGGCAGGACCGCGACATGCTCGAGCAAACGCTCGGGCTCTTTGGAGTCGATACGGATTACGATCTGGAAATCGTCCGCGACAACTCCTCCCTCTTCGACACGACGACGGAATCATTGCCCGCCCTCCGCGAAGTCATGCTGGATGCGAAACCAGACATGGTGATGGTCCACGGCGACACCACCACGGCGCTCAGCGCGGCCCTCGCGGCGTTCTATTTGCGTGTGCCAGTCGCCCATGTCGAGGCAGGGCTGCGCAGTTTCGACAAGTGGTCAACGTGGCCCGACGAGTTCAATCGCCGGACGATTGACACGATTGCCGACCTGCACTTCGCGCCCACCGCGCGCGCGCGCCAGAACCTGTTGGCGGAAAAAACCCCCGATGGATCCATCTTCGTAACGGGCAACACTTCCGTGGACGCGGCGCACACCATCGCCGCGCGCCAGGATGATTTCCCGATGTTGCGCCAGAGATTCAATAACCGGCCACTCGTTTTGCTGAGCGTCCATCGCCGCGAGAATTTCGGGCGCCCCATGGAGAAGATCTTCACGACGGTCAGGACCTGGGCGCGGCAGAATCCTGGATGCAGCGTGATCTTCCCGGTCCACCCGAACCCCAATATCACCCGCAGCGCGCGGGACATCCTCGGGGAACTCCGCAATGTCTCGCTGATCCCGCCCGTTGACTACACCCAGTCGATTTTCCTGCTGCGCAACTGCCAGTTTGTGATGACGGATTCAGGCGGCTTGCAAGAGGAAGCCCCGGCATTCGGAAAGCCCGTCGTGATCCTGCGCGACACCACCGAGCGTCCGGAATCGATCGAAAACGGATCGGCGATCATGACCGGCAGCGACCCGGAGAAGATCATGACTGTCATGACGGCATTGTCGAACGCGCACAGCGATTCGTACCGGCGCATGGCAGCCGCCGGAAACCCCTTCGGGGACGGACGCGCGGCACACAGGATCGCTTCGATCGTCCAGAGGTCCCTCGCGCCGGCGCTTGTCGAGTCAGGGCGTGTCCTCTAAGATCAAGGGGATCATCATGATCCCCTGAAAAATCTGAGGACATCGACTGTGAAAACCATCGCTGCTGTCGCCTGGGAATCCAAACGCCCCCTTGAAGTTGAGGAGATCGACCTCGAAGGCCCGAAAGAGGGCGAGGTCCTGATCAAGATCGCCGCCACCGGCGTCTGTCACACCGACGCCTACACCCTGTCAGGCGCGGATCCCGAGGGAATTTTCCCGGCCGTATTGGGGCACGAGGGCGCCGGCGTCGTGGTCGAGACCGGCAAGGGTGTCAAATCGGTCGCCGTCGGGGATCACGTGATCCCGCTCTACACGCCCGAATGCCGGACCTGCAAATTCTGCAAATCGGGCCTGACCAACCTGTGCCAGGCGATCCGCGCGACCCAGGGCAAGGGACTCATGCCCGATGGCACGACGCGTTTCAGCAAGAATGGAAAAAAGATCTTCCATTACATGGGGACATCCACGTTCTCCGAGTACACCGTTTTGCCGGAGATCTCTGTCGCGAAAGTCAGCAAGACGGCCCCCCTCGATAAAATCTGCCTGCTCGGGTGCGGGATCACGACCGGGATCGGCGCCGTGTTGAACACGGCCAAGGTCCGCCCTGGATCCACAGTCGCCGTGTTCGGCCTCGGTGGCATCGGACTCAGCGTCATCCAGGGCGCACGATGGCGCGCCAGATGGGCGCGACGGACACGGTCAACCCCAACGAGGTCACTGGACCCATCCAAAACGCCATCATCGACATGACGGATGGCGGCGTAGACTACTCGTTTGAGTGCGTGGGCAGCACGGCCGTCATGCGCGCCGCCCTTGAATGCTGTCACAAGGGATGGGGAGAGTCCGTCATCATTGGCGTCGCGGGATCGGGCCAGGAGATCTCGACGCGCCCGTTCCAGCTGGTGACGGGGCGGGTCTGGCGCGGCAGCGCGTTTGGAGGCGTCAAGGGGCGCACCGAATTGCCCGGTTACGTGGATCGCTACATGGAAGGCGGCATCAAAATCGACGAGTTCATCACCCACCGGATGCCAGTTGGCGACATCAACAAGGCGTTTGACCTGATGCACCACGGGGCCAGCATCCGGACGGTCGTCACGTGGAAATAAAGACCCTGTCGTCCGCAAAGTGCTTCGGCGGTGAAGTCGCCTTCCACCAGTTCGAGTCGCGCGCCTGCAAGACGCCGATGCGGTTCTCAACCTTCATGCCGCCGCAAGCGACAGGGGGCAAAGTCCCCGCGATCCTCTTCCTGTCCGGGCTGACCTGCACGGACGAGAACTTCATGGTCAAATCCGGGGCGCAACAGCACGCGGCCCGGTTGGGTCTGGCTCTCATTGTCCCGGACACCAGTCCGCGCGACGCCCGCGTCCCGGGCGACGACGCCAGTTGGGACCTGGGCCTGGGCGCCGGATTCTATGTGGACGCGACAGAATCGCCCTGGTCGGCGCATTACCGCATGGCGACTTTCGTCAGCCAGGAACTCCCCGACCTGATCGGCGCGCGATTCCCCGTGGATGCAACGCGCACCGGCATCATGGGGCATAGCATGGGCGGACATGGCGCCATCGTGACGGCCCTGCGCAATCCGGATCGCTTCAAGTCATGCTCGGCGTTCGCGCCGATCAGCGCGCCGACCCGGTGCCCTTGGGGTCAGAAGGCATTCAGGGCGTATCTTGGACCGCAAGTCGAAGCATGGCGAGCCTGGGACAGCTGTGAATTGCTGTTGGACGAAAACCTGCGCAGCGCTTCCACCGGATCTGCGGCGTCCCGCAAGATCCCGATCCTGGTGGACCAGGGCGCGTCCGACAAATGGATGGACCAGCTGCGCCCCGACCTTTTGGCCGATGCCGCCGCCAGGTCCGCGTGGCCGCTGACCCTGCGCACCCAGCCAGGTTATGATCACAGTTACTACTTCATCGCCACATTCATCGCCGATCACCTGGCCCATCACGCCAAAGCCCTGGCGCCCTGACGTCCAGATCAGCGACTCGTCCCGGGACGAGTTGGAAGTCACAGCCTGACGTGGAGTGGCATCCTGATGAACCGCCGGCCCTTGTCATCCGGCTTTGGCAACTCACCGGCGTTGATGTTGACCTGGACGCTTGGGTGCAGCAGTCGTGGCGCCGACAGGATTTTGTCCCGCGCCGTCCGGAATTCAATGTACTTTTCCCGCGACGTGCCGGCCTTCAACTGGATATTCGACGACTTGGCCTCGCCAACGGTCGTCTGCCAGCGCAACTCCCGCCCGCCGGGCTGGTAGTCATGGCCAACAAACAGCAGCGTCTCATCAGGCAACGTGTAAATCTTGTTGACGATCGAATCGTACATGTCGGTCGCGCTGCCCCCCGGGAAATCACAACGCCCAGTCCCGCTGTCCGGAATGAACATCGAATCCCCCGTGAATGCCGCGACCCCGTTGAGCAGCCATGTTGAACACGCCGGCGTATGCCCCGGCGTGTTGATGTTCCGGAATTCCATCGATCCCGCGCGCACGGTCTCGCCATCTTTCACCAACTGGTCAAACTGGTGACCGTCTGGCGTAAACCAGGACTCGAATCCGTAAATGTCGCGAAAAAGTCTCTGCACTTCGACGATGCGTGCCCCGATCGTCAACTTCGCGCGCGGGAAATGCCGCCGCAGGGCCTGCGCCGCTGACAAATGGTCCGCGTGCGCGTGCGTCTCCAACAACATCTGGACACGCAAATCATGACTCTTCGCGTAATCGACCAGGACCTGGACCGATTTTTCCGCCGTCACGCACGCCGCCGGATCGTAATCCAGGACGGGATCGACGATGACCGCGTCGCGTGTCCTCTCGTCATGGACGACATAAGAGAGGGTCGATGTCTCTTTCTCAAAAAAAGCCGCGACCACGACATTGCCCGCCGCGGATTGAACCTTGGTCGTCCCGGCCAAACCCGTCACGGGAGGCGTCACCATGTTCCCCATTTTGGATCTCCCGAATGCCCCGAAAATCCGTTTGTTTCCCGTCAGGTCCCCTTAGTTCACGGACGCGAAAACCTTCTCGATGATGTCGATCCCCCGGTCCAGTTCCTGGTCCGAAATCACCAGAGGCGGCGCGAACCGGATGATGTGATCATGCGTCGGCTTCGCCAACAAACCCGCCTTCATCATGCGCATGCAAATTTCCCACGCGGAATGCTTGTGCCCGGGATCAACAACCACCGCGTTCAGCAATCCCTTGCCGCGGATCTTTTGCACCCATCCGTAGCGTCCGATCGACTCCCCCAGCCGCCCGCGGAACCGCTCACCGGCCCGCGCCGCCCGGTCGCACAGATTCTCGTCCCGCACCACCTGCAACGCCGCCATCGCGACCTTGCAAGCCAGCGGGTTCCCGCCGAACGTCGACCCGTGCTCCCCGGGCTTGATGCACATCATGACATCGTCATCCGCCAGCACCGCCGAGACCGGCAACACGCCGCCCGACAACGCCTTCCCGAGAATGACGATATCCGGCCTCACCGCCTCGTGATCGCATGCCAGCATCCGTCCCGTCCGGCCGATTCCCGTCTGGACTTCATCGGCAATCATCAAGACGTTGTGCTTCGCGCACAGTTCGCGAATGCCGCGCAGGTATCCATCGTCCGGCACCACGACACCGGCCTCGCCCTGGATCGGCTCCAACATGATGCCCGCCACGTGCGGGTCCTTCAGCGCGGCCGCCGCCGCCCCGAGGTCGTTATAGGGAATCAAGTCAAACCCGGGCGTGTACGGTCCGAATTCATCGCGACTCGTGGGGTCTGTGGACGTCGAGATCGCCGAGATCGTCCGCCCCCAGAAGTTCCCCTTGGCGAAAACCACCCGTGCCTTCTCGGACGGGATCTTCTTTTTCTGGTAGCCCCACTTGCGGCAAATCTTGACGGCTGTCTCGCCACCCTCGACGCCCGTGTTCATCGGCAGCACGCGCTGGTACCCGAAAAATTCCGTCACGAACTTCTCGTACGGGCCGAGGCAGTCGTTGTAGAAAGCCCGCGACGTCAGTGTCAGTCTTGACGCCTGCTCGACCAGGGCCGCGACGATTTTCGGGTGACAGTGCCCCTGGTTCACCGCCGAGTAAGCGCTCAGGAAGTCGAGGTATTTTTCCCCCTCAGGACTCCACAAATGGACCCCTTCCCCACGCGACAGGACCACCGGAATCGGATGGTAGTTGTGGGCGCCATGATGATCTTCAAGCGCCATCAGTTCTTTTGAGGAGAAGGACTTGGACATCTGAAACTCCGGACATTTGTGATGGTGGACCCCAGAGCTCTAGGCTAAGATCCGGATCATTATGCTTAACATGTCCGGAGCTTCCGTCCAAATGATCCGTCAAATGATCCGTCAAGCGATCCTGAATCCGATTCGCCAGGTCCGTCCGCGCTTTCTGACGACACTCGCGACCTTCGTCATCCCCGCTGCTGTCGCGATCCCGGCTAAAGCCTTCGCCCAAATGGAATTGCACGGCCACCACGGGGAGTCTCACGGGGATTTTGGCACCCCGACATCCCAGGGATTTTCCTTCCACCTGCGCCAGGTCGCCGGGTTCAACCATCAGAGCGGCCCCCGCGGGGCCCAAGCCGCCGCCGGCGAGAACTACCAGATGATGGTTTACCGTGGATCGTGGGGCCCGCTGAAATTGGAACCCCATTTGATGACCTCCCTCGAGCCCTGGCTGCTCCCCAAGGAAGGCTCCCCGCAACTCTTTCAAACCGGCGAAACATACAACGGCAAGCCCATCGTCGACCGCCAGCACCCTCACGACCTGTGGATGGAAATCACCGAGAAACTGATTTTTGAACTCGCTCCCGGCAGCAACGTCTACATCGTCGGCGGCCCCGTCGGCCAACCCGCCCTGGGCCCCGAGGCCTTCATGCACCGCGAGTCGGCGCAACACCTCCCCTGGGCACCCCTCGGCCACCACTACCAGGACTCCACCCACGTCTCGATGGGCGTCATGACCGCCGGCGTCAAGTTCGACATCGTCGAAGTCGCGATGTCGCAATTCAACGGCCGCGAGCCTGACGAGAACCGGATCAAACTCGACCGCGGAAAACTCGATTCCTGGTCTTCCCAAGTCAAACTCTTCCTGTGGGACGGACTCCACGGCCAGGCGTCCACCGCGATCCTGAAGAACCCCGAGTCGCTCGAGCCCGGCGACCAGCGCCGCAACACCGCGTCGATTCACTGGAGCACCAGCAAGAACGCGACGCCCGATGCCTTCCGCCACGCGACCAGCCTCATTTACGGAACGACGCAACGCGTCGCCGACGAGACGGACGCGGAAACCGCCCTCACCACGGACACCTCAGGTTCTGACTCCACAAAGCCGCGCGAGTCGTGGCTACTCGAATCGGATCTCTCGTGGGGATGGGGCCTCTGGTTCATGACCCGATTTGAGTCACTCGACAAACACGGACTGAACCTGAAGGCGGACGTGGGAAAATCCGATGGCGACATCCGTCGCGTCGTCAAGGCCCTCACGCTGGGCGCCTTCCAGGACATCACGGCACTCTCGAATGACACCGTCAAGACCGGCATCGGCCTGGATTACACGACGCATTTCATCGACGCCGCGACACGCGCCGACTACGGATCGAATCCTTACGGAACGCACGCGTTCCTCATGGTCAACGCGGCCTGGTGACGGATCGTCCGCAGAAAATGCGAACGGCATCGCGAACAGCATCGCGAACGGCATCACGGAGGGTGCTGAAAATGAAGAAACTCATGGCCATGGTACTCCTCGCCGCCGGGGCGTTCTTGCCCGATGCCCGCGCTGGTCAACGGCAATTCAAGGTCCTCGAGATCGACCAGAACCAGACGGGCCCTTACGCGATTTTCTCGGGCGGCGCCGTGGACTCGCTCGCCCTGGACGCCGAAGTCTGCGTGCCACGCCCGAACGGGAAATCGCCCGCCGCGAAACCACTTTTTTGCGCCAGGATTGTCAGCGTCCGCAAACGGGCATCGGCGTTTTACATTCCCCCGGAACACCGCAAGGAAGTCCAGACCGGCACCGTTGTCACAGTCGAGATGCCGGATGACACAACAGAAGAGACCACCCCGGCGACGCAAATCGAGCCGGCAAAGATCGCGACCGTCGCCAAACCTTCCGGCCCGTTATTCCCGCCCGGGCAACATGTCGATGTTGCCGCGCACATCCAGGCAACTCCCGCGATCAAGGCAAACAGCCTTTCGTTCGCGCCACTCCCGCGTGGCAACACCAACGAACCCTGGCGCGAACGCGACGCCCTCAACCTGGCGCCCCTGGGACTGCAAATCGCCTGGGCCCACGCGTTTCTCACGGAGTCGAGCCACCTCGGCCTGCGCGGGATCTACGCGCGTTCGTTGACGGCAAGTTACCAAAACGATTACGACCTGTCGGACACGCAGTCGTATGTCGAAACAACCACACAGGCCTCAACCCTCGGGCTGTCCCTGTTCTATGGTTTCCAGGGCAAAATGAGCGACCTTTTGACATTCCGCGCCAGTGCCGGAGCAGGTTACCGCCGGACCACCGCGGCGGTGACCTCAAATCTCAAAGGATCCTCCGACGAAACCCTCGTCAACGGCGGCGTCACCGCCAGCGCTCCCGTGATCGAACTCGCTTCGGGCGCGGCTTATCGCGCGGCCGGGATCGACTGGCTGGGGCAACTGATGGTCGCCATCCCTCTCAGTGTCACGACGTCCACTTCCGGCGCTTTCAACTCCGTCCAGGAAGTCAGCGAAGAGGATGTCAAATCCAATGTGATCAATGCGGTCGCTCCCGCGAAGGGCATGGAAATCGGCCTCGCGCTCGGGATTACAAGGTCGCTTTGACGCGCCATCGATAAACCAGGCCAGCCCCCCGGCCTTATTGAA
This sequence comes from bacterium, assembly GCA_010029825.1. Lineage (GTDB taxonomy): Bacteria > Bdellovibrionota_B > Oligoflexia > Oligoflexales > RGVZ01 > RGVZ01. The sequence continues at coordinate 548 of RGVZ01000030.1, read as the reverse complement.
TCTTCTGCATTCCGGGGCCGCTGTCCGTCGCGAAGGCCGTTGGCCGGGAATCTTCTGTCCCCGCATCGTCGAGTAACAGAAACTTCACGCTCTCACCGGCAACGGTGAACGGCGAAGTGTTGTAGATGCCGAAACGCGGGGCGCCGACTACAGGTCCATCATAAGATCCAGACGCACTGGACTTCATGCACTCCATCGAACTCAACTCTTGAGCTTCCCCGGCGACCCAGGTCACACCGCACGCCCGGTTGGTATAGGACGGATCGTCATTGAGGCGATTGATCTCGTTCGCATCGTAAACAATCACATTCATACCAGTAATCTTGAAATCAATGGCGCGCGTGTCGCCGCTGCGCTCCCCGGGCAAGGTTACTTGCTTCAAGCCACCTGCCTCGAAAGACCCTTGTACCGAAATCCGCATGGTTGGCGCGAAGCTGCCGTAAACCGGACAACTGACGCTGATGTTTTGCGGGGCCTCGAGGCTTTCGTAAGTCAGCAGGCCAACTTTTTCCACGCGGAGTGTCTCGTATTGCCACTTTGGCTCGGTG
>RGVZ01000290.1 GCA_010029825.1 bacterium | reverse complement strand
GCCGTAGACGCCGACCTCAGCTCCAGGACCACCGTAGCTGAGGTAGACCGGTGGCCGTGCCTCGTTGACCTCGTCGTAGGACTTGCCGATGGCACCGTGACCCTTAGGAAGCACGACGTAGGCGTTGTAGGTGAGGTCACGGGCACGCACGAGACGGATGGTGTACTCGCCGACGGTCTCCTCGTACTGCGGCTCCTGGTAGAGGTCGAGATCATCGTCCCATGAGCCAGGACGCGTGTAGGAGCCGAACCGCTCCATCTCCAGCGCACGGCGCTTGGCGCGTTTCGTGATGCGCTCCTCCAGCGCCGCCTTCTTTGCGGTGCGCTGCTCGGCGGAGATCCAGAACTCACGGTCCACGTGTGCGAGGTCGGCGCGCATCGCTGCGTCGGCGAGCTGGGCGCGCAGGTGGTCACGCTGGCGGTCCATCTCACGCAGCTGCTTCTCGATGGCCATGAAGGCAGGGTCGACCTGGATGTGAGACATCTTCTTCTCTTGTTGGTAGGTGATAGAGATGTTGTAAAAAATCTATTCAATTTTTCTCGTCAAGCAAATTCCGTTAGCCCTTATATTTCTATAGAAAAAGGTCTGCTTTGTTCCTAAAGAGACCTTTTTCCGTTTTTTTGTTTTTTGTTTTTTTCCCTTCTTGTCGTTTACTTCTTGCCCTTGCCCTTGCCCTTGCCCTTCTTCTTTGCCATCATTGCGGCGTAGAGGGCGCCCGCGTTAGCCGCATCGCCCTTGTTTGACGCCGCGCTGGCTGAGGCAACAGTCACTGCGCGCGTTGCCTCATCCTTCTTCCGCTCTGCCGCGCGCTTCGTGTAGTTGACACACGCACCAGCAGAGGGCACGTAGCTCCCAGACGCATAGACTGCCGCAAGGATCTCGCGCTCCTCTGCGTGCGCGTCTGCGGCACAGCTCGCACATGACCGCTTGTCGCCGATGGGCGTCGTAGCCTCATTGCTCCACTCACAGCAGTAGTTACAGTAGTACTTGGGCGCCGCCTCAATGAGTGTGCGGTACTTCTCCCTGTTGGCGAGGAGCCAGAAGTACTTCATGAGAGCTTCACCCTCCTCCTTCGCCTTGTCCCACGTCGTGTAGACCGCGCTAGGATTCTGCGGCTTCGGCCAGCGCGGCATTAGGTCACGGCCCTCAGAGCAGTGGTCAAAGCCGTAGATGTTGGACTCCTTCTCGCCACCGTAGGTAAGCTCAAACGGTGGCGCTGGGATCCCCTCAGGGCGACGCTCGTTGAGGAAGGAGTAGTGGCGGCCGACAAGAGGGTGATCACGCGGAAGCTGGACGTAGATGAGCGTCGAGAGCCACATTGAGCGGCGCACAAGGACCTTGTAGTTGTCGTAGGGCGCTGCGAAGGATACGATGCGCCCTGCGTCCATCTTGAAGTGGTTCTTGTCCAGGTCCTCGTCCCAGATTCCAGCGGGCGTCTTGGAGCCGTACCAGAAGTACTCGTCCTCGTGGCGGTTGCGGCGCTATTCTTATTCTTACTCTTCTCTTGTTGGTAATAGTGTTTGAGTGAAAACTAGTTTCAATTTTTCTCATCAAGCAAATTCCCTTAGACCGTATACTTCAACGGAAAAAGGTCTAGACGACACCTTTCTTCCGTTCTTTTTTCTTTTCTTTTTTCTTTTTTGTGGTCGCCCTCCTACATACACTCCAGCTCCACACCAGCCTCCATCCACTTGGCGACACGCGCAGGATGCCAGACCGCTGCAGCGAGTTCCTCCTTCATCTGCTTGATGCGGAGCTGGAAGACCTTGCGCAGAACCACGAGGAACCACTCGTTCATGATGGCCAACACCTCAGCGACCTCAGCGTCAATCTCTTCCTTTGTGGGTTCCACATAGCCGTGAGCCGCGATACTAGACATGTTAGGTGGGGGACGCTTGTAGAAGGATACCTTAAGGTTGAGGGTTTTTGTGATGACAACCGTGATGGTTCCCCAGTCGTTGAGCGTGTGGTAGTTGCGAAGAGGTGGGTTGTAATAGACACGCCCGCTGTTGCCCTCAAAGTGGAACACGCACAAGTTGTCGTTGGTCATATGGTGAGACCATTTCACAACAGACTCGTGGTGGTAGCGAGGTCCGGTGGAAGGCGGGTGGCCGTAGAGCTGCGTGTGGATCATGTCAGCCCACCGCACGCCGTCAGGGCGCGCGTGAAACTCGTAGAAGCGCTTGGACTTGTGCTTGGGCAGCATCGGCCACAGGTCCGCCGCGCACGCGATGAGCACAGCACAGAGAGCCTCCATTGTTAAGGGCTTCTTTGGTCTTGTGTAGGTGATGTAGAAAACTAGAAAAAAAGTATTCAATTTTTTGCGCTCTGTTTAATACGGCCAAGTCCACACAAATCCAGGACGTTCAGAACACCACTCGGCCAACTTACGGAAGGAATTATGGTCCTCTTCTGTCCAAGAGTAGTCGCCTTCAACAACCTTTGGCGCAACCTCTTCCCATTCAGGAAAGTTCGCAAAGAAGTTGTCGGCGGCAATTTCATTTTCCTTCGTATAACCATTGAGGTCGCGATAGATGTAGTATGCTCCACCGCGACCTTCAATATGAATGAGAAGGTGTTCAGGAACAGTATACGTGGACAGGTCAACCTCTTTCCGTGTCTGATAGCCCCAGTCCCAAACGTATGGCTTGCCCGTAATAGGGCTCATCAATACGCGCAACTCTAGAGCGATGTCGTGACCTCCCATTGCTGTCTTGCTCAAGCTGAGTTGGCACCATCAATTTTTCTCAACGAAAAAAGGGTTTCTTTTTTCGTTTTTTGTGGGCGTTTCTTTTTTGTCTCTGCGGCCGTTCAGCACTCCTCGTCGCTGTAGTCCTCGTCGCTGTAGTCCTGGATGCCCTCCTCGATGATGACTGCAAGAGGTGCGCTCTTGTAGCCGTACGAGCGCTTGGCCACGACGTACTTGCGGCCGTTGCGCTTGAGCATCTCCTTTGCCTTCGCCACGAGGTAGGCCGTGAGTTTGCTGTCGACCTCAACGGCGCGCTTGTTGTAGAGGTCGTCCACGATATTCAGGAACTGCTGCTTCTTCTGGGTGGCCATCTTGCTCTGTTTCTCTTGGCGCTGGTGGTAGTTAGAACACGAAAAAAAAGCTTCAATTTTTTTTGTGTAGCAAAAATAGCCCCATTTACTACATCCGAAAAAAGAGGGCAATGGAAAAAGCAACGGCTTTTCCCTCTTTTCTTTCGTTTTGGGTCTTTCTTGGCCGCCCGCCTAGATGCGCATGCGCTCAGGGAGCTTGTAGTGGATCTCGCCCCCCCTTGCCATCACGGCATCGTACCGCTTCTGGGTCTCGGCCTTGTTGTCCTGGAGCAGCTTGAGTGCCTCAGCGGAGAAGGTGTCCGCGACGGCGGCCGCGTCGCAGACCTGGCCCAGCGCGGCCAGAGCCCCCTGTAGCCGAATGGCCTCGTAGTACAGGGTATTGTATTCGGCCTTCAAGCCAGCGTAGGCCTTGTTCTCCGCCTTTGTTTGGGCGGCCTTCTCACCACGAGCGACAGCGCTTTCATGGCGCTCGGCCGCGTCAGTGCGCCACCGCTCCAGCTCGGCTTGGTCCAGCTCGGCTTCGGCCCTAGCGGCCGAAAGGGCGGCAGCGGTTAGCTTGGCCGACTGCTCGGCAAGGCTCAGGGCGGCGATGGTGGCCATTTTGGTCGGCTGGAAGGCTGGGAGGCTGAGACACAACGGAGACTGGTTACTCCGAATTACGTGTACTTAGAGGGGGGGTAGTTGGCCCTATTCAATTTTTTCTATAAGTTGACTATGCCTACGCGCATGCGCATACAGGGCGTAAGGGGCCGACCAATTTAAGGAAAAAATTGAAAGGGCGCTGAGGGCGTACATGTGCGCACGAATTCAAGTTTCAAAAAAAATTGAACAAGAATTTTCCCCCCTCTTTCTTTACACCGCCCAACGATAGAGTCATCCAGCCACCGAACGAAATGGCCTCTGAGATGACCACCGAGCAGCTGATCGAGGCCGTTCTGGCCCGTCCTGAGGACGACCGCAAGACCATCATGCTGGCCCTCGTTGAGGCCATGCTGATCGGCGGACCGCTGGAGGCGAAGGCGACGAGCAAGGGGCGCAAGGCGAAGGACCCGTCGGCCCCCAAGCGGGAGGCCAACTGGTGGATCAAGGCGACCCAGTACGTCCGCTCCGTGTTGGCCGACCAAATCGCGGCCGACAACGAGGCGCGTGTGGCTGACGGCGAGAAGAAGCTTCCTGGCACGGTGCCGACGACGGTCGCCTCCATGCTGAAGGACGCGGGGAAGCTGTCGGCCGATGTGACGCCGTCTGAGGACGAGGTGATGGCCGCGTACGAGTCGTACAAGGCCGAGCCCCCTGCGCCGAAGAAGGCCAGCTCGACGGCGTCGAGCGGCTCGTCGGCTAAGTCGTCCAAGTCGAAGTACGCGGGGATGACGCCAGAGGAGGCGGAGGCCGAGAAGAAGCGCGTCCGCTCTGAGGCCGCCAAGAAGGCCGCCGCCACCCGTGCGGCCAACAAGGCGAAGAAGGCGGCAG
>RGVZ01000289.1 GCA_010029825.1 bacterium | reverse complement strand
GCGCGGGAGAGGCATCGGTACGACGAGGAGCAGAGGCGCGACAGGAGGCACCCATGGCAAGACTGCGACGGACGGTGGCGTGGCTGCGTGGGACCGACCAGCTGCCGGCTCTCTTCTTTCTGTTCAGCCGTCGCGAATGCGAACGCTACGCCGCCGAGGTGGAGGGCTGTTTTCTGGACCCAGCCGACGCCGCCGCTGCAGAGCGCATTGTGGATTTCCATCTGACCCGCCATCGTGCGACCCTGGAGAGGTCACCACAGTATCACGCGGTGCGGGATCTCGCTGTGCGGGGTGTGGCCTTTCATCATTCAGGGCTCCAGCCGCTGCTGAAAGAGATTGTGGAGATTCTGTTTGCGCGAGGGCTGGTGCGCCTGCTGTTTGCGACGGAGACCTTCGCAGTGGGGCTCAACATGCCAACGCGGACGGTAGTGTTCTTGGAGTTGCGGAAGTTCTGCGACAACGGCCAGCAGCGCCTGCTGCGCCCCGATGAATACATCCAGATGGCTGGGCGGGCGGGGCGGCGGGGCAAAGATGTGCGGGGGTTGGTGCTCTATGAGCCGGTGCGCGGTGAGCCGGTGGGCCCCGAGGAGCTGCGGGGAATGGTCTGCGGTGCGCTGCCGGCGCTGGAGTCACGGATGCGATTCCATTATGACTTTCTGTTGCGGCGGCGGCTCAGCTCTATTTCAGGAGAGATGGAGAAACCGACTACGGTGGCCGAGCAGAGCTACTGGGCGGCACAGCAGCGGGCGGCACGGGCAGCACTCGGCGAGGAGATTGCGGGGGCGCGGGTGGCGGCAGAGGCGGCAACGGAGCGGGTGACGGTGGCGGACCGCGCAGAGTATCGTGAATGGCAAGATCTTACCACCGCACTAGAGGGTGCCAAGAACGCAGCGCGCCGCCGCGCGCAGGGGGCGCTAGAGAGCTGGCTCGCCGAGCACAAGGGGGCCCGGTGGGATGCCGTGCGAGGACGGGTGCGGGCCGCGCAGGAGGCCGAGGGGCGACTGGAGAAGCTCATGGGACAAGCCACTGCCTGGGATGCTGCACCGTTGCTGGCGGTGGAGCCGCTAGAGAGCTGTCTGGTGCGCTGGGGGTTCTTAGAGGCCGGGACCGGAACTCTGACAGCTCTCGGCATGGCGGCCACCGAGGTGAATGAGGGGCATCCGCTACTAATGCCGCTGCTAGCTGAATCGGGGCGGGTTGGAGGATTCGGCGCCGAGCTGGCCTGTGTGCTGGCGGCGTTTATTCGGGAGGGGGGCGGGGATGACGGCCCGACGCTGGCCGATGCCGACCTGAGTCCCGCCGCGATGGATACGCTCTACTGGCTGGATGAGCGGGTGCGTCGGATGCAGGCCGATGAGGACCGTGCCGGCATACGGGACGGCCCGACCAACTTCTGGCAGCTGTCGGCGCTCTGGGTCTGTGTGACGGCGCGCTATGTGGGCGGCAGTGGCCTCAGCGAGATTGCGGCAGAGTTCGGGCTGTTTGAGGGTAACGTCCAGCGCGGCCTGCTGCGGGTCGCAAATCTGCTGGAGGAGTGGGCGGCTATCTGTGAGCTGCGGGCGGATCTCGCAGGGCTGGACCGGGTGCGCGGTTTGCGCCTATTGCGCGATGACATCGTGGTAGATTCGCTGTATCTGCGGCTTTAGGACGGCGATTGTTAGATAAATAACACAGGATGAATACTATGGAGTTTGCGTCAATGATGGCACCCTATCTAGCCGGCCAGCTGATTATCTATGGGGCACTCTTTTGGTGTGTCTTTGGAAATCTACAGCAGCTTCGACAGAAGGTGGCTAGGGTTGAACTGTTTAGTGCTGCGACGGCCACCGCTCCCCGACTAAATCAAATGCGCAACCCTATCAGGAATGGAGGTCCTCCCACTGCTCGTTCCGCTCCTAGGCTGTAGTCTCTGTTTTTCTGGACTAATAGGCGGTACAATTATGCGCCGACTCTATCGCCTGGAGTGGCGCGTTCTACAGCTGGAGACGGTAGAGAATAATAGAGTGCGGGGGCCACCAGTGGCACCAATCTATTACGCCTGGGGCGCAACGGCACCCAGAGATGGCGACCCTCTACCGTAGCTTTCCAAAGTTAAGACCTGTCGGTTTCCTCCGGAAACCGACAATTTTATATGGGAAAGCTACGTTAACGTACAATCACAGGCGGTGAAACCGCCTATCATTGTACGGTATAGGAAAATCGCCATCGCTGTTATAAAATGGCCAGCGCAGATGCTACTGTGATTCTGTTGGCGGTCGTTGCGGTAGTCGCGGTCATCGCAGCCGCCTATTTCTACGTGGATGCGCGGCCGCAGCCGCGCCAGGAGATTATCATCCGTGAAGGCGGTCGTGGCTGGGGCCGTCGCTGGTATCCGTGGGGGCCGTACTATGCGCATCTGCCGGTGCGCCCGCTGCTCTATTAAGCAGTCAATGCTGCGCCCCTAGCCGTTTCCGCAGCGTGCGACGCCACCGCCTGCTCCATAAAATACAGACCATTCCAACTGGTCAGTGCCGCCGTGAGTAGGCCACCGACCAGCTGCCAGTCCACCGTTGCCTCTGCTGATAAAGAGAGAATAACCGCTGCCGTCAGCGCTCCGTGCGCCACGCAGCCCGGCGCGCGAATCCAGACATTCATGATCCGGTTGACCCGCTTCTCTGTGGCGCGTCGCAGACAGCCGTTGCGCTCTAGCCAAAGAGCCGCATAGCTGACACCTCCCGGCAGCCCCGTCGTAAAGAACAGCGAAAAGCCGACCAACGGTCCGGCGCTGCCAACGACACAGCCCAGTGGCAGTGCTACGCCAATCATCAAACCGTGATGGAGCCAGTCATCAAAACGAAAGCTACGCCAGTAGAGCAGCAGATGATAGAAGTGTAGGGCGAAGCAAAGCCAGATTGCCGGCCAGGTCACGGGCAGCGTCGGGAGTTCGTAGAGACGGGTGAAGGAGTCCCACACATCACCTGCGGTCAGTGCCACCATCGCGGCGTTGTGGAGAACATGGACGGCATAGTAGGGTCGCTGGAGGCCGACCGCAGCGATGCCCTTATCGGCCACGGCAAAGAGGCCAGTAAGCAGCGCCACATTCAGGATGCTATTAAGAATAAGAGATGACATCTTGTTGTAAGTTAGACAGGCGGCCCCTAAATCGCCGCGGGGAGTAATGAGCGCTAGCGCAGCAGCTGTAACCAACCTTGACAGAGCTCCTCCACTGCAGCAAGCACGACCAACCGCTCTCCGTAATCTTCCCAAACACGAACGCTACGCGCCTGCCTATCAGCGTCTCGGCTGGTACTGGGGGCTCGGTGTAGAGCATGAGACCTACATTGCGACGGGACATCGGCGCACCGTGCGGACATTCGAAGGAGCGCTGCGGCCGGAGCGCTATTCGGTGAACTACTATGCGGCCTACCAGCCAGAAGCGCTGAAGGCGGCGTTGGCGGATGTGCTGGCAACGGCTACAGCGGATAGCAGCGGTCTCACTGTGCCGGTTCTTATGAACAGTCATTCCTGGACGCACTGCGACGTCATGGGGGAGCACCGGACCACCTACGAGCGCCAGCCGAAACCGAATCCGAAATACGCCGGCAAAACGCTCGCAGACTGGGCTGCGGAGCACTCGGACTGGCTGCGCGACGAGCTGGGGCGTGCCTACATGTGGGACGGCGACACGGTAGAATTCATGACACAAGATTTCTACTGTGCGACGGTGGAGCGGGTGCTCAGCGAGCTGGCGGAAGCGGAGGAGCGATTTGTGCTGGAGCTGGGACGGCTACCACGGCGCGGAGTGCTCGCAGCCTACGGGCCTTTCCGACTGGCTGCACCTGAGAATGTGCCGTGGGCCACTTATCTTACGGCACCGCGCTCCGTGGCGATGTTTAACAACGGGACGATTCACGTGAATGTTACGCTGCCTACGCGCCTGGGCTGGAACCGGCAGCCTCTGTGGCCGCGCCAGTTTTTGGAGCAGCACCGGGCTCTGGCGCGGCTCATTCAGTGGCTGGAGCCGTTGTGGATTGCGGTATACGGCTCGGGGGATCCGTTTGCCGTGGCTGGGGTAGCTCCGCGGGTGGCTGACCGATTCGCAGCGGGCTCCCAGCGGCTGGCGGTTTCGCGCTACATCGGTGTTGGAACGTTTGACACAGAGGCGATGCCAACGGGGAAAATCCTACAGATTCCACGGGGCGACGCGGGGCCGCTGCCGTGGTACGACTGGCTGGCCACGCGGGCCACCGGCTATGCGCCACTGGATGTCATCGGGCTGGATCTGAACTACTCCAAGCACTGGGCACACGGACTGGAGCTGCGATTCTTTGACCAGATGCCCGCGGCGGCGCTGAGGGAGGTGCTGGAGGGGGTGGTGGTGCTGTGCGACGTGGCGCGGGCGCGGCTGATGCGAGGTCGGTGCGCTGTGCCAGATCCGCGGCGGTCGCGAGTCTGGCAGGAGGCAGCCGGGCTGGCGCTCTGGGAGGGGGCAGGCTGGTCGGTGGCGCCGGAGTTCCTGAATACGCTGCTGGAGGGGGCAGGAGCGCGGGCG
>RGVZ01000288.1 GCA_010029825.1 bacterium | reverse complement strand
CGCGTCGCGGTGGAATCCGCCCGCAAGCAAGGCTGTCCGCGCGACACGATCGAGCGTGCCATCAAGAAGGGCGCTGGCCTCCTGGACGAGACGGTCAATTACGAACTTGTGACTTACGAGGGTTTTGCCCCGCACAAGGTTCCCGTCATTGTCGAGTGCATGACCGACAACAAGAACCGGACCGCCGGCGACGTCCGCGTCCTGTTCCGCAAAGGCCAGCTTGGCGCGATCGGGGCCGTTGGCTGGATGTTTGACCGCCTCGGAGTTGTCGAGGCCGTGAACAAAAACGCTGCCCTCGACATCGAGGAAGCCGCCATCGAGTCGGGCGCCCAGGAAGTTGAGCCTCTTGAGGACGGGGAATTCGAGAAAGGCCAGATCGGCGCGCGTTTTTACACAGAGCCCGCCGACGTTGACGCGGTCAACAAGTCCCTGACGCAACTGGGTTGGACGGTTTCCAAGGCCGAACTCATGTACCGCGCGAAAGACAATGTCGAGCTCGACGCGGCCCAGCGCAAGGAAGTCGAGGAATTCCTCAACGCCATCGACGACAACGATGACGTGCACCGCGTCTACGCCGGAATCAAATAACAGGATTCAAGCAACAGGAACGTGACTTGCAGCCTCCCGTGGAAACTACGGGAGGCTTTTTCATGCGATATTTCAGACATTTGATGACAACGGCAGCGGTTGCGTCCGCCGTCATGGCGGCGTCCCCGGCACTTGCCAGTAACGACCTCGCGAGTACCGACACGTCCTTGAATCTGTGCAACCGTCACGACGAGAAGATCTTTGTCTCGGTCGCGTACGATGAGTCCGGGACGGCCGGCGCCCCGAAAGTCTTCGCGCGCGGATGGTGGGGGATCGACTCCGGCGCGTGTACGAAACTCACTTTTCCCCTCTTGGACGATCGCATCATGCTCTTCGCGCAATCGTCCTCGCAGATCCTCAACTGGATCGGCGATTACAGCATCTGTGTCGACTTGACTCATGCTTTTGATATCCACGACGCGACGACCGTCGCGTGCGACGGGCCTGACCAGAGGTTCCGTGCTTTCAGGGTCTTGACCGTCGCGAACCTTCCGTCGCCGGCCCCGGACAACGTGCCAGTGTTTGAATTCAAGACCCCGGACGCGACGCGCGTGGGCGGCGGCCTGAAATTTTGCAACGACACGACAAACCCACTTTACGTGTCCTATTCCCAGAAGAAGGCCCGGGACCAAAAATTTGGCGTTGACGGCTGGTATGAAGTCCAACCGTCGAAATGCCACGAGGAAAATCGCGATCCTGTCGCGGACGAAGTCTGGTTTTACGCCCAGGGCGGCGACGGGACCATGGCCTGGCGTGGTGATACGCCCCTGTGCACGGATGACGTCAAAGGCTATTTTTACGAGGACGCGGCGAACATGCCATGCACCGATAACAACCAGATGATGCAAATGTTCCAGAAGGCAACCCTGACCGGACAGGAATTCGAGCATCACTTCACGGTCGCTGACGCCCACAAGGTCCGGTCCATGGTCGACATCTGCAACAACCGCCAGGAAAAGATCGTGGTCGCGACCGCGTGGAAGCGTCCGGAATTCCCGGAAGACATCGTTACCCGTGGCTGGTACCTGATCGACCCGGGAAAATGCGCGACGGGTTTGTCCGTCGATTCACCGGTGGTTTATGTCCACGCGGAATCAGAATCCCGCGTGAACTTGCTTCAGCGTGAGGGCCAGATCCAGGCCTGCGTCAACAACACCCTGGCTTTCCTGTTCTCGCGCGGCAATTCCATGGCGTGCGGCGCGCAAGGACTCCTGAACGCCGTGTTCGTCCCGTACGAGATCGCGGCAGGACAGGCCCGCGTTGATATCAACGCGGCGCCTTAGTCGATTTCGCGCTTGAATTCCATGGGCGACCAGAGGCCCCGGTCCGGGGTCAGGCTCATGTAGACGCTGCTCACACCGCGCAGGGAGAACATCTCTGGCGCGGTGCTGCCCGACAGGATCCATCCGGCCCGGACGACAAAGGTGTTGGTGAAGTAGTCGTAAGACGCCCGGCCAAATCCCCCCGTCCGGATCGGATGGGTCCTCGAGTCGAACTCCGTATCCATGTCCAGGGATCCAGTGACACGCAATTGAACGTAAGGATCGTAGGATGCGTCGTCGTATCCGCTCTCGATCGAGTCGAGGGTAAGTTTCCATCTCTGGTTCTCCATCCATCTGAATGTCCCGGAGATCCCTTGCACGGACTCCTCAGGCCTCACCGGTGCCACAACCCGGTCCCTTTCCACATCAAAGTGGCCGACAAGCCCGTAAAGTTGCGAGATCCAGTTTCCTGTGAGGACGTCTTGATCGTCGCGATAGACCTGCAAGGTCAGGTCCGTGTTCTCATCCGAGTGCAGGACGATGTCTTTCTCCCCCGCGAGGATCAGGTCAGGCGCGATGGGAAACGTGATGTGGGGGCCTGGCCGGTCGTTTTCCTGGAAAGTCAGGGTGACCGTCCCGCTCAGTTCGCAAACGTCGGGATTGGCGGCCGCGGGCAGGCTGACCAGGTGCAGTTTGACTTGTTGGCGACGGCCACCGAGGTAGTGGTTCAGGATGCCGTTGAACTCACCGTCCCAACTGTCGCAGTCCCCGGAGAGTCTTGGTGTCTCGACATCTTTTTCCGGCAACGGGATCGCGTCCGGACGGTTGATGGGCTGGTAAACGGGCAGGGGCAATTCTTTCGCCAGGTCCAGGCGGCATTGGCGGTAACGATTGGACCGGCATTCAAGGGCCTCGTCACCATCGCGAACGCAGTTCCAGACCCAGCTGCCTTGTTGCAGCAGAACATCCCCCGTGTAGAAGTCGTACGTTCCGGCCTGGATGTTCACGCAATTGACGACGTTCTCGTACCCATGACACGTCCCGTTGCCGATGTAGTTGATGACGCCCAGCGCGGCTTCCGGAAAGGACTTCTCCGCGAGGATGCGTGACGGCACGAGTTCCATGTCCCTGAGCACCATGTAGGATCCGTCCGACGGACCGCATCCGGCGAAATAGATCCCGCCCAGAGGGCGCACGGGATTGACGGCATCGCTGGTCCATCCTGATTTCAGTTCGATGGTCCCGACGTCGCCTTCGGAATGGCTGTAGACGTTGCCCGCGGCCGCTTTGCGATCCTCAGTGAACTTGAGGCGAATGGTGGGGAGGCGCTGGCCCCGCCCGTCGTCATCCCGCATGAACAGCAATTCAAATGGTTGCGCGGCCTCGCCCGGGCGCTGGTTGTTGACGCGGGTGACGGGGTTGTAAAACAGGGCGACGTATTCCCGGCTGTTGTCCTGGCCGAAATAAACAGTAATCACGCCGGAATACCTCGGTTCGGTTTCAGACTCCTTGAAATCCACGGTCATGGCGAGGCGGGCGACCTGGTCGCGACCGGTCAGCTTGTTGTGAAAGGTCCCCGTATAGACGATCGGGGTTGGCGTGGCCCGGGCGGTCTCATTCGAGGTGGCGGCGAAACCAGCGGCCAGGATCATCGCCAGCCGGAATTGGATTTCCCTCGGGCGCCTCATGAAGTATGCCATGCAGTATGTAAGGCTCCTGAGTTCGTTGAGCATTTCCGGGTGGCTTCAACTACCATGCCAAAATTCAAGCGCGTCAATATCGAGATCAGCAATGTCTGCAACTTGAAGTGCTCGTTTTGCCCGGCGGGCGAGGCGGATCAGCAAGTGATGGATGTCGCGCGTTTCCGCGCCGTGATCGACCAGGTCGCCCCGGTGACGGAAGAGGTCGTCTTGCACTTGCTGGGCGAGCCGCTGGGGCATCCGGAATTCGTCCGGATCCTTGATGCCTGCGAGGCAGCTCGCGTACCCGTCAACATTGTGACCAACGGCGTCTTGATGACGGGCGACCGGCCGGAGCAACTTCTGCGGCCCATCGTCCGCCAGGTGAGTTTCTCGCTGCACAGTTTCGAGGACAATTTCAAAGGCAGCGATCCGCGCGTGTACCTGCGCCGCATCCGCAAGTTTGTCGATGAGGCGCTGGCGCGTCGCCCCGACCTGTACATCAATTTGCGCCTTTGGGATCTCGACGGCGCGTCTCACGACGACAGCGCGCGCAATGTTTCCATGCGCGAGTTGCTGGCCCAGTCGTTCCAATTCAACTGGGAAGACGTGCGGGTCGATTTGCGCCGCCGCAAGAATTGGCGGATTCCTGGGCTGCGGGGCACGCATTCATCGTCAGCGCGCGTTTACCTGCATTTTGACTCGCGCTTCGAGTGGCCGGACATGAGCCAGGCTGTCCGCGCGGAAAAAGGTTTTTGCCACGGGCTTTCAGGTCATTTCGGAATCCATGCCAATGGATCGGTTGTTCCGTGCTGCCTCGACCACAAGGCAGAAATAAAACTCGGCAACGTATTCGCAGATCCCTTGACGGAAATCCTCGCCAGTCCGCGCGCGGTTGCCATTCGCGATGGCTTTGCGCGCGGAGAACTCGTCGAGGACTTGTGTCGTCGATGCGCGTTCATCAGCCGGTTTTAAACTGCTCTACATGGCTGCGCCTGACATGGGATGTCACTTCACCCCACGCACCATGACAGGCCAATGTCCCCCCTTTCTTGAAGGAGGGGGACTGTG
>RGVZ01000287.1 GCA_010029825.1 bacterium | reverse complement strand
CAACATGCCGGATGAGTATCCGGAGCCGGAAAGCTTGGCACTCTTGATGATGGCGGGCAGGTCGAACTGTCCGTTGTTGTGCTGCACGTACCAGTCGGCTGCTTCATCGGTGCGTGCCGCAAAATCAAGATTCTCAATCGCGCGCACCATGAGCGTCGGCGTGATGTACGCGTAATCGCGTTCTGGGTTGTATAGCGGCCCGCTATCGCCTTTCTGACGGTATCCAATACTGCCCATAAAATTCCTTTCTTACTGGGCGGCTTCAGCATGCTGCGCCGCGTGATGACGGCACCGGACGCACATTTGACTGCTGTCGCCGGGATCAAAAAACCTATCGGTTTGACACGCCTCGCAGTAACGAGTTACGTATGTCTTTGCGTGCGTAGCAAACTGACACTGATCCTGCCCCAGCCAACAATGAATACACGCGTGCTCGTAGTTTTCGGGGCATGGCCGCGCGCGGGTACGCACTTCGATCCGGGTGCGGTTGTGCTGAAACATGCTGCTGCTGACGCTGATCGTGGAGAATGACGGCGTCTCGCGACTCTTGGCTGCCTCCACATGCGCAAAGAACAGCAGGTCAACAAAGTGCATTGCGGTCGTAAAAGCGTAAGCGCCCCACGGCGCCGAAAAGCCCATAACCTGCGCAATCGCATAACAGCTGTTCTGACTAAAAAATTGCGTAAATTTCATCGGGCACGGTGAACCAGCAACCGCGCGACAATCAAGTAAATAGCCGGGTTTGTTCTTACGGGTATACGGTCGTACGTTTTCTACGATGACCGGCACGAGTTCGTCTTCCATTTGCCGCGTCCACGGTAACGCCGGCAAACCCGCTTTTAATTTTTCAATATTGCCGGCAATGCGCCACGCAAGTGTAGACGCGACCGGTCGTGTTAATGTTGTACCAGCCAGCGCACGAATCGAATCGAATAGCGCCGGCTGAGACACCGAATCGGGTAGCTCGGCTAACGTGTCGCGGCAAACGTCGCGCAGCGTGTCTCCGACCATATTTGCGTCGATATATGGTCGGAGGGCACGCTGCGCAATTCGGTCGCGGTACTGCCGAACGCGAATATAACTAAACGGTGGGCGTTTCATCTGACCCCTGCAGTGTTACAGGGCCAGCCGGTGCCGCAGGCGCCGGGCCGTCCGCAACCGTCAGTGTGCTTACATCAGATCCGCGCGACACGATCTTGCGATCAGGGTTATTAGCTTCCCAAGTCTGCCGCGCTTTCGTGCACGTTTCTTCTGCCGTAGTTGCCGTTTCTTTCACGGCAGCGGCTTCCTGCTGCAGCGCCAGAATAATCGTGCCGAGTTCGCTAGACAACAGATTAGAAATGTCGCCGACGCACACGACATTCTTCACGTGCGCTACCGTCGGTTCAGACTCTTTGCCGTCCTTTACAGAGCGAAACGTGATCGAGATGTCTTCGATCTTCAACGTCTGCGGAATAGGGTCGCTAAGCGATTTGCCGTGCAGCTCGGTGCCGATCTGTCGCAGGGCGTTAAATCGCGTATAGAGATCTTCCATGCGTGCTGCAGCATCCTTAATCAGCTCGGATGGATTGACCCGCACAGTCTGCGGCTGCTGACTGGCCGCGGCCTGAATTGCCTTCGCCAGCGCAGAAGCGTCCATTTTGAGCGGTACTGTCACGCCCATAGTTCCGCCGGCCGCAGGGTTTTCCGTCTTCGTCGCGTCAACGATCGTCGTTTTTGCCATTGCTTTGTCCTTAAAGAAGTTTCACTGCAAAACCAAACCAATACCGAAGGCCGCTGTGCTGCCCCGTATCTTCATCGTATAGAAGTTCGACCGGGTTTCCAGTGGCAATAAAAAAGTGTTTAACAGGTCCGGGAAGATACCCCGCGCAGGCAATACCCATTTGCAACATGAACGCCATGGCAAGGTCTGCCTTCGGATGGAGATCATACGAAAAAAGCGGAATCCGTAAATACTCGTCGTGCTCAGAAAATGCCCACGACGGCCGCTCTCCCGGAACATAGTGCTGATCCAACACGTACCAGTCAGACCCGCCGACGGCTTCAACCGGGTGAACGATCGCCGGCTCAAACGGGACGCCAGCCGGCCAGCCGTCTCGCGTTTTTTTCATATCTAAACGAGCAACAGATACCTTCATAGTTGGTAGTCGAATCCTATGGGTAGTTCGTTTTTGCCGCGCTTTGACCCGGCCGCTTCAACGCCGTCGGCATTGGCGTTGATCCAAACACCGTCGCGAAAATGCCCAAGCAAGAGATCCTGCTGTCGGCAAAGCTCGCCAAGCATTACGTCTACGCCGCGGTGCGTTAATGTTTCAGGCGGCCAATCAAAACGCCGCAGGACGTCTGTGCGGCCAGCCCACCAGCTGCCGGCGGGAAACTTTACGTACGCCTGCGGTTCTTTGCCGGCGTACCACGGCTGCGCTTTAATCCACGCGGCTTGGTTCCCTTCAAGCCTTGTGCGATAAATCGAACCGACGAAGTCATGAAACGAAAGCTGCTGCTGAATTCGCGGAAGCCACGCGGTCACGTCTGTTTCTGCAGCAATACAGGAGTCATCGTCAAACCACATGGTCAGCGGCGCAGTTGTGGGCTGCGCGTAAAACAACCGCCGCATCATCGGGTATTTCTGCGCGTTCTCCGCAGATTCAAATAACATAGCCTGCGGAAAATGCTCGGCGATTTGCTGACGAATGAACGCCCGCGTATCGTCGCCGATGGCGTTACAGCCAAATCGAAACTCGACTGGCTGGCGCGCAAGAACGCGCATGGGCGCGTTGAGCACGCGCTGCGCTAGCTTAAAGCATGTAGCGTCACTGCCGTAAAACAGTACACACACGCAGACCATAGCGGCTCCATCCGCCATAATGACTCCGTTCAGACCGACAGGTGCTTACGACGAGCCTACACGCGCCGCATTAAGACTATCTCAAAACTTAATCGGCGCTAGAGCGGCTTTGGCCACCGCAACCGGCAATACAACCGGCGGCGTACGTGACCGACCCAGCAAAGTCATCGCGCGAACGACATCCTTTTCTTCCGGCGCTTTGCCGCGCTTTACTGCTTTTACCATTTTGTCGATCGCCTGCAAAAATGACGTACGGTCGCTTACGGTCGAGAAGTTAAACCGCACAGAGAACTGCGTTACGGTTTTACCGGCGTGCTCGTCAGCCACGTCGCAACGTTCCCAAGTCGACCGTTCAGCGCCGCGCGTATAAACGCAGCTAAGACGGCCAAGGAAATCATAAACAACGAGGACCGGAGATTTGTCCACGTCGGCCACCAACGAGAACACGTGCGGAAACTGCGTGGCGGGAATAAACGGCAATTTCTCAACTACACCCTCCGCAAGTTCGAGTCGCTGGATTTGCAACGGAAACGTGCGGTTACCCAGCTTGTCGTCTTTGATGAAAAACTCAGACTCCAGCGCGCCTACGCCGGGTTCAATTACAATCGGGACATTCTTTACGGAAAACATAAAACCTCCTATCGCGTCATGTCGGAACGGCGACGCGGGGAAGCATCTTGCTCTTCCGTATCGTCTTCAACTTCTTCTCGTTTGTTCAGCTCTTCCTGAACTTTGGCGCACATTGCGCGGTGATCAGCCACAAGATCCGACATTTTGTCGAAGTTCTCGATAATTTCCGCAAAATATCCCTGCGTTGTTGCATCAAACTTAGTCGGCGACGCATTTGCGATGTCATCGTAAATATTGTCGCGCTTTTCGTTCAGCCACAGCGTTTCGGATCGCGCGATCCAACGCCGCTGATGCTGTAATAAATCGTGCAGCTGCTGCTTCAGGCCCTTGGGCGCCTGATGCGTGCGCCCGCTACTCTTCTGCTTGCCCCGCATCTCCTGCAGCTCGGTAGCCAGCGTACGAGCAGTGTATGCTTCTTCAGCGCACTTCTCCTCGATGGCTGCGCGCTGCTGATCGTCGGGAATCTGCGCCAGCAACTGTACGTGCGACGTTGTCAGCCGCCACCGCGGACGATCGGGGCAGCGCAGCGACAAGAGCCGGACGATCTCAGCCTCGCTGGGATACTTCTCGAAGAAGTTTACAGCCCCGCGAAGCTGATCCACGGTGTACACAGGCGCGAAAATCGACATGAGCAAAGCCGCGCCGTCGATATGCTGTGCCTGCTGTTCCGCGGTCAGGTACTGCTCGGGGTCGCCCTTGACCTCTGTAATGAGTCGGCCAATCCGCCAGTACGCCGTCAGACTTGCGGCCTGCGCGTCACTAAACAGATTGTCGATCTCAGACACTACATCCTGCAGTGCCGGCGTCAAATTCTCCACGGCTGCTAAATATGGCGAATTTCTCGATTCAACAAGGTCAGCTTGAATCATCGCCGCGGCCTTTGACTTCCTACCCATAAAATCTCTCCTTGAAACGTGTAATCAACCTATTTATGTTTCCGACTTTTTACGTCGGGAATCAACAACTTGAGTGCTGTTGTTTGAAGCATGTCGCGCAGCGTATGGTAGTGTCCGCGCGAGTATCGAAGAATAGAACAAAACAAGTCATACGCTGTGCGAGTGCGCAGCACTTCTTTTGTGTAAACATCAATCGGATCGCGGGGCTCAATATCAGCCCCGACTACCGCCGCGTTTTTGACGATTTGT
>RGVZ01000286.1 GCA_010029825.1 bacterium | reverse complement strand
CTCCCCCGATCGGGGGAGCAGGTCTGGACAGATCTGTCATTGAATCGATATTTTCCACTATATAATCTGTATTGATTTTGAAATATTTGTCTAAAAGGCGTTTAGCGTGATCTTTCCTGGAAAAACCTATCCATTTCCAAATGTTGTCCAAATTTACCACGAACGATGAGTCCACATCGTAATTCAGATAGCAGAAGAACGTTGCGAGGAAGAGGTGCTGCTCGTCCTCCTTAAAGTTTTGTCTGATCTTGTTGATGAGCTCGTTTTGGTATTTGTTTTCGGTCAGCCGGGTGATGGGGTTGCGCTCGATCAGCTCCACGATGTTCAAAGTCTGACTCATCTTTTTACCATTGTTTTTGATCTCTTTAAGCCTCTTTTCAAAATGAGCAAAAAAATGTAAAAAAATACCAAGACATGTAATTTTTGACAAAAAAATGTAAAATTCGACAAGCCTACGCGTGGCTCTTTTTCTGGACGAGGTGGTTGTGGTTGACGCGTTGGAAGAGGCGAGAGACGTCCAGCGGCAGCGCCTTGCCGCCGCAAAAGACCGTGTGCTTGGGATCGAGGTAGTTCTCGCCGTAGGCCATCTGGATGATGGCTCCCGACGAGTTCCGCACCGTCCCGTCGTACCGCACCTGGACGTCCTCCGCGATCTTGATCATGCGCCGCTGGATGTAGCCCGACGTCGCCGTCTTCATGGCCGTGTCCGTGATGCCCTCTCTCCCCGTCATGGCATGGAAAAAATACTCGCGCGGGTTCAGCCCGTGGATGAACGACGACCGGATGAAGCCCGCCGACTCGAACTCCATGTCCTCGTCGTACTGTGACCGATCGATGG
The DNA here is from genome assembly GCA_010029825.1 of bacterium. GTDB lineage: Bacteria > Bdellovibrionota_B > Oligoflexia > Oligoflexales > RGVZ01 > RGVZ01. The sequence continues at coordinate 3,782 of RGVZ01000286.1, read as the reverse complement.
GATAGTGCGGCAGCGTCCTCGTGTAGTTCGTGAGCAGCGGCCTGATCCGCTCGCCGTTCAGGTTCTGCTGACCGAGGACGGACATCACTTGGGCTATATTGAAGAAGTCTCCTTTCGACCCGCTTTTTACACTTAAGAGGAAACCGTTATCCGGAGGCAGCGCGTTCTTGGCGATGAGCATGCCGGTGTCGCGGGCGCCCGAGAGCGCGTTCAAAACGTAGGCCTCGCGCAACGACTTGTCGATCGTGTGCTCCATGATGGAGCGAGCCCTGACGAACGATTTTGAGATGGTCTCCTGGATCTCGTCGGCCTTCGAGATGATGCAATCGCTGACGCCGATGCTGAAGCCGTGCCACTCGAGGAATTTGTTACAGAGGAACTGGACCTCGTTGATGAAGCGGATGCACCGCTCGCTGCCGTACTCGTGGTAGAGCAGCGTGATGATCGAACGCGCGCCGCTCGTCAGGTTCGACTTGCTGATCATCCCGCGGACGATCAGCCCGGCCTCGATCACCAGGATCGGATCCTCGGGATCGGTCTTGTTCTCGTCCGTCAGGAAGAAATCGCCCGGGAGGAGGAGGCTGAACAGGATTTTCCCGTTGTAGCCGGAGCCGCCGTGGATTGCGCGGTACCGCGCGACGCGGTCGTCGATGTCGTCGATCGTGGCGTCTTTCAGCACGGACACCATCCGGAAAAAAACCTCGCGCGGGATGAAGCCGCCGCTCTTGGGATGCGTCATCAGGTACGCGCCGAGGAGCGCGTCCTGGACAATGACGATGTTGGCCTTGCTGGACTGGCTGCTGATGATGTTCTCAGAAACGCCCGACAGGAATCGGAGCTCGGCCTCGGTCTCCGGGCTCGCCGGGCAGTGGAGGTTCATCTCGTCCCCGTCAAAATCCGCGTTGAAGCTCTTGGTGATGGCCAGGTTGAGCCGGATCGTCTTGCCGTCGCGGATCACGACTTTCTGCGCCATCATCGACCCGCGGTGGAGCGTGGGCTGCCGGTTCAGCAGGAGCACGTCGCCGTCTTTCAGCCGGCGCTCCACGACGTCGCCGATCCGGAGCTCGAACGGCTTTTTCTCGTTCTCCACCAGATCCGGGACGAGGATGCCGTTGCGGTACACACGGTCGCCTTTCTGGAACGAGAGGGTGTCGTTCTCTTTCTGGACGACGCGGGTGGTCTTGCCGACCACGACGTCGCCGTACTGGAGCCGCGTGCCCCGTTTCATGGTCGCGTACCGCAGGTTGATGCGCATGCTGCCGTCGTCCCGCAAGACAAAATTCGCCTGCCCGTTCGCAATCAGATCCTGGAGATACCGCTTGTTCGTCTCGTTGACGTGGACGGGCACGCACAGGATGTTGGCGATCTCGCGGGGGATCGCGATCTCGTCGACCGCGAGCGTCGGATCCGGACCGATCACCGTGCGCGCGGACTTGTCCACGCGCTTGCCCATGAGGTTGTTCCGGATGATGCCCTCCTTGCCGGTCAGCCGCTTCTTGAGCCCTTTCATCGGCCGGCCGTTGCTGACTTTCTGGCGGTCGCCCGAGTTGTCGAAGAGCGACTTGATGCGGAACTTGAGCGAGTGCGTAAACTTGGCCCGGCGGTTCTCGGTCGTGTTCGGATCGCCCAGGTAGTGGTTGGCCTTGACGATCTCCTGATACTGGATCGTCAGGTCATCATCGCAGGTCATGTTGTCCGCCAGAACGAACGGCCGCGCGATCGGCGGGATAACCGGGAGCACACGGAGGATCAGGTTTTTGGGATGGAAATTCCGCACGTCAAAACCGATCAGCGTCACATCCTCCGCGATCATCCCCTCAAAGATCTTGCGGATCTCGTTCTCGTGCATCTGCATCCGGATCGTGTCGCCGTCCATCTTGAAGATCATGTAGAAATGCTTGTCTTTCGTACAGAACACGTACTTGGGCTGGAGCGTCTCGCAGTACGTGCAGTAATCGATCTTGTCCATCTTCTCCACGATCTTGTTGAACCGCGCCTGCTTGTGGAAACGCAGCAGGTTGTTGAGGTTCAGCTGCTCTTTCGAAAGCAGCACCCGCGAGCACTTGTAGCAGACGCACTTCAGGATCAGCATGATGAGCTTGTGGAAGAGCGGGTGGAAGACGTCGATGTTCAGCGGGATGTGTCCGAAATGACCGATGCACCTGCTCTCGTTCATACCGCACGTCGGGCACGCGCGGCCGGAATCGATGATGCCCATGCGTTCGTCATAGACCGAGTTAGGTCCCGTCAGCTTGACGCTGTTCACCTCGCACACCGAGTTCTTGATGATCTCGTCCGACGAGTAGATGCCGAACTGGATGCTCTCCAGGTCGCGGAAATCCATGACGTTTTCTGTTTATCCGTGGTGGTGGCATTCGTGGCGCTCCTTTCATTTTTTTTTTTTCTGAATCATAAATGGCGGAATCAGGATTCAGAGACCGATGCTTGCAGACAATCAGCCAGGGAATCGGCACAACCGCCGATTCCCTGGTGCTAGAGCTGAAACAGGACTCTGTGTATCCTTTCCTGTTTTCTTTTTCGGCTCACACATTAACGAAGGTGGATAAAATCAGGCTGGTCTCGGAGCGTGTGGAAATTTTCAGCGCCTTGATCGTTGATGGTGGACTGACAAAAGAAGAATTCAATCAGAAAAAAATGGAACTCAAGAATTTTATCCAGGAAATTCGCATCAAAAAAACTCATCCGGTTTCGATTATGGTCAGCGGCATACTGATGAAAACCTCCACCGGCGGGTCAAAAATCCTGTCTCTGAAGCAACATCAATCGCAGCAGCGACAACCGCAGCAGCGCGTCTCGATCTCGGCTCTGCTGCCCAAAACTAGCCTCAACGCTCGAGCCCTCACCGCCGTCCTCCAGTGCCTCGATCCCGTGCCAGAAATGGTCAAGGATCGGATCGCCACCTACCTGGAAAATCCCACGCAGGATCACCTTAGAGCCATCATTCAACAGATCATTAACCCTGTTTTTTAATTTTCGTCCAAGCGGCGCAGCCCGTTCTCCTCCACGATCCATCGCCACGGTGAGGCGATGAACCGCTGATCCGGAGCCAAGATGAGCGTGTACTCCATGACGTACGCGGATCCGTGCGGCAGCACCTCCAACCGCTCGAGCGCCGGCGTCAGGGACGCGAAATAAGCAATGTTTTTGGCCTCACCGCCGTACACGAGCGCGAAAAAGTGCCGCATTTCCTTGCCGTCTCGTGGTACAGATCGTGTATTCATTTTTTTGGAGCGGTCCGTAAAAACTGATCGTCCACCACGCCGCCCCGTCCATCAGACACAACCATCCAACGGTCTCTAGATCTGATCCGTCTTTCGACCCCTCGCAGCCAAACCAATACCATGAGCCTCCTCAAGAACATCCAGAAGATCGTCGACGGCACCGTCGACGCCTTTATCGTGGACATTGCTGCCAAATACGACCTCTCGGAGGACGACCTCCGCGAGATGTGGAACGCCGCCAGCAAGACCAAGCCCAAGAAGACGCGTGCCGGCAGCGGGCGCAAGACCGGCTACCAGCTCTTCTCCGCCGAGATCCGCGAGGAGCTCCGGCGCGAGGATCCGGCCATGCCGTTCGGCATGATCTCCAAGACCATCTCGCTCCGCTGGAAGGCATGCGACACCAAGGACGAGTACAATGCCCGGGCGCGCCGGTCAAACACCGTGGCCGAGCCGGCCTCGCCCACCGTTTCGAGCCCGACCGCCTCGCCCGTCCTGCCGAGCAGCGCTGTCGGATCGGCCTCGCCCACCGTTTCGAGCCCG
>RGVZ01000285.1 GCA_010029825.1 bacterium | reverse complement strand
CAAGCCGCAGCCGCTGCGCACGCTCGATGAGATCCGAGCCGATATTCTTGCTGTCGAGAAGGAAGCCGAAAGGTTGTTGAATGAAATTACCCGAGGGCCTTTGAAATGAAGGAGATTCGCGGTCTCGCTAAAAACATCCGCGCTCTGCTGGGCGGGGCTAAGTTTGCCATCGATTACTATCAACGGGAGTATCGGTGGGAAAATAAACAAGTTGCTGAGCTTATTGATGATCTGGCGGAGAAGTTCCTGGAGAGCCATGAAGCTGGCAATGAGCGCAGCGCGGTAGACCAGTACGGACACTACTTTCTCGGCTCGATTATCATCAGCGACAAAGATGGACAGAAGTTTATTATCGACGGCCAGCAACGGCTGACTTCGTTGACCCTGATCCTGATTTATCTTTATCGAAGGCTCCGCGACGAAGACCAAAAAAAAGAAATCGCCAATTTAATTTTTTCTTACAAGACCGGAAAGCGCTCTTTCAATCTCGACGTCGCTGAGCGTACAACGTGCATGGAGGCACTGTTTTCCGATATTCCTTTCGAGGAGAACGGGCAGCCCGAGTCTGTAGTGAACATCGTCAGTCGCTTCCAGGATATTGAAGATACATTTCCTGAGGAACTTGCCGGCGAGGCCCTGCCCTACTTCAGCGATTGGCTCATTGAGAATGTCCATTTGGTCGAGATCACCGCTTATTCCGATGCTGATGCCTACACCATCTTTGAGACAATGAACGACCGCGGGCTATCACTTACTCCTACAGACATGCTTAAAGGCTACCTGCTCGCAAACATAACCGATGCGGCCAAGCGCAGTGAGGCTAGCCAGACCTGGCGTAAGCAGATTTCTTCCCTGCAACAGCTGGGCAGGGAAGAGGATGCTGACGCCATCAAGTCGTGGCTGCGCAGCCAGCACGCCCAGAGCATCCGGGAGCGTAAGCGAGGCGCTCAACCCCGGGATTTTGACCTCATCGGAACAGAATTCCACCGTTGGGTGCGGGATCATGAAAAGCCGCTCGGATTGTCCGGCAGTGCTGCATTCAGCCGCTTCATCCAGGATGATTTTGCCTTTTACGGGCGCTGGTACGAGCGCATCCGCCGTGCTGCAGAATCTCTGACAGAAGGCCTCGAGGCGATTCACTTTAATGCCCAGAACAACTTCACTCTGCAGTACCCAGTGCTGCTCGCCTCCTTAAAGCGCACTGATGATGAAGACCAGATCCTTCGAAAACTCCGTATCGTTGCGACCTACCTCGACATTCTGATCGCGCGCCGCACTTGGAATTGGAAGGCCACCAGTTACTCGGCCATGCAATACAATATGTTTCAGCTGGTGATTCTTAAGATTCGTGGACAGTCGGCACGCGATTTAGCAGCTATTCTGACGGAACGCCTCGATGCCGAAGAGGAGACATTCGCAACCAACGATCGATTCCATCTGCATGGTATGAACGGCAAACAGATCCATCGCCTACTCGCCCGTATGACCGCCTACGTTGAGACCCAGTCAGGTCAGGTGTCTCGTTATGCTGAGTACATCCAGCGGCGAGGTAAGAACGGCTACGAAGTGGAGCATATCTGGGCCAATCATCCGGAGCGTCACAAGAGTGAATTTAATCATCCAGCGGACTTCACCGAGTATCGTAACCGGATTGGCGGGCTGCTCTTATTGCCCAAAAGCTTCAATGCGAGCTATGGGGATAAACCTTACGACGAGAAGAGGGAGCATTACTATGGCCAAAACATTCTGGCTCAAAGCCTTCATGAAAAGGCCTATGACCATAATCCTGGCTTCCGCAGGTTTCGCGAGGAATCGGGCCTCGCATTCCGCCCACACGGGGAGTTTAGGAAAGCCGATCTCGACTCTCGGCAGGAACTTTACAGGCAAATCGCCGAACAAATTTGGAACCCAAAAATCCTGCTGCGAGAGGCTGAGGCATGATCGCCGACCTCAAGCCGTACGAAAAATACAAGGAGTCAGGCCTGCCGTGGCTTGGCAAATTTCCAGCTCAATGGGTAATAAAGCGTGGTAAGTCCTATTTATATGCAGTCGATAAACGCTCCGAGAAGGGTAGTGAAGAGCTCCTGACCGTAAGTTCCGCTCGGGGGGTCGTGCCGCGTAGGACAGCTAACGTCACGATGTTCAAAGCAGAGTCATATGCCGGGCACAAGCTATGCTGGCCAAACGATCTTGTGATCAACAGCTTATGGGCGTGGGCTGGGGGATTGGGCGTTTCGCAACACCATGGAATAATAAGCACTGCGTACAGTGTTTATCGAGGTAGGCCATCTGCCGGGATCAACCCCCGTTTTTTACATGAACTTGTTCGCTCCTCAGCCTTTCATTGGGAGCTAAAGGTGCGTTCAAAAGGCGTGTGGATTTCCCGACTGCAGCTCACTGATACAGCTTTTCTGGACGCACCTATTCCTCTACCACCACCTGACGAGCAAGCCGCGATTGTGCGCTTTCTAAACTGGGCGAACGGGCGGCTAGAGAAGGCGATCCGGGCGAAGCGGAAGGTGATCGCGCTCTTGAACGAGCAGAAACAAGCCATCATCCACCGCGCCGTCACGCGCGGCCTGAATCCCAACGCGCCCCTCAAACCCTCCGGCATCCCCTGGCTCGGCGACATCCCGCAGCATTGGGGAGTTGCAAAGTTCAAACACTTCTTCCGCGTCCGGATGGGGCAGACATTTTTGAAACCCGACCTGTCGGAAACAGGCGAGCTTCCCGTCCTAAGCGCGACAATGAGCGGAGCAATTTTGGGCTACACCGCAAGAGCCAAGGCGCGAACCCTTCTTCGCGAGGGAGACTTGGTAATTCCGGCTAGAGGAAACTCGATTGGCTACGTTGCGTTGGTCAATCAGCTTTGCACCTCCAGTCAGACAACAATTCAGGCCATTCGCATTCCCAACGAACGTCTAAGCACGCGCTTCGCCCACCTTTTCAGCGTCGGCAACAAGCCGTTTCTTTATTCGTTCGTTCAGACTGCAATTCCCCAAATCACAACGCAGGAGGTAGCGTCGAATCCCGTCCTACTGCCGCCAATGAGTGAACAGACTGAGATCTGTGATGCCGTTGACGCGGAATGTTCCGGCCTCATCACCGGCATCGCCCGGACGGAGCGAGAGATCGCGCTGATGCAGGAATACCGGACACGGCTGACGGCGGACGTAGTGACCGGCAAACTCGACGTCCGAGGAGCTGCTTCCAAGTTGCCCGACGAAGCCCCGACTAGCGCCGACCCTGAGGAAAGTGAACTTGAGGACGAAACCGCTGAAGAGGAACTCGTCGCATGAGCACAGACATCTCAGAAAAGGGCCTCGAAACAATCATCGTCCGTAATATGACCGGCACGGACGGGCTCTCTGTCGCGCCCGGGCGCGTGGCGGAGGAGCCAGCCTCATATGGTGGCACTGGATATACGAATGGCAGCCCGCTGGATTACGACCGCGCGCATGCCCTCGACGTGCCACAGCTCTTTGCGTTCCTGCAGGCCACGCAACCAGATGCTTTCAAGAAGTTGGCAATAGCCGACTCCAACGACGTTAACGATATTAACCGCTTAAAGTTTCTCGTAAGGCTCTCCGGTGAAATCGGAAAGCGCGGAGTGATCGACGTGCTCCGTAAAGGAATCGAGCACGGGCCACTGCATTTTGATTTGTTTTATGGCACACCATCCCCGGGGAATGCAAAGGCTTCGGCGCTACACGCCAAGAACCGATTTTCACTCACCCGGCAGCTTGCGTACAGCAACGATGAGACTCGCCGGGCGCTGGATCTGGGCCTCTTCATTAACGGCCTGCCCGTCGCCACCTTTGAGCTGAAGAACAGTCTTACTAAACAGACTGTGGCCGATGCGGTGGAGCAATACCGGCGTGACCGCGATCCACGGGAGAAGCTCTTTGAGTTTGGTCGATGTGTAGTGCACTTCGCCGTGGACGATAGCTCCGTGATGATGTGTACCGAGCTGCGCGGTAAGGCTTCCTGGTTCTTGCCCTTTAACAAGGGACACAATGATGGCGCAGGGAATCCTCCAAATCCACATGGGCTAAAGACGGATTATCTGTGGAAGGAAGTTCTAACTCCGTTGGGGCTGACGAACATTCTTGAGAACTATGCGCAGATCGTTGAGGAAAAGGACCCCAAGACAGGTAAAAAAAGGCGCAAACAGGTTTGGCCGCGTTACCACCAACTGCGGCTCGTGCGGCAGGCGCTGGCCGATGTGGCCCAGCATGGTGCGGGCAAGCGATACCTGGTGCAGCACTCTGCGGGTAGCGGCAAGTCGAACTCGATCGCCTGGCTTTCGCACCAGCTAATTGGGCTTAAGCGGGAAGGCCGGGAGGTTTTTGACTCTGTAATTGTTGTTACTGATAGAAGGATCCTTGACGATCAGATTCAAACGACCATCAAGCAGTTCATGCAAGTGGGAGCCACTGTAGGTCATGCTGAGAGGTCTGGCGACCTACGGAAATTTATTGAAGAGGGTAAAAAAATTATTATTTCAACGATTCAGAAGTTCCCTGAAATCCTTAATGAGATCAGTATCGATGCCGGCAAGACCTTCGCCATCGTAATCGACGAGGCACACTCAAGCCAGGGCGGCAGGACCTCGGCTGCCATGAGTCAGGTTCTTAGTAAACCCGCCGACGCAAGTAGCGAGGACGGCCCTGATCCAGA
>RGVZ01000284.1 GCA_010029825.1 bacterium | reverse complement strand
CTCTCTCTCTAACGAGAGAGGTTGGTTTGAACATGGTATGATTTGTCAATGAATGATGATGAAATGCTGTGTTATGTTCTGATGATAATAATTCGAACCACCCCCTCGCAGCGCACAAAAGAAATTTTCGTTCGCAAATGTGTACGGTGTGGTGATATTGACGCTGAACGGCCGTCCGGTCGGGTTGTACCCGCCCTCCGAGATGACCGTCGAGCAGATCTGCGTGATCGACGCGGAACCGCTCGCCGCGCCGTTGGTGAGCAGGCAGTAGCTGACCGGCAGGTTGATGGACGTCGTGTAGGGACCGCTGAGCGCATTGATGTTGGTGACCTCGTGGCAGTACACGATCTGACCGTACACATAGAACCCGAAACGGATCCTCCCGACGCTCAGCCACTCCAGGTCAATAACAAAGAGCTGGCATTTGGAAAAATCCAGTGTGATGCCGGACGATCCCGTCCCGTCCATGGCATCCAGATTCCACAAGGATTGTTTTGTAGCGGATTGGTTTCCCTGGTTGGCCACCACCACCGCGATGCTCTGATCCGAGCAGTCGTACTCGAAATACAGCCCGTCGATGGTCGTGATCGGCGATACACTGAGGTTGCTGTTGAAATACCCGATCCGGCTCTTGTAGGAGTCCGTCGAAGAGGTCGGCAGGATCATCCCGCTGAAGAGCAGGAGGAACGACTTGCCGGGCTGATACGTCGTCCACACCCGGCTCTGGCTCAGAAAATACCCGGTCGCTCCCGCCGCGGCGCTGATGATTGCTTTTGAGTTTGCGTACGAGGCCGTGAAACCGGATAGGTACGTCGCGCCGATCTGCTGCTGGTTGGACAGGAAAGACGCAGAACCGCTCGACTGTCCCGGGAAGCGAAAGTCGAGCAGCGTCTGTGGGTTCGAGACCCGCATCTTCCCGAACGCGTCCCTCGTGTAGGCCGCGTCGTTATCGAAAGCGCCGACCGAGTTCCCGGTTGTCTCGTACACGGCCGTGCTCAGCCTCGAGGTGATGTTGGTTGCGGCAGCGCCGGTGAAACCTACCCGGTAGTACGTCCCGAGGATCGGGTAATTCTTGGTAAAGATCGCTCTGATCCGTAAAAGTGGGCGTCGCGGGCATGGACGTGGTCGGGGAGTAAAAGATTGTGAGCGTACCGCTCCCCCCCCGTAAGGACGACCTGCAGGCTGTTGTAGCCGACGGTCAGCGCCGCCGTGCCCGTGTAGCTCCCACCGGCGGTCGTGGCACTGTTGTTGCCATCGACCTGAGACAGGACGCTCGGGATAAAAGTCATTTTATCCACGCAAAAGATTTTCATAAAATCATCCAGACGTACGGCGAGCCGTTCAGGTTGGAGCCGACGGTCACGGAAGAGTAGTTGATGGTCAGGAGGACAGACGTGTCGCTGGCGATCAGGTCTGTGCCCGTCGTCGTGATGGTCAGAGGATGGGTGGCGAGGCTTCCCCCCGTGTCGGCAACCACCAGCTGGCGGAGTCCGACGGAGGAGATGGAGGGGAGATACACGGTGATGGCCTGCGTCGCGGTATCAACAGGATAGATGTCATAGATCGAACCCGTGGCTCCGATCGCGAACGTGTCGGTCAGGGTGGGAGAGATGCTGTAAGACGAGAACGCGCCCGGTCCGGTAGGACCGGTCGCACCCGTGGCGCCGGTCGGTCCGGTCGTGCCTGTCCATCCCGTGGCGCCGGTCGTGCCTGTCCATCCGGTAGCACCCGTGGCGCCGGTCGTGCCGGTCCAGCCCGTGGCGCTCGGTCCGGTCGGTCCGGTCGTGCCGTTGATCAGCGAATAGACCGGTTCCCCGTCGGACCCGTCCCGGAAAGATTCCAGCCGCCGAGCATTGCTTTGGATTTTTTTAGCCTAAAAAAAATAATTCGTTTTCAGAAATCAATCAGGATGGATTTTTTGTACATCCGTCTGATCCACATTTTTGTCCTCGGCCTCTTTCTCCTCTGGGTCGGTGTGGCCGTCCCGCAACAGCCGTGGCTCTACCCGGTGCTCCTCCTCCTCGGCCTTTTCCTGCTCATCTACTGGCTGGTGACGCTCCGCAGACAGGACGTCTTCTGGATCGTGTGGCACCTGCTCGTCGGGCTCGTCCTCATCTGGATCGGCGTGACCGGGCACGGCTCGCCGCGCTCCCTTTTCCGGCTTCTGGTGATCATCGGCGTCGCGGCCATCGGCTACCACCTCGTCGGGCTGGTGCGGGATCGGCTCGCTCGTGCCTGAAGCATTTCATTACTGAGAAAAGCAATGAAATCAGAAAGACGAAAAAAAGCGCCGTTTAGGCCACGGTTCCGCAGGACAACGACAGCGGCGTGTTGATGGTGATGATAAAGACGGGCTGCCAGATGATGGCTTTCAGGTCGACAATGGGCGAGATCAGGAGGATCCGGGCCATGCCGATCAGGCGCTCCTGGGCGAAAAAGACCAGGAAGCTGGACTTGTCCAGCGAGTCGACGCCCAGGTAGCAGGCTTTCTTGATGCCGCCCTGAGCGGTTTTCTGTTTGTTGAGCAGGGTGAAGCGCACGTTGGCGTAGTTGGCCGAGTAGACGTAGCCGTACCCGGAGGGGTTGGCACAGGTGAGGTACAGCAGCGAGGCGGTCGCGCTCTGCGTGTTGCAGTTGCCGATGCTGAACGAGAACGGGCACCAGTTCCCATAGGTGCATTTCTGGTACTGAGCGACCTGGCTCAGCGGGCTGATGGTGATCACCAGACCGGTCCCCAGCCATGTACAAGAGGGAGCGATCTGCACCAGCGCCAGGAACTGGAGCACACCGTCCGCCACGCAGGTGGTGGGCGAGGGCTGGAGACAGGGGTTATTGACGGTCGTGGTGGCCGGTCCGACGAGCGAGGGACAGGCGGTGTTCGACACAAAGATGCAGTACGCGTCCTCCTGGAGGATGTCGATAAAATTGTTATTCACCAGGTTCTGGATGATGATGCGGGTCGAATCCACGATGAACGGCGAGGTCCCGATGGTCTGGGAGATGTCTTCCGGCGAAGGGAGCGCCGGGAGCGGCTCGGAGATGACGGCAGAGTTGGCAGAATTGGTTATGTTCCAGTTGATAAAGTTCTGGGGATCGGGCGTCTTCCCAGGCTGGGTGGGGATCACGGCGAACCACGCGTTCGCGGGACTGGCGGAGCACAGGGGTGCGCCTCGGAGGATCTTGAAGCTCTCGATGCTGGGGCAACCGCTTGTTCCTGACATTTTTTTTTACTGTTAATTTTTTTTTTTTTTTCCAAAAAAAAAAAACATCCCATCCTCCTTTTTTTTTTAATTCATGCCCGACAGGATGCGGAAAGACAACGACTGGGTCGCGTGCTGGATCGTCTCCATGTACCGGTGGGTCTGCGCCGTCGTGGCAAACGCGTACCGATCCCAAGACATCTCCCGTTTCGGAAAAGCCTCGGTCGTTAGGGGTGTCGCGTTGCGCACGGCCGGGATCGTTTTGCTGGACAGCCGTATGGCGTCGATCGGTCGGCACACCAGCTTCTCGCGGTAGGCATCGGTGATTGGCACCGACGTCGTCACGACATTGTCGTCCCGGCGGAGGCTGCAAGGATCTCCTCCGCGACACACACGAAGCATCTTTTCTTTTCGAGAAAAAAAAAGGTTTAAACGAAAATGAACCGCCACTAAAAATGAATCCGACGGTCATTTTCGTTCTCCAGTGCGTGGCGGTTCTGCTCGTCGTGGCCGGGGTGTTTTATTTCCTCCATAAAAAGATCTCCTATCAGATGGGCGCGATCGAGTCGCTCCAGTTCCAGATCCTGGAACAGAACAAGCGGATCGTCCATCAGGAAAACGTCTTGCGCCAGATGTTTGGGGTGGCGCCGGTGGCACCGCCGCCGTCACCGTCGTCTTTTCCCCAGCCGTCGGAGCCGCAAGAGCCGTCGACCGAGCCTTTCATGGACGTCGGACCGATGATGTCCACCCTTATGGGGATGATCGGCTCGCTGACGCCGCGCCCGTCCGCGGCCACCGCCGTTGTCTCCAAAACGATGGAGGACGACGACGAGGAGGAACTCGAGGAGGAGCTCAGCGAGGAGCTCTCCGAGCTCGCCGGTGACAAGATCAAAGAAGGACGGATCGACGAGGTTGCGGCGGCCGTTACGGATACGTCAGCAGATAATTCATAAAATACGAGACGGGTGGTGCGGCCGCGCTGACGAGGGTCAGCGTTCCCTGTGTCCCGGCGGTGTTGAGGATGGCCGTCGCGTTGGTCGTGCCCATGAACTGGATGGTGAGCGTCGTTACGGCACCGCCGGAGGCCGTGCCCTTGCCGGTCAGCGTGTACTCGTCGAGGCACAAGACCACGTTGTAGTTCCCGCAGCCATCGACCGGGAAAAAACGGATGGTCGGCGGCTCGCACGGCCGGATCACGCTGGATGTCTTGGACAGATAATACACGGGATAGACGGTGGTCATGTTCTATATCTCTATATTTTTTTTTTTGGACAGTTCAAAAAAAAAAACCAGCCGCTTCCCTAAAAGTAAACAAACGACGATGCGCCTCATTACCCATCGGGGGTTTTTTCACGACAACAAGGCCGTGGGCGTGCTCTTCAGCCTGATCCACCCGATCGTTCCCGACACGCTGCCGTGGTCGGAGACCGATCTCTTGTGGATCGGGCAGGAGTGGGTGCTCTGCCACGACCACGGCAGG
>RGVZ01000283.1 GCA_010029825.1 bacterium | reverse complement strand
GCGCGAGGAGTCGCTGGGGGACTTTACGGTTTACGGCGTCGTGCGCACAGACGACGTCGTCTTTCCCGAAGGCCCATCCGTGCGCGAAGCGCTGGCGCAGTTGCGCGAGGAGGTGGACGCACTGCGCCACGCCATGGCCACTGCCGCGCAAGCAACGACGCCGCGACAAGAGGAGCAGGATGACCCGATCGCGACGGCATTCGTGTCGCTCGCGTCGATCGCACCGGATAATGACGCAGCGACGAACAATGTCTTGGAAGACCAACATGAACAAGATGAAGCGATTGCAGCAGCAAACGAGGAACAGGAAACCACAGTGGAGGAGTCGGACAATGTCGAAGTGGCAGCGACAGCATCCGAGGAAGAAACGAAAGAGGAGCAGGATGCATCCGAAGAGTTGCCAATGGAAACGAAAGAGGTCGACGAGGAGGACATGTTGGATGACACGTCGCAGCATGTCGAAGTGGCATCATCAACCAACGATGACGAAGAAGAGCGTCATGATGGAAACGACGTGGAGGAGGAGGATGATGACGACGATATGGAAGATGACGAAGAGAACGATGGCGTGGAGAACGTCGAGGATGATGACGATGGCGTGGAGGACGTCGAGGACGAGGATGAGGACGGAGAAGACGACGATGGGGATGAGGAAGACGACGTCGCACTTGCGTCGGTGCTCACCGTGGCAGACGGCTCGGAGGAGTTGGATGATGCTTCGGATTGTGCGCACGACAACGACGAGCAAGAGGAATCAGTGACGGCGGCGGACACGGTGCTCTAAAGACGCGTGAGCAGAGGGAAAACGAGGAAGATGGCGCAAGAGCAGCAACGACAGCATTGTGCCAATGGCGTGTGCTGGCTCGGCAAGGAGGACGGCGTTGCCAAACGCGCATCCGCAGCCCCGACGGCGCCCGACCTGGACCGGTCCGTCCGCTACCTGACGGAATTTCGCAAGCAATTGGTGGCCTTTTTGGACGAGTTGATTCAGCAGTTTCCCAGCGAAACGGACCTCATTGTGGCCCGCATCTTCATCAAGGACCGCGCCAACGTGGAGGATCTCATGGGCCGCTTCATCCGCGACATTCTCCCGCACCGCGAGCGCGTGCAGCAGCGCGACTCGTCCTTCTTCCTGGAACACTCGCTCCTCTATAGCGACGCCGCCACGGACAAGGTCGACCACTTTCAGGCGCTTTGGAAGTCGCAGCGACTCGACGAGCAGGACCGCGAGACGGTCTGGCGCTGGATGGACGTCTTTGTGCGCATCGCCCACCGCTACCTGACGCAGTTCGGCTACGTACCCGGCTGGGAGCCGAAACCGACCGCCGTCTTTTCCTGAGCCGGGTGGCGAACACACGCCCAGAGCAAACGCACCAGTTGCGTCCGGTGCTTCTGATGTCCTTTTCGAAAGAGCGTGGACAGCACTCCGAGATCAACGTATCGACACCACCGGTCGTCTGACGTCAAGCAGCGGCACTGTCCCTGGAAACACCAACTCATCAAAATGTCTTCCCCATTGCCTTTCGGAGTGGACGATTGCATGTGCTGAAAAATGTCCTGTCGGCGCATGTAGGTGTCGCAAATGTGCGGTACAAAGGCTGCGCGTATCATGACGCACTTGGTCAGCGCGATCGAGCATGACGTCGTTTCTGCATAGGGAGACAGGGTGGAATAGATGGGAATGCCGTCGTCATCCAACGACAGGTTTCGACCAAAGACGCCCCAAATCGCATCCTTGTCGCGCAGCGCGTGCTGGAGCAGTTTGTCATAGAGATGCGTGCTGAGGAGCATGTCGTCGTCCATAAAGCAAAACAGGATCGGTTCTTCACGGCGCACACGCTGGGCGAACTGCGCGGCCACCAGGAACCGCGTCATGAACCCGTGCGTCGCAAACATGCTTCTCGTGTCCACAAAGGTCACGAGAACGGACCGCGTCACACCTGTCTTGTGCAAGAGACGATCGATGACGGACAATTGATCATCGTCCACAAGCAGCAAAACTTGCGACATGCTCGCTGTCGTCAGCCAGCGGAAATGCAGACAAAGGAGAAGCCACAGTTTCCACAGCCCGCACACCCATGGGCGTCTCCCGTTGCACATGACAACCATGACGACCCACACCGTGTCCATCTGGCCTTTATCGACGAGAGGCAAAAAGTGACCTTTCGATCCACCGAACCATTCCACTGCACGAGAAATGTCGACGCTCTACCGATCCCTACCGGAAGATGTGCAGCGCCACATTGCACGCTTCCTACCGCTCTGGCAACGGCACGGTCTGCACCGCCCTCCCTTTCCTCCAGATCATGTATATAATGTATATATGCGGGATGCCGTTGCGTGCACCTGCGCGTCGTGCTCTCGTCACTGCGCGGCGCATCACGCCTACTACCACGTGCTACGACGCTGTCCGAAGGGTGCGAAATGGGTGTTCCATCCGTCGTCCTTTAGCATGCGTCGTCAACGGAGTCCGCTGCAGTGGGCGCTGTGCGTAGTGGCGTTGAACCCCACGGAAGATCATTGGCGGATCTTTGCGTGGGCGCAGTGGCCGTCCGCCTCGTCGTGGCGCCGTTTGCAATATTTGTTCTCCTCACAGTTCTGGCGTGCGTTGCCGCATGAATGGCACGATGTCTGGCTCGATGAGGACGAGCAGCATATTTGTTTCGAACAGATTGTCGTGCGACCGACAGAAAGTGATCCGCCGACGCGACAAGCGAGCGCCAATACTATGGCGCGCATTGTGCGAGAGTTGGACCATCTCGCAGGATATCGAACGACACAAAAGTGAACGCATCCTTCCACGCTTATCTCTGGCACCGTGCAGGAAATGGAGGCTTCTTCGAATGATTTGAATGCGCGTAAGACAAAGACGACGACCACGAGGATGCGCAAGACGGCCTCGCGACGTCGGATGATACAAGACATTGTCGACCTCACCGAGGAGCAGCAGCACGAGGACAGTGGTGTGCGTCCGCCCGATCCCATCGTCGCCTCCCGCTTGATGGGCACGCCGCCGCGTTCCGAAACATCGGAAGACGGCTTGGAGGACGCTCTCGCGCACTCGCTGCGTCAGTTCCACTTGGACCAGGATCGTCGAAAACGCCAGACGAAGCTCATTCGCGCCACGTGGACCGACAACGAGGCCGCTTTGCGCGAGGCGACGCGACGATTGTCCTGGGCGCTGCGCTTTCCACGCGACGGCGACGAGTTGGAGGCCACGGAAACCTTTCAGCGCATCTTGACGCGCTTCGAGGAGATCCACACCGACGGCACCGAGGCCTGGTCCTACGAGGAAGCGCAACAAGTGGCGCGCCAGATGGTGCGCATCCACGACCACTTGCCCACTGGCTTTTCCACCGTTTACGTCATTGTCTTGCGTTTGTTGGACGCGCTGATTCAAACGTATCTCGCCTGATGCAAGAGTAAAGAGTGATTCGTCGATTGCGCGAAAGAAGAAGAAAAAGACAGAAATGTCCAAACGGCGAATTGCACTCACCGTGACCTTGCTGCTCAGCTTTCTTGCCATTCTCATCATTTGTATCGTTCGCTGGTCGCGTCGGGAGGTGGCCGTCGCGCTCGCCTCTGCGCTGCCCTACAGCAGCATTCCCCTCGTCATTTACCAGACCCACGAGAGCCAGGACGTCATCACCCAGTCGTCTACGCTGACCGACGCCGTCAACTCGTGGAAGGCGCTGCAGCCTCGTTTTCGACACGTCTTTCACGACGCCCAGGCGCGCAAGGCCTTTATGCACCAACACATGTGGCCCTCCCTCGCCGACATGTACGACCGCCTCCCGCTCGGCGTCATGCGCGCCGACGTCTGGCGCTACGCCGTCCTCTACGCCTTTGGCGGCGTCTACGCGGACTCCGACACCGTCCTGCGCGACCCGGAGCGCGTCAACGTCCTCGTCGACTCCCGCGCGCAACTCGTCGTGGCACCGGAAGACACGTGGGAATACTTTTGCCAGTGGGTCTTTGCCGCCCCGCCCAAGTCCCCCATCCTCCTCCGCCTTCTCCGGATGATCGAGGCCCGCGTGCGCGCCCAAGGCGTCGACCGACTGGCAGAAACGAACGAACACTTTGTGCACACCTTTACCGGCCCGGGCGTCTTTTCCGACGCCATCGAAGCCCACCTCCGCGACCTCGACCTCCCACGCTTCCCCCGCAAACGCGACTACGACCAGCACTACACCGCCGACCACCCCGTCCTCACCGTCCTCCCCATCCACTTCCACGGACACCACGTCGCCCACCTCTTTGCCGGCGACAGCGGCTGGAAACCCCAGGTCCAACAACTCCGCAACGATTTAAAGACATGAGGAGGACGAGATAGACAAGAACAAAATTCAATTCATCGCAACTATGCCTCGAAGCATGTTCGGCGGTGCGCGATGGTGGTGGGCGTGGCTCATCGGTGCTCTTGTGACAACGGCGTCCCTGACGCGTGCGGCGGAGCCGGCCACGGTCTGCGCGGACAACACGCCGAGCGCCTGCGCAAACGGTCCCGGCGTCGGCCCGTTTGGCTACGCGTGTCCCGCCATGATGATGCTCACGGACGTCATGGTGCACGCCGCGCGGGAGGACGGCTTGGAGGCCGACTTTGTCTACGCCGTCGCCGGTTCCGCCACGGACGAGTCCTGTGGCAAGTGTTTCCAAGTCCAACTGCTCGACGCCGAGCGCGAGTGGCGACCCGA
>RGVZ01000282.1 GCA_010029825.1 bacterium | reverse complement strand
CACTTGACCAATACCCTGGGCACTGTGGACGTCATTTACGCAACGACCCGGACATCGACTCCAGCCCCGCAGATCGTGACGGAACACCTCGGGTACAAGAAACTCGGCGTCTTTCCCAACGTGCACAAGACCGATGTTTACGAAACCCACTGCCTGACGGCTTTCTTCACGACGGAAGCCTTGTGGGACCGTCACCAGGACTTCAGGCTTCATCCGTCGATTTTGAATCTTTATGAAATCGTCCGGACGGAATGCACCCTGGCAAGGCTTGCGCCGGCAACGGAGGCAGACCTTGCCCTGGATCACTACCCGGACAAGATCCAGCTCGAATTGATCCAGGCCGAAAAGTTCGCGCGCCACAGGTTCGAGGCGCAACGGGACCAGGAACTTCTGCAGGCCCATTTTTACCCGTTTCACTCGCCGAATATTGTGATCTCCTCGCCATGCCAGACGGTCGAGATTTTCGTGTACAAGGCAGGGGCCGACAACCACTGCACGATCATGGGCGTCAAAAAACCGCGGACGTATGATTTCACGGAAATCCTGGAACAGTGCGTCAAACAACTCAACGACATCGGTGTGCGATACATCGAGATTCTTGTACGCGCGGACAAGGCCAAGACGCTGGAACGGGTCATGCGCGCCAGATTTCTGCCGTGCGCCTATTTCCCGGCGTTTCAATGGATGGACGGAAAGCGTTACGACTTTGTCGTCCTGAGTCGCACGTTCGAGATCCTGGACTTCAAATACCTGAAACTGGCGGGAAAAAACCGGATCTTCCTGGATGAATTCGTCCGGAACATCCAGGAACATTTCCTGAGTCCATCATGAACGCGCTGGGCCGGCTGGACCGGTTATTTGGCAGCGATCCGTTTGATTTCACACCCGCCGCAAGGCAGTTATTCGTGGAAAGTTTTGCCGCGTGCGCCGACATCCACTACCAGGGAAACCGGTTCTTCCGGGGACTCTGGGACGCGGCGGGCCTGAAACCGGCCATGATCCGCGCAGAGGATGACCTGTTGCGCGCGCCGCCCATCATGGTGAACCTGTTCAAGGAACAGGAACTCATGACAGGCCCCGCCGAAGACATCGTCTTGAACCTGACGAGTTCCGGGACCAGTGGCCAGAAAAGCCAGATTTTCCTCAATCAGGACTCGGGACTCGTTGAATCGCGTGAAGAAACTCGCGTGGCAGATTCACGCGTCCCTTGGCATGACGTCGGACGATGAAGTCAATTACCTCTGTTTCACATACGATCCACGTGTTGCGACGAATCTCGGGACGGCCTTCACCGACGAACTCCTGACCAGTTTCACCCGCAAGAAAGAAGTCTATTACGCGATCCAGTGGGACGAGAAAAAAGGCGACTTTTCCCTCAACGTCCCGGGAGTCCTCGACGCGTTGCGGCGATTCGCGAGCCAGAAAAATCCCGTCCGAATTCTCGGATTTCCCGCGCATCTCTACAAAGTCATCAAGGACCACGACGTGCACTTGACGATGCCTCTGGACAGTTGGATCCAGACCGGCGGCGGATGGAAGGGATTTGTGAACGAAGAAGTTCCCAAGCACCAGTTCCGCCATTTCATGGCCACGCGCCTCGGCATTCCAGAATCCAACAATCGCGACATGTTCGGGATGGTCGAGCACGGGATTCCGTACTGTGATTGTTCACGCGGCAATCTGCACGTCCCAAACTATGCCCGGGTTTTCATCCGGTCGCCGCGCGGTCTCAAAATCCTGCCCCAGGGCGAGACCGGATTGATTCATTTCATGTGTTCGTATGTCACCAGTTACCCGAGCATCAGCCTTCTGACGACGGATTACGGTCGCCTTGGTTCTTGTGACTGCGGTCTCGGCGGAGCCACCCTCGAAATCATTGGCAGGGCCGGTGTCCAGAAGCACAAGGGCTGCGCGCTCACTGCGTCCAAACTCCTTGAATGAGAGACGGGGCCCAATCGATGTACCTTTTTGGAAAATCACTTCCTGAATCCTCGCGCGATGCGGCCCCGGCGCCCGTGTGCGACGAAGCGTTTTTGAAGGGCGTTTTCGCGGACGCGCGCATGGCCATCCCGGCGATGACGAACCAGCCCCTAGCGGAAATCATTGAAGTCCTCCATCGCCTCGGTGAAACGTGGCGCAGAGGATCGGATTACTGGAACCGCGCATTTGCCATGACCAGGGGTGAAGTCCCGTTCAGCGACGACATGATCGCCCACTCGCTGGACGTCATCCCTGAATTGCTGCACGCACGCAACGTCACCGCCCGCGTCAAGGCTGACTTCGGCAGCCTCGACAAGCTGGACCATTTCGTAAAAAGTCCCTCGTTTGCCGGGACAGAGCGGGCTTTCCCTTTGGGCGTCCTGTTTCATGTCTCCGCGGGCAATGTGTTCCTCGGGGCCATTGATTCGCTGCTCATGGGTTTTTTGACCAAGAATGTCTCAGTCATTAAACTCAGTTCGCGAAATCTTTCATTCCCGATGTTATTTGCCGAATCCATTCGCGAAGTCGATCGTGACCGGGTATTGAGCGACAAGTTCGCCCTGATTCATTTTCCCGGCGGCGAGACCAACCTTGAAACCATTGTGAAAAAGGAATCGAGCGGGATCATCGCCTGGGGCGGCGAGGAAATGATCCTTTCCTACAAAAAAGGGCTGCCCCTTGGCGTCAAGTTTATTGAATATGGCCCGAAAATTTCCTTTCAAGTCGTGACGGCCCGCGCGATTGAACAGCACGGCATGCGCGAGGTCGCGACGTGGATCGCGCGCGATATCGCGATGTGGGACCAGGCTGCCTGCGCCTCACCACAGAATCTTTTTGTCGAGGCCGGCGCCGACGCCCGCGAACTCATGAACCACATCGGACGGGCTCTGGACGAATTTCCCTTCGCACGGGGGCGTCTGTCAGACGACGAGCAAGTCGAGATCCTCAAGGAACGTGCCCGCGCCGAATACAGCCAGATTGTCGAAGGCGGCGGGCTTCATGAAGGGAAAGACTACCTGCTGCATCTCGATCCCCGTCCGGGCCTCCGCACGTCACCGCTCAACCGCAGCCTGATCATCAAGAGTTATTCATCAACTGGTGACCTGTTGCGCCAGTTGAAGCCCTTCGCGCGGTATTTGCAGTCTTGCTCCCTTCTTGTTGAACATGATGACGGGGATGACGCCGGGAATGACACCAAGGCAACCGCGTTGATCCATGCCCTCGGCGGTCTCGGCGTGATGCGTTTCGCGCACCTTGGCCAGGTGATGCAGGCGCCGATCGGCGCGCCACACGACGGCAAGATGACTTTGGTCGAACTGACGCGCATCGTTCCCGTCGAGCAGGATTCGACCCTCGAGGGACTCGCCAACGAAGCCATTGCCCACGTGCCTTTTTACCGCGACCTGCGGGGCGGGTCACGCAGGCCAGCGATCAGGGCGGTTTCGTTTTTTCATCGGGCGGAACTTCAGGCGCGCCGAAATACATCGTCTATACCCACGACGAGTTCAGTCAGGTCGCCGATTTGCTGGCGACGGGATTTCGCGCCCAGGGAATCCGCGCCGGCACTGTGGTCGCAAATCTTTTCGTCGCGGGGAATCTCTGGTCGTCTTTCATGGCAGTGGACCAGGCCATGGCGAAAATCGGGGCCCGCGTCCTGCCGATCGGCGGGCTCGCGGACAGGGACCAGACGTTGTCGTGGCTGGAACTTTTCAAACCGGAATACGTTGTTGGATTGCCGACCCAGATCGTTGAGCTGGTGCGTCGCGCGCAGGAAACCGGACGAAAGATCGCCATCCCGTCGGTTCTTTATGCGGGAGAACACTTGAGCCTTGTCGCTCGGCAATTCATCCGTTCGGTCGCAGGCACAAGTTATTTTGGATCTGCCGGATACGCATCTGTCGATGCCGGACCAATCGGTTATCAATGCCGGTCGTGCGAACGCGGGGTTCACCATGTTTTTACAGATCATGTGCACCTTGAAGTACTAAATGGCGATGACAACGGCGAAGCCGTGGTGACTTCACGCATCAAAAGGGCGATGCCGGTCATTCGACTGCGCACCGGCGACTTGATCGAGTGGATCGGATCCACGGAAACACCTTGCGCCTGCGGCAGTCGCGACGTGCGGTTCCGTTTGCTGGGCCGCGTCGACAGTCAGATCAACGTCTGGGGCTGCCGCCTTTTCGTCGGGGATTTCGAGAAATCGCTGGCCGATGCGGGTCTGGAAGGCGCCTTGTTTCAAATCTCGCGGCGCTGCTCCATGGACATTCGAAAGATCTTGGGGCGACCCATCCAAAAGAGTGGGTGTCAGCAAAGTTGACTGTCGTGCCTCATCCTCGCGGGGGAATACCGCGCGTGGCGCGCACCGGGAAGATCAAGGCCGTCAATGACCAGCGCTTCGGTACGTGATTCGATCCCCTCGCGTCAGCCGGGGAGGGGGGGGCATGCGCCCGTCATTCTGAGTCCCTGAATCGCAGCGCAGCGACGATTCAGGGGCGAAGAATCTTCTCTGGTGAAGAGAGGATCCTTCGCCTTCGGCTCAGGATGACGAGGCGGCTCAGGATGACGGGGAGGAGAGGATCCTTCGCCTTCGGCTCAGGATGACGGGGATGATGCCGCCATGTGCGCCGTCATGTACGCCAGGTTCACGATCTCCTCGACTGTCGCGCTCTGCTGCAGGATGTTGGCCGGCTTGTTCAGTCCGACCAGCACCGGTCCTATCGGGGTCACGTCCGC
>RGVZ01000281.1 GCA_010029825.1 bacterium | reverse complement strand
CACCAGCACCGATCCATCCATCCAGAGACCGCCGCGATAGCGCATGAAGGCGGCGCGACACCAGGCCATCCAGAGCAGCGGTGGACAATGCTCCACACCCTCAGGGATATCAGCACCCGCCCCACGCAGCTCTGTCAGCGCCGCCGCCCGACCGACAACCGGAACAATTTCGGCCGCTGCCCCCCAGCTCTCCCGTGCCCGCGCCAAGCAGATCTGTAGATACGGCTCGTTCGGCTCCCGCGTGGTTCGGTCGCTCCACGACAGCCACTCTCGCGCGTTAGCCTGGGAATCATCCACGTGCCACCAGATGCGCGTCCGCCCCGCCGCACCACTGCCACCGCCACCCCCCAGCAGCCCGTTAATCTGGTTCCGTACTCCGTAGGCAACACACAACACCACCACTACGATGCCAACGCCGATTATCCATACCGGTACCATTGTGACCGTCCCTAACAGCCCCTGCGGAAATCCCGCTGCCGCAAATAAGGATGGCAACATTGCCGCGCCTGTCGGCACTAACGCCGGCAGTGGTAGACCGGCTCTACGGTATAGACCGCGCCGCCCCATCGGATACACCCGTGTTTGTTATTCTCGCAGGATCGCCGGGTGCCGGTAAATCATCTGTAGCGGCCCTCGGTCTGCTGCCGTTTCCTGCCGGCACCCCCTACGCCACCATTAATCTCGATACGCTCTTAGAAAGTCTCTCTCCATTCCGCGCTGCCTCCAGTATGGCGCATTTTCTCAAACAGGATCCAGCCATCGCGGAGAGCGGCCTGGTCCGTTTTGCCAGCATCACCGCTTACGGCAGCCGACGGGAGAACCTCGGGCTCTTCAAGTGGTACGACGAGGCTCGTCCTGAACTCCCTGTTGTTGACGTGCCTCCCGAAACGCTCGCAGCGTTCAATGCGGTCCGCGCGGAGTTTGCTCCACTGGCTGATGCAGAGGCACCTGCCCGCCTACTAGATATTAACGCTGCCGCTATGGCCCGTGCCGTGGCCAAACGCATACCGATCGTCTGGGAGACCACCCTCAGTCTCGCCGCACGGTCGGGGCGTGTCACGAAGATAGACGACCTGATGGAGGAGCTGGCCGGCACCCCGTATCGCGTTGTCATCATCCACGTAACCGGCGACCCAGCCGACATCGCAGCCCGCATCCGCGCCCGCCAGGAGTACGGCATGCCCTATGAGGTGCCTCCGTACTACCGGTATGTCAAGGCAACGCCGGAGTCTGTCGCAGAATATGTAGCTGGTAACGCGGCTGCCGTTGCTGCTCTGCGCCGTCAGTATCGGGGGCGCATAGAGTTCCATGAAATTTCGCCAACAATGGAGTTGGCCCGCCTGCCACGCTCCCGTAGCATGCGCCGGCCACTCCAACGTGATATTATTTCCGCTTTCTATGGACCACAAAATCGTGAAATTCCACGTGAGCTTCGCCTCAGCAGCAATAGTCTCAGTCTCAGTAACAGCAGTAGCAGCAGCAGGAGGAAGACCAATCGTCGCCTTCGCCATCGCCGTTAAACCTAATGATTCGTCACCATTAGTCGTCGCCGCATCGCCTCCGACCACGCCGCCCCCGCCTCATCCGCCGCCGCCAACCGTAGCCGCCGCGCCCGTTCGCGCTCTTCCATAGCTGCTGCCGCTGCAGCAATCCGCGCCTCTTCATCGGGCACCACCCGTGCCATCTCTGCATCGCGCAGCCGCCGTGCCTCCGCCGCCGTTTTCGGTGCCGACCGCTCCGTCACTCGCACACCCGCTACCTCCTGATAGACCGTTGCGCCTGTCGTGTAAGCGTCTTTCAGGTCCATGAACTGCGTTTCGGCACCCATCGCGGCCGTGTAGCTCCGCGACTCTCCGCCGAGCTCCGTGCCACCCATCGCCACCAGCGCCTCGGGCCCCTCCCGCCTCACGATCGCCGCACCACCTGCCGCTGCGAGCGCCCGTTCGCGAAACACCGACTCAAACACCTCCTGATTGAACTTGCCGCGCAGCCGGGGGTCGGTTGCCGGCGCATCGCCCCCCTTGGAGCTCAACCAATCTCCGTAGCCAGCATCGCGGTCCGGGTCGGGCAGACGACTCTCCTCAAACAGACGATTGAATGCGCTCATGTCCAGCTTCTTGGCCGACAGCGATACCGGCGGACCCGACGGCATCTTCGGCGCGGCAGCGGCGCGAGTCGCTGTAGCAGTCTCCATGGTAACTGGTGCCGTCATTCGTGCCTTTTCCTCGGCGCTAGTCGGTGGCCGCACGCGGTCCAGAATGCGTCCAACATACTGGTAGGCACGTCGTACCGCATCAAACTCCTCGGGGCTGCCGCCCTTGTCAGGGTGGACCGCTAGCGACGCACGCCGATAGGCCGACTTGAGACGCTCCGCCGTCAGCGTTTCCGATTCAGATATGCCTAGCAGCTCTAGCGATTCCTGGAAATAGTCCAGGGCCTTCGCCGCGGGCGACACGATCATTTCGGTTGATGGGGGTTGCCGCGGTGTCTCCTCCACGTGAATGTAGGGGGTCGACCACCGCCCCGACCGTTGCCAGATGTCGCGACCGCCACCTGTATCATGTTCAATCCGGTCTCTTCTTGGTGATGACGCAGGTGCTGAGCGATATGGAAAATTAGTAGTAAATCCCTGTCGGTAAGCCGACAGCCACCCCACCACGGTCTCATAGACCCCTGCTGACCGTGCCGCCGTAATATAGTCTCCACCGACCGCAAATACCCGCTCTATCATAATAGCTCGGAGTTCGTCGGATTCTATCGCACAGATTTCGGACCATATACGAGACCCCGCAGCGCCCATTGTTCGGGACGGATTTTTTAACGACGACCGGCGAACGCTGGAAAGGAATCTTTCCAGCTTTGGTTAGGAATACCTATTCCTAGCGAACGCTGCGACCCCCAGCAGCCCACCCGCCACCGCCGCCATCGCCAACAGCGACACCACCTCCAGTCCGTCCATCGCATACACGCCGGCCCGCTCCATGTTCGTCGGCACATCCAGAATCCCCGACCCACCATGGTCAATATCTGAGCCCATGTCGCTCTGGTTAATGTCAATCAGCGGATTCCAGAGCATGCGAATCAGCCCAAGCCGCGCCATGAACGCCATGTAGGCATCTACGTGGAGCTCAATCGGATAGGCCCGTGCGAGCAGCCGCTCCGCCCCGCGACGGCTCACCATGTAGGCGTGCGCACCCATCAGCGACGTACAGGACCACCAGTCTGGACCGACCCCCGGGTCTGGCGTACAACCAAGCCCCGTGTCAAAACGCGTCGCAGTAAATTGTACAACATCCCAATCCACCGGCAGCGCCGCAAACAGCCGATCCAGTCGCTCCCGCATATCTGCCGGCAGCTCCACATCATCCTCAAAAATCAGCACCGCTGGCGCCCCCGAGTTCAACAGGCCACGCCATACACCGTAATGTGACAGACTACAGCCCACCGCCCCCGCACGGTCAATCTCGTAATGCGACCGCCGCGTCCGCTTCAGCAGGTTGTGCGCCGTCAGCAGCGACACGTCGGGATGTTCGTGGGCCGGTGCGTCGAATTCACGCGCGTCCACCGCACGGAACCGCGTCATCGGTAGCCCCGCCCGGTCGGCACTGGCCTTTGTCTTTGCCCATCTGTCGGGTCGTCGGTCCAGCGAGATACAGACGATCTGACAGTCCTCTAGGCGCATCCTCCGCCCCTCTAAAACGAATTGACAAATTTCGTAATGATTACGACGTTGATAAACATGCTGAGATAACCCTGGAGCACCGCCATATAGCGCCCCGACTGCGTGCGTACAATGACGGTGGGATCCGGCGCGGCGTTGATGTAGTTCGCGAGGCTCATGTAGAGCGCATCCACAAACGCCACACGCGGGTTGCTCTCTGAGATGCCACCAAAATAGACGCCTGGTGCCGATAGATGCATCGCAAAATAGACAAATGTGAAGAAGACCGCCACGTAGACAATAAGGTAGAATACCGCCCAGACCGGCAGTTTGTAATCGGGATAGCCGGCGATATCCAGCGTCAGATCTGCCAGGATGCGACCGAGCGCACCCGCGGAGACCACCGCACCGATGATGCTCAGAAACATCAGAGCTGCCGGTCGCAGACGCAAAAATAGGAGGGCTGCCGCGATAACTGCTATAGGAACCGTAGCGGTCAGTGTGTAGAACAGGAGCGACCGCGACGGCAGCAGCGCGGCAGTCAATGTCGTATCGGCTGCGTTAGCCGCAGCAACAGGTCCAGAGCCTGACATCTTCCCCTAATGCGCGGCTAGAAATCCTCTCCCGTCGTTGCGGTCGCAGCCGCAGCAGCCGCCATCATCGCCTCCTTCCAGGCCGGCAGCTGGGCCGGCGTGTAGGCCTCCCATGGTGTATCGGCTCCTCTGCTGCTGCGCCGACGCATCCGAATCATCGGCAGAGCAGTCACGGAGTTCTTGACGGGGTCGCAGTCATCCAGCTCATCGTAGTCCACTACAGCGAACCGTGCCCCCGCCACCGCACAGGCCGCCGCCACCTCGGGCTTGATTGTCTTACAGCGCCCGCACCAGGCCGCGGAGATTAGTTCAACTTCTACGGAGGCAGTCATGTCTGTTTGAGCGGGCTGTTTTGCGTGGGCCGGCTGCCGCGGTCAAATTTATGCCAAGACCGCTCCGCCCACGGTCGTCGTCGCTGACCAACGCCGCAGCGTGCTTTCAGGCACAAGTGGCAGCACCGCCTCACACTCCCACATCCATCGGCGC
>RGVZ01000029.1 GCA_010029825.1 bacterium | reverse complement strand
CGCAGCCTCGAGGCTGCGGGTCTTTTTTTTGCATGGAGTTATCCATGATCTTTCAAGACCGGACCGAAGCCGGAAAAAAACTAGGACAAACACTGCGCATCCAGAAAATCGACCGCCCGATCCTTGTGGCACTTCCCCGTGGAGGCCTCCCGGTCGCGGCCGCCGCGTCCGAAGTCACCGGATGGCCACTTGCCGTGTTCGTCTCACGGAAACTGCGTTGCCCCTGGCAACCTGAATTGGCCTTTGGCGCCGTGACCGAAAACGGCCCTCCATACTTCAACGCACCTTTAATGAAGAGACTCGGACTTGACGCGGAAACAAGGAACAACGAAGTCGCGATTCAAAGATTGGAATGCGCTCGTCGCCGGGAATTGTTCAAGGACTGCCTGACCCCTGCTGGAGACCTGGGCTTTACTCCGATTATCGTTGATGACGGGATCGCCACGGGAGCCACCATGATCGCGGCCGTGCAAGCCATGAAGGCGGCGGGGTTCAAGCGAGTCCTGTGCGCCGCGCCGGTGAGCTCGCTCGAAGGCGGCGGCGAGATCGATGCGTCTTGTGACGGACTGGTCACATTGGACCGCCCTCCCGTATTCATCAGCGTCGGTCAATTTTACGTCCACTTCCCGCAACTCAGCGATGATGAGGCTGTCGCCATCTGCAAACAATCAAATAGGTGTTTCAAACCAGATAGCCAGTAGTATCATTGCCGGAATCCATGTCATTGTGTGGGGGGGGGAGGGAAATTCCATGAACGCCGCGCACTTCCATCTTGTCATCAACCATTTCCCGGTTGTCCTGATGCTGGCTTCTGCGGCGATCGGTATCCACGCGCGGATCCGCAAATCACCCGCGGCAAAAGGAATCTCCCTCGCCGTGACCATGGCTGCATCACTGTTCGCGCTGCCGACGTATTTTTCGGGAGAACCGGCGGCTGATTTCCTTGAGAACGCCGCCATCGTCAATGACATGCACATCGAGGAGCACGAGGAAGCCGCTGAAAAAGCCATCGTCGTGACCACCCTGACTGGACTGGTCGCTGCGGGGGCATTTTTTCTTGCCTCCAGAAATTCCCCGCATTCGGATCGTGCTTTTCTCGCGACTGTCGCACTTGCCGTCGTATCCACCGGGGCGCTTGGATGGACTGGAAGCAAAGGCGGCATCATCCGACACCCTGAAGTCAATGAGCGCGCATCAGGAACCGCCGACGGCCCCCGTGTCAGCGTCCCGGGAGAAGGATCGGCTGAAGGAGCAGGAAACGGCCTCGACGAGTCTGGAGACGAAGACGACGTGGAGACAGAATTCCAGACCAGCCCTGACCGGGGTAATACGGAACCCTGACCCTCCGCTGGCATCCCACTTGCTGTTCTCCCACAGGGATTTTAACGGGAGGCAGGCACAGTGACCGCGAAAGACAACTCGACGTTGCATGTATCAGTGTGGCTGGATCGACGCAGCGCGCTGCTGTCCATCGAGGAACGCGACATGAAGTCCCCTGATGGCGCGCCAAAGGTGACGGTCGAAAGGTTCAAGTCGGGGTTGGAACGAAAATCCCGGGCAACTGGCGGACGACACGGTCACATCGCGTATCAGCACCAAACGGTCAGGCCAGCCATCAAGGAAGAACGACGCAAAGAGAAAGACTATTTCTCGTACTTGCACCACCTGATCTCGCGCATCGAGAGCGACCCGCAACACAAGACAATGTCCACTTTGAAGTTGGCCGGGCCGGGTGAAACGAAAAAAATTCTCGCCTCGGAGCTTGCGAAGGTCCATCCGGAATGGCCTGCCGCAGAAATCAGCAACACCCAGAGTCGACTTTCAGAGGCTCAGAAGTTGGCGCATTTTACCGAGGCTCATCGCAGGGCCGAGGAAAGGCGGAAAAACAGGGCCAGCGAAAATCCGGCGAGGAGGAGCAAGGGATAATGCGATTTGAGAACGACACCGGCGACGATTCCCCCGATGACGATCAATTCGGCGATGCTGAGCGCGACAAGGCTCATGGTCAAACGCTTGCGGGCATCTTCAATCGTTGAGGCCTTGCGCGCCACGCGAATCGCCCCGAAAGAAAGAATCAGAGCCAATGCCACTGCCCCGAGCCATCCGGATTGGGACTTGCCTGCAACTTGCGTCGTTCCTTGTTCTATCAACAGGTAACCCACACCGACGAAAATCGCAGATGAAACGACATACATGGACCACAGCAATTGCAAGGTCCGGTCGATCTGGCTGGATGTGACGACGGGACCGGGCGTTTTCTGATTCATAGAATCGGTAACCTAATTATATGAATTTATTATATAAATTAATAAAATTGCAATACGCCGAAGTGCGTGCTATACCGAACCCGTCCACATCTGGGAGATACCACACATGAAAAGCAAAATCCCGTCCTTGATTGCAGCGGCTTCCTTGTCTTCGGGAATCGCGGGATCAGCTGGCGCCCAGGATCCCGGGCACCGTGAAATCGCCGATCTTGTCCCCGTGGAAGCCATCGACCTTTTTGTCCCGAACGGATTTGACTCCAACGATGAGATTGTTGTCGTGATTGACGGCTATCTTCCCAATAGTTGCTACCGGCTGACCCGCCCCGAACTCTCCGTTGATCATGACAAGCACGAAATCAAGATCACGCAGATGGCGCGAAAGTTTCCCGGCCCGTGCCTTGTGCCTCTCGTGCCGTTCACCAATATCGTCCAAATCGGCGCATTGGAACAGGGGACTTACCGGGTCACCACCAACAAGGGCTTGCTCGCCGCCACCCTTGGTGTCGCCGAAGACACCAGCAGTGGCAACTACGGACCGGATGATTTTCTCTACGCGCCGGTTGACTCTGTTTCCGTCAGCAAGAATACGGATGGGCGTTATGAGGCGCGTCTGGCTGGCCGATTCACCAATGACTGCATGGAATTTGACGAAGTTCGCGTACTCCACAAGGGCCGCGTGATCGAGCTTCTGCCCATTCTGAAGGACCACGCGACTGACAGTACGTGCCAGCCAGTGGAGAAAGCCTTCACGAAGAAGGTGCTGATGCCAGTCGAACTTTCAGCCGGCCGGAACCTGGTTCACATCCGCAGCCTGAACGGCGCTTCCGTGAATTCTGTGTTTTCTGTATCGCCCAGCTTTCAACCCTGAAAAGTCGCGGAGGATTGATGCGGCACTTCAGTGCTTCATCAATCTTCTCAAATCATCCAGCGTTTTTTGCATGTCTTCAGGTACATTCGTACCGGCTGACCCAGAGAACTCCACAACAACCTGTTCCTCCAAAAGGGCGTAGGCTTTTTCCGCGATTTTTGAATGCGGGGCCGTACGGACGGCTGTTTCCAGGTAGAATTCAGTTTGCGAAAGCCAATACGAGCGACCGATCATCGATTCAGTGACGCCCAGCAAATAATACGCCTCTGCCATGTCGTTTTGTGCCGCCTTCGATGGTTGAGCGACCGAACCTCCAGTCGGGCTGCCCGGATCCTTCCTGTGGACGAATGCGTTCAATAACTTCGACGCGTAGATGTAATCAACGAGCCTGCCACGATCCATACGGAACTCGCTCGCGCGTTGCGCGTCAGAGATGAGTTTACGCGCCACTTGCAGTTCGGATCCGGCTTTATCGTGGCGCATCGACAATCGCTTCAACGACGCGATCCACTGCTCAATTTGAAGCGCGGCGAATTTTGGCAAATCAGGGCGCTTGAGCATGGCCTCCAGTACCGGAATCGCGCGATTGACGTCCTGCTTCACGCGAATGCAAACCTTCAGATAGTCAACAAAACCGTCCATCATGATGATTTCAGAAGTTCTGGTTTCAGCTGACTTGAAGAGTTCCTCATACGTGGCAAGAGCGGCGTCAAACTGGCGGGTCGCCATCTGCAATTGCGCTCGATCCATCAGGGGCAAGTTGGCAACCTTCACGTCCTTGAAAAATTCCTGGGCTGCGGGAAAACCCTTGGTCTCCGGTAGACGAGAATGACACGCGATGCAGTTCTCGGTCAGGTTGTGCAACAGGTAACGGGATTCTCCGTAGCTGCCGCGCGAATACCACCGGTAGATGTCGCGAGCGTCCTTGGAAAGGGATCCGGCAATGAAGGCAAATGTCTTGTCATTTGCTCCCGCGTGGGCTTCCAGACCCTGGGATTCGTCGCTCAGATCCTTTAGTTTTGACAGAACGAGATCGCGATTGGACGTTTTCTCGTAATCTGCCCCGTTCAGGCTCAAAGGCAGAACCGTCACGAGGGCACTGAAGATACGGTCCATTCTGGCGCGAGTTTGCTCAGGATTTGCGGCCATCAACTTGCCACCAGCAACGCACACCGCAACGACCACCAGACAGACACGGGCCCTTGATCCTGCTGTTCTGACCGACACCTTCATGCTCGACCCTCCCGGATTGCTGGTGTTTACTATCATACATCGAGTTCCCGGCGTAAAGTTGCGCCGGGAAAAAACTCTCTCCCGGGTTGGAGCCTGATTGGAACCGTGATGGATCGAGCCAGACATAAAATGATCGCGCCACAAACGGCCATCAACCTGATCCAAAGTGGGCAGTATGTCGTCACAGCCCATGCGGCCTGTGAGCCTCGTCATTTTTACACCCTGCTGGCCCAAAGGGCCCGGGAGATCCGCGACACGAAGATCTTCTGCGCGAACCCAAGTCAGCCGTATCCATGCTTCACAGATCCGGAACTCGATGGACACATCGAAATTGAGGCCATGTTCCTCAATACGAAGGTCCGTCAAGGCGCCGACTGGAAACACGTGCACTATGTGCCGAACCACATGTCGCGCTGGGCTTTCCATATCCTGACAACCGCAAGTATGCCCCGTGCGGCAAGAAAGGCGGCCTACTGGATCGACAGGACGAAGACACCGGTGGTGGACAAACCGGTCGATGTTTTCTGGGGCAGTTGTTCTTTACCGGATCAGCGTGGTTTCATCAGCCTCGGACTCAATTCATGTTACGAACCGGAGATATTGCGTCGTGCGAAGTGCGTCATCCTTGAGGTCAATCCCAGGATGCCCGTAACTTACGGCGCGACCACGGTGCATCTGGATGAGATTGATTACCTCATTGAGCAAGATGCTCCGTTGCCTGTCATCGGCAGTCCCATCCCCGGGCCAGAAGAGGAAAAAATCGGCGCGTTGGTTTCTGAACTGGTACCTGACGGTGCCACAATCCAGTTGGGAATCGGCGCCATTCCCAACGCGGTGGGCAGGTCACTCGTCGGCCGCAGGGACCTTGGCGTTCACACCGAAATGATCAATGACGCGATCATGCAACTGTTCGAGGCAGGCGCCATCAACGGAAGCCGGAAAACCATGTGGCAAGGCAAAATCATCGGGGGATTTGTTTACGGCAGTGAGCGCTTGTATCAATTCGTTGATCGGAATCCAGCGGTCGAGTTGCACCCGGCTTCGATCGTTAACGATCCGGTCCGGATCGCACGGAATTATCGGATGACTTCGATCAATTCTGCCATTGAAGTGGACCTGACCGGGCAAGTTTGTTCAGAGTCCGTAGGTCACCGCTCCATCAGCGGAGTCGGAGGAGCCACCGACACGCATACGGGTGCGCAAAGATCGGCCGGCGGTCGCGGGATTGTCGCCCTGCGGTCGACGACAAAAGATGGAAAACTATCGAAAATCGTACATAGTCTCGCCCCTGGAGCAAAAGTCAGCATCACCCGGAACGACATAGACACTGTTGTCACCGAATACGGAATTGCCGAACTTGCGGGGAAAAACGTTGCGGAGCGGGTGAGGGCGATGATCGCCCTCGCGCATCCCCGATTCCGTGAAGAGCTGCTTCACGCGGCAAAACGCGAGGGCTATCTTTGAAAAGCAAGCTGGGACAAGAAAACTGGCGGATCAGTGACCGACCAGTTCCTTCAACTTCTTTGTCAGCACTGGGACGACCTGGAAAAGGTCGCCGACGATACCGTAATTGGCGATCGTGAAAATCGGCGCGTCTTTGTCCGTATTGACCGCCACGATAACCTTGGAAGTCCGCATGCCAGCCATGTGCTGAATCGAACCGCTGATTCCGCAAGCGATATAGAGGTTCGGGTTCACGGTCTTGCCAGTCTGACCGACCTGCATGTCGTGCGTCGCATAACCGGAGTCGACAGCAGCACGCGAAGCGCCAACGGTCGCTCCGATGACGTCGGCGCACTCACTGAGGATTTTGAAGTTGTCGGCGCTGCCCATGGCGCGTCCGCCTGAGATGATCAGAGATGCTTCCGTGAGGTCAGCCTTCTCGCTCTTGCCTTTTCGAATCTCGGCAGTCTTGCTCTGGGCGGATGCTCCTGCCACCTGAAGCGCGCTGGCCGCGGCAGCCCCCGTACCGGTCTTCTGCGCAGGCATGACGTTCGGACGGATCGTCACGAAATGCACATCGCTGTTCTGGGAAACGAGGTGAGCGCGGCATTTGCCCGCGTACATGGGCTTGGTGCCGTGCAACGCACCGTCTTTCCATTCGACGCTGATGACGTCCGTCAGGAGGGCTGCGTCATGGCGCGCTGCCAGACGCGGGAAGAAGTCGCGGCCCATCGGGGAAGCGACACCAACCACTACCTGGGCTGAGAAATCCTTGATGGCCGCGTCGACGGCCGCCGCGTAGGTCATGGCGTTATAAAGCGCGAAGTCCGCGCCTGAAACCGTGTAAATCTTGTCAATTCCGTAACCGGCGAGCTGACTCGCCAGGGCACCAGCCTCCGCGCCAACGACAACGGCAGCCGCATCGGCTGTCGATCCGGCAAGGCGCGCACCCACGGTCAGGGCCTCGAGAGCCGATGACTTGATCTTACCGTCACGCTGTTCAACAAAAACGAGGACTTTCATGTCCGTTGATCTCCGTAAAATTAGAGGACCTTGGCTTCTGAACGAAGCAACTCGACAACCTTGCCAACCATCACATCAACATCCTCGCCCTGGAACAATCTTCCGGCTGGCTTGGCTGGCGGGTACTCGTATCCTTTGATCGCGACCTTGATCTTCCCCTTCAAATCGGCGGTGTTCAGGCCGAAATCCGCGGGGGTCTTGCTGTCGAACGGTTTTTTCTTGGCTTTCATGATGCCCGGCAAAGAAGCGTAGCGCGGGGTGTTCAGCGATTTGTGAGCACCAAACACGGCAGGCAAGCTGACGTCCATGACTTCAACCTTGCCACCCTCAACTTCACGTTCCGCGTGGGCCTTTTCGCCTGTAACCGTCAGTTTCGTCACCACATTGACGTGCGGCCAGGAAAGGAGTTCCGCGGTCATCGTTCCCACGTGCATGTTGTCGTCGTCGATCGCCTGGCGACCACACAATACGATAGAGGCACCCTCAGCCTTCACCGCGGCGGCCAGGACCTTGGCAACCGTCAGCGAATCAGCGGCTTCCAAACCAGCGCTGGAGATCAGGACACCACGATCACCACCCATGGCGAGGCCTTTGATGATCAATTCGCGAGCCTTCTCATCGCCGAAACTCATGATAATCACTTCCGGCGTGCCACCGTTCTTCTCCTTGATCTGGAGAGCTTCCTCGATGGCGAACTCATCATACGGGTTGATGATGTACTTGGTGTCAGAATGATCGATACCAGCACCAGAGGCATCGATCTTGATCTTAGTTTCGGTATCAGGGGTCTGTTTGAGCAACACGACAATCTTCATTTGGAACCTCTGTGACAATACTGATTCGAAGGCGGAGACTAGCAGCAGCCCCCGGTTATGACAAGCAGATGGACGCCAGTTCGGGGGAACATCCCTCAGGAATCGAGCGCCTGCATGAAGGCCTTGACTCCGCTTCCAAGGCTGGCTCCGGAGGATGCCTTGTGACCCATGTCCCGCAATCCGAACTCGATCGCCGAAATCGCGTGGATCAGATCAAAACGGTTGACGAATCCAAGGTTGGATAGACGGAGAATCTTGCCCTTGAGCTCATCCTGACCGCCCGGGATCGTTACTCCGTAACGGTCACGGATCACGGCCTGTAACTTGGTTCCGTCCATGCCTGTCGGGACCCGGATCGCGGTCAAGGCGTTCGACGGGTGGGTCCTCGCGAACAATTCGAGCCCCATGGCGGGCAAGGACGCCCGCACGGCCCCCGCAAGTTGTTCGTGGTTCCGCACCATCGCATCGAGGCCGACCGCGTGAATCTTTTGCAACACGACCAAGAGCCCCTGGATCAGACCGATGGCGGGAGTCCATGCCGACCGTCCCTTGCTCTGTCCCTTGAATTCCTTCGCGAGATCAAAATAGAAACGCGGGCGCGATGACAGACTGTCCCACGCACGATCGGACAGCGCCACAAATGCAAGGCCCGGATTTAATCCAAATCCCTTCTGGCTGGCCGAAACAACACAGTCGAAACCATCGATATTCATGTTCAATGGATGCGCACCCAGCGACGAAATGGCATCGACGATGATCAGGCAGCCCGGG
Organism: bacterium; assembly: GCA_010029825.1. GTDB lineage: Bacteria > Bdellovibrionota_B > Oligoflexia > Oligoflexales > RGVZ01 > RGVZ01. Next base: position 24,626 of record RGVZ01000029.1, on the reverse strand, counting down.
AATTTCGCCCTCACTTGCGCGGCGAGTTCCGCAACCGGATGCCTTACGCCTGTGGAAGTCTCGTTAGCCTGGATGAAAAATGCCCTCGGGGAACCACAGGTCACGAGAACAGGCTCGAGTTCCTTCGCTGTCGCGGCTTCACCCGGGGCCACTTTCACCAATCTGGTATCGCAACCATAGCGTGTCGCGAGCTCTTCCCACCGTTCACCGAACTTGCCACCGTTGACCACAATAACTTCATCGCCCGGAGCCGTCAGATTGCACATGGCGGCCTCAAGACCCCCTGTGCCGGAGCAGGTCAGGATCACTGGAATGCGATTGCAACCAAAAATGGGCTGCAACATCTCGCTACATTTCAAATGCAGATCATAAAAATCGTCGGTCCGGTGATAGACCTCTGAGTCGAGCGGAGCCAGACGGGCCTCAAGGGGGATTGGAGTGGGACCAGGGCTGAAAATTCGCGACTGGATGAAAGGCTCGCGTTGATGGCCCACGATAGACCCCTTTCCAAGCTTGAACGGATGTCAGGAGCGCCCCGCCTGCAACTTGGTCACGATGCTCGGGACAGGAACAGCAATTTCAACACCACTCCGAAGACGCGACGGTCGGAGAGCTGGATTCAGAGACAGAATCTGATTCACTCGAACCTTGTACCGCCTGGCAATGCGTGCCAAAGTCTCGCCAGGACGGATACGGTGCATGTAAATGTCCTTCACCTCCACGGCAGCAAGAGTCTGTTCAATCTGGGAAAATTTGCTCGCCAGTGGCGCTGGTAACCTCAGCCGGTAGCCATCAGCATTGCTATTGGTTCGCCTCGGCGGAGTGATCTCGTGGATCAACTCCGGGTTCCAGCTGCGCAGCGAGCGCACAGGAATGCTCAACTTTTGCGCGACCTCGCTCAGACGCACGGGCTCCTTCACGAGGGCGCTGGTCCCCGGGATCTCGTTTGCTGGATCCGGTTTGACGTCGAAACCGTGAAGTTTGGGGTTGCTGGCCAGAGTCAGGGCGGCGAGAACCTTCGGTACATAATGTTTTGTCTCAGGACGAATGGCGTTCGTATCGGCGATTTCCCAAAAAGACTTTCGTCCGGTCTGGCGCATCGCCTTGCGGATCTTCCCTGGACCCGCGTTGTATGCCGCCATGGCCAAGTGCCAGTCGCCAAAGTCCTCGTACAAGTCTCTCAAGAACTGGGCCGCCGCCACCGTTGATTTGACCGGGTCACGCCGCTCGTCGATCCAGAAGTCGATCCGCAACCCGTAAAGCTTCGCTGTGCCGGACATGAACTGCCAAGTCCCGGTCGCCTTGGCCCTGCTGTACGCTGCATTCGAGAATCCGGACTCGACCATGGCGAGGAAATACAGCTCCGGCGGCAAACCTTGTTCCCGGAGCAGCGGAGCCACTACCTGGTGGACAGACTCGCCTCGAACCAGCCACTTCAGGAAAGAGGTGCGGCCTTGAGTCTTGAAATAACGAATCCAGAATTCCACTCGCGGATGAGCCACCAGCGGAATGGCTCCGTAATAATCCGTCATCTCGCCGACAAAGCGTTTTGCCGCGTAGTGCAGCGCCACCATCTCACGTGACTCCGCGGAACTGCGACGAGCCCGGCTGGACTTGGATCCCTTTGAGTACAAACGACGGTTCTTGCGCCCACCCGGGTTGGTATTCGCGTCAAACTCCGTCCCAGATGATCGTTTGCTTGCGGCATCGGAGAAATAAAATTGGTTCTTCAACCAAGTCGCGTAAATATCGTCTTTGCAGAGGCCTTCCTCAAGAATCTCCTCTGTCAGCTCGATCTCGTCTTCATCCGACCCTTCCCGCACGTCGTCGCCGTCCTCTGTGGCCTGCAGGGAGTCATCGTTGATTAAACCATCTGAGCGCGGGCTCGAACCGTCCATCGATCCTTGTCGCGAGGCCTTTCCCGGCCGGATTTCCGTCAATCGTGCCTTGTCATTTTCAAGTCCAGATGTCCCGGAAATCGACGAACGGTGCGCGCATCCAGACAGTGGTAGCGCGAGCAAACCCAATGGGGCGAATATGGCCAGCAAGAACCGCAAACTTTATCCCCCGGCATCCAAAGGAATGGTTTAGTGGGAACCGTTCAGCCAGATCTTAACTTGATCTGGCCGGTAAAACCAGACGAAAGCGGGCTCCGGCTTCTGGCCCAATGGCTTCAAAGCGAACGAGGATGTCAAATTTTATTAAAAATCATCAAGGACCGTTGTATGCGTAAAGAACGTAACGGAACGTCGCAGTGACCATCAGGGAATCCTTTGCCATGGAGGTAGGCAGCGGAGCGAAAGGAGCCGCGAGCTTGATCGCATCTACGATCGCACGATCCAGGATCTCGTAACCCGAGGAACTCAGGACGCGAATCCGGGTCATTCGACCGTCCTTCTCGATCTTGAACTCAAGACGAACTTCACCCTGCAACCCCTGCCGGACGGCGCTGGACGGGTATACCCATGTCAACTCAATCGATTTGCGAAGTCCGATGAAGTAGGACAGGTACTTGTAATTGGTCGTATTCAAGTCGACACGGTCGCCCTCAGCGATGTCATCGCTGAGATACTCTGCCCGCGACGACTTTGCGGGACGCCCATCCCTGGCAGATTTTTCGGCCTTGTCTCGCTGGACCAACTGATCTTGCAACAACGCCTCGTAGGCATTGCGCGCCTTGCCTTTCCGCAAGACGCGCACCTTACCGTGTGGATCCATCGCGATTTCGACCGCGTTGGGGTCCTTCTTGGGTTCTTTTCGTGGATGAGCACGCCCAGGAACCACTGGATTCTGCCGGAATTGTTCGAAATCTCCTTCGTTGGCAGGACGACGCGCGAGGCGAGTCTCCCGCTCCGCCCTGTGATCCTGCGCGCCGAGGCGCGCCTCGTCCTTCGGTGGCTCAGTCGGCGCCTGTCTGGTCTCGACGATGGCATGGTCCTGCCTGGAGTGTTCCCGATCCGGCAGTGGTTTGATGCGCAGGGTCAAGGGCTTCACAAAAGCACTGTCCCGGCGTGCCTCGCCACCCCAGACTCCGATGCGCCAGACTGTCAGGAAGTGTACCGCGGCAGATACCGCGAAAGCCCACAAGAGGGTTCGGCGCACGGCGTCGAACCCGGACCTTGATTTTCGGGGATTTTCCCGTTTTAACTTTGTCGGGCGCTCTTCAATCATCTCTTGATGGTATCGGCATCTCCGCTTTGGTATGTAATTTCCAGGCAAACTTATTCTGCAAGGATTACCGGATGTTCTCCAGCGCATTGGGACATTTTACAAAAAAGACCATTTCAGCCGTGATTTCAAGAAAATCGCGAGCGTTACCCGTCATGCTGGCTGCTCTTTTGATGACGGGAATCACGGCCTGCACTGAAAAAGAGCTGGATCCCAATGACCCCAAGGCATCCTTCGCGGTTGCCAAGGAACCCTACGACGACGAGAACTTTGAGATCGCCATCACAAAACTAGGCGAATTCAAGTCCCGCTTTCCATACAGCCAATTCGCCACCGAGGCTGAGCTTCTCATCGCCAATGCCCAATTTCAACTGGGCCGGTATCCGGAGGCCGTGGTTTCTTACGAACAATTCGCGAAATTGCACCCGAAGCATCCGCAGGCTGACTTCGCCATGTTCCGGGTGGGTGAGTCTTATTGGAAAGACGCACCGGAGGAAATCAACCGCGAGCAGGAGTTCACGGCAAAAGCCATAGAAGAGTGGCATCGTTTGCTGGCAGCCCACCCGGACAGTGCGCACGCGACGGAGGCACGCAAGTTGATTCTGGCCGGCCGGAAACGCTTGGCCGATCACGCAATTTTCATCAGTGAATTCTACTGCCGGAAGAAAATCTATCACTCATGCGCCTTCCGATATCTGCGCGTGGACAAGGACTTTCCGGAATTCCCGGAAATCCGGCGCAAGGCATTGCTGGCTGCAGCAGACGCTCTTGAGATGGTCGCCAGGAACAAACAATCCGATCCTGAGTCGGACAGCAACCTGTTCATCCGGGACAAGTCCACGGACCAGATCAGGGCGGAGGCAGAAAAGGCACGCGCGAGCGCGCGCGAAATCAAATAGATTCGACTTTCGTCAACGCTTCGCTGACACCAGGTCAATAGTAAAATATGGATCGTCAGATTGCGGATTGGCGAAGCCGAGACGGCCACCACCGAAATCGTAAACAGGCACCAGCAACCTGAGGAACGGGCCGCGCAAGTACACAACCTCCAGCAAGCTCTTGACCAGAACTTTGGCCAAGTCTGACTCAAAGATGTCAATGACCGGAGTGTAGCCGTCCGCCCAGCCACCGCGCACATCCACAACCGCCATGTCATGTAACTCGACCGCAATCTCACCGTCTTGCATATCAATTGACAGCGGCAAGACAAGGCTGACATTGACGTTGGCGTATCTCATCCATTTACCGTTGGACTTGACCATGATGGACAGTTTCGCGTCAGGGATTTTCACGGCAAAACGGGCTGTTCTCTCCCCACTCGACCCGGCAATTGGCTCGACGGTCGGCAATCCTGGACTGCTGATGAAGGCGCGAACTTCATGCGCGTCGAGAGAAATCTCCTGCAAATCTGGCCAGATCGATGACAGGGTCACCGCATTCAGGTACGCCCGCAGTTGCGGCATGTTCGCCGGATCAATTTCAAACTCTTTGCGCGCCAGGGGATGCAAAGCGTCAAGGGCGTCATTGATGACCTTCTTGTTCAAGCCAACTGATCCGAAAGGAGTCCCCGGCGGAATCCGGACCACACGCCTGTCAGGCTCAAAATGCTCAATGAAACCATCACGCAAGATGGCCGATATTTCTGAACTCATTGTGAAAACGACACGTCCTTCGCGGGACTCCACGGCTGAAGGCGCACCCGTCAATATCAAGTCTTGCGCAAAAGGGACACCCGGGTATCCCACATGCAACTCATAGGACTGGTGCAACATCGCGTCAATCTGGGTAACACTTTCTGGCAACAGCGAAACAACCTCACGCTTGACGACTTCAGCGACCTGCTCACGGGCGGCCACGAGCATGCCGGAGACCGCCTGCCTCATGTACTTTCCAAAACCGAGGATACCGGAACAGTCAACAGGCCCCCGGACCTCGTAGGAGTCCTCGTCAATCGCGAAAATGACATCGACCAAGTCAGCGTCCAGGTTACCCGCATCGGTCACGACCGGATTGAGCAAAACAGACAAAGCCAGATCTGAACCTCCCTTGATGCTGATGTCGACACTGCTGCATCGTGATCCGATGTCCCACCATAGAAAAGGGCGGGATACTTCAACAGCACCTGCATGAAGCTCAATGCGGTTCACAAGAAAATCCACGCGGATACCTTGGCTCGTGGCTTTCAAATCCAGTTTTCTGAAATCAACGCTGTATTCGAGATCACGACTCTCCAGTATCCATCCATTTTTCAATTTCCGGTGAATGTCCTCGATCTTCTGACCATCAATGTCCTGCAGAAAGCGCGACTGAATCTCGCGCGCTACCGCATCCAAACCATCCTGGGTCAGATCGAGTCGCAAGGCGTCCGCAGTTGTCTGGGCCAGCACTGACGCGCCACCGGAAATCATCATGGAAAGCATCGTGACGACGAATATCGCGAATCCGGACGTCACTACCTCAGCAATCCTGGAGTAGACTTTAGAGATCACATTCTTCCCCGAATTTGATCCAGGTTCGACTGCCACACACCCGTTCGCTGGGCATTACCCTTGAAATGGAATCCGTAACGGGCAGACTTTGGGACCCGTCCCCGTGTTGACCACAGGAATACGAAGCCTTCCCTCGTCACTCCCGCGATATCCACATGACCATCGCCATCAAAATCACCTGCCGAGGGACTGCCGAACATCCAGCCACCGGTCCTCTTCGGAAACCCCGGTGCTTCCGCGGCTTTGGGAGAACCTTCGGAACCAGCCAGATCAAACGCGTGTATTTCGGATCCGGCGTCTCCAAATATAACCTCAGGCATCCCATCACCCGTAACATCTGCGAAAATGGGGGATCCCATGATCGGAGTGTCTGCGATGAACCGAGGGAAACCTGGCAGCATCGTGCCGGATTTTCCCGACCAGCCACCCACCAGATGACGGTAAGGAACGCGACGACCACCCAACAGCAGGCTCAAAAGAATGCGCCGCCCACTGCCCGGCGCAAAGACTTCTGCTGCGCCATCCCCGTCAATATCAGCAAGTCCGGTTTGGCCAAAAGCCACGGTCATTTCTTCTTCTTCAATCGCGGGACTTGAAGCTGATGGGGTCATCGACAAGGATTTCTGCAACCTGCCATTCAAACCGATGACGTAGGCCTTGCCGGCAAACCCATGGGCAACGATCTCGGCAGTGCCATTTCCATCCAGGTCGGCAATTGCAGGAGCTGCCGCGACACCAGAACCAATGAGCGGCAAAACATTATTCTTGAGCAACGGGATCCTCGTCGGAAACCCTGGCAAAATCCCCGTTGGATCGTTGGTTCCTTTGCCACTGATGGCAAAGACGTATCCAGATCCTTCAGAGTAGTGGGCTGTTCCGAAAACAAGGTCGAGAATGCCGTCACCGTTCACATCATAAAGCGCCGGTGACGAGACGATTTTTGCCAGCGTACCGTTGAAGAGAACCGGCACTGGAAAGCCGGGTAATGAGGATCCGTCTGAACGGATCGCGTAAACGAACCCATCCAGACCCGTGACAATGATTTCCAGGCGGCTATCGTTGTCCAGATCTGCCAACACCGGAGACGCGAGAAACCCCCAAGATGGATCCGCGCCACGTCTCGCTTTCGAAAAATCAGCAAACGGAAGCTTGACCGGAAAACCAGGAAGCACCGTTCCATCGGAACTTATTGCCAGGACGTCGCCTTCCAGTGAAAGCACGACTACGGCGCGTTGTCCGGGGAGCAGCTCCCCTGCGGCCAGAGGAGCAAATGGCGACGCGCGATAGCCCGGTGAATGATACGACATAGGCATGCCAACAGGAAATCCCGGAAGTTTCCCCGAGTGCTTCAACGCATGGACCATGCCCGATCCGTCCGCGAAGATCAGTTCGTCCGCGCCATCAAGATCGAGATCGTACATGAGCGGAGAACTCTCGATTGAATCCCGACCCCCGGTCCTGAATATGGCGCCACCAGTCTTGACCTGAAAAAAAGTCCTCCTGATGCGGCTGATGCGACCCGCCAGGTCGTCGATCTCAAGGATCAGAGTCCAGGCGTCACGGTATCGAGGGTCCTCGTGCGGAGAGGGCTTGATCTCTGAAAATGTGTCCAGGTCGACCGTCGAGAAACGGCCACTATAATCACCCGTAAGCAACGGCGAGGCCGCGATCTCAATCAAATCAGCGCCATCTTCTTCGACGCCCTTCTGGATCTTGAGCCTGAGGCGCATGGCTCCTGTCCTTGCAATCGGCACCGAAATATCGACTGGTACGTTCACAGGGTCGTACCAAGGAGCTGGCCCAGGCGCGAAAACGTCAAACCACGCGGGGGATACAATCCTGCCTCCCGGATAAATGTGGTTCCGCGCGATTGCCTGCAACAGTGACGCCGCATTCACACGGCCGTCGCCTGTGGTTGAGTCCCATCCCGCAAAGGTCGGCATACGGCCGTCCGCCCCTCGAGCCGCGCCAATTTTTATGTCGTCGGCTGTATGACGGACCGTGGCAAAGAACTCGCCTGCCGAGACATCTTTCCCCAAAAAACTGGCGTAGGACTTGGCAAGGGCCATGATACCCGCCAGCCTGGCGGTTGCCTCAGATGAGCAATCTTTGCCTGAAGCGCTCACATCCAGTCGCGCGCCGAAATTACTACAATTATTGAAAGAAAGGTAACTGGACGACTCCAAAGGAGTCTTACCGTCATACCGCAAGGCGTTCACGTACAGCACCTGATCCAGAACAGCAGGTTGATTGTTGTGAAAGCTGTTCTCGTCCGCTGCCGTCGCGACGACGATGACATTTTTTTTCCAGGCAAGCTCCACCGCGTCACGAAGTGCGGGTGTCATGTTAAATGGCCCGAGCGCCGCCTGAACCACCGCGAATCCATTGTCGACCGCATAGCGGATCGCCGCCGCTATGGCATTGCTGTCGGCCATGAAACTGTCGTTTACGCGCAGGAACGCGACAGAGCAATTGCCGCAGGCACCCGCGGATTCGATACCGTTGTTGACGGCGCCGGCAGACATGTTGCCTTCCATGGTGCCATGTCCGAATTCGATACGGTCGACAGGGTCGTTGTCACGCTCAAGGAAGTCCCATCCCGCGATGTCATCAACAAATCCATTTCCATCCGCGTCGTTACCGTCCGAGAATACCGAGATCAGATCCCCGGGCGTCAGGTACCCTTTCGCTGCCGCGCGCTTGCAACGGGGATCTCCAAGCCAGTCGGCAGGAGATACGCGGCCGTCACCGTTGGCATCGTAACTGTCGCTGCCGTGGGGTACAGGCAATTCCCCGGTATTCAGAGCGAAACGCTCCCGTAAATCCTGTGTGTCCCATAGGATTCCGGAGTCAAGGACCGCTATTTTTGTGGCGGGGGTACCGGTGTGCATCTGCCACGCGCGATCCACATGCATTCCAGCACCCAGGACTGCCTGGGCATCCGGGACTTGCACCACTTGATCGTACGGAATGTGAGAAAAATACTGCCACGTCGTGGCGTAGTCCGGGTCGTTGGGCCGCCGCATCCAGGGATCGGTTCCAGGCTCACCGGGAAAACGCGCTTCGGGCCCCGCACCTGTCAACGCAAGGGCGGCGAGGAACCAATGGCTCGGCTTGAACTTCAACACTGCCCCAATGCCCCCCTGAACTGATTTCATAACGCATCCCAGAAAGTTACCCGATCCGCGCGTGCGGAGACAAGATCCGCCGGGTGCCAGCCGGCTCAATCGGCCTGGCCGCGCAATTTTGTTGCCAGCGACGATGGCAAACAGGGAAACTGCGTGCAAAGGATATCTCATGTCACCCACGGACACGCCTCAGGCAAAGAGTCAATCTCCTCAACATCCGGCCGACCTTTCCCCAGGTCACTCGACTGCGCGTTCCAGCGCCCTCTTCACCGCCGGAACCCTGGTGAGTCGCCTGTCTGGGGTCCTGCGCGAATCGGTTGTGGGCGCGGTGTTCGGAGCCGGAACGGTGATGGACGCTTTTGTTGTCGCCTACCGGATTCCCAACCTGCTGCGTGAATTGATCGCCGAGGGAGCGCTGGGCAGTTCCTTCACGCAGGTATACACGTCCACCGCCGAACGCGACGAGGCAGCCGCGCGCAAGGTCCTTGATGACACATTGAGGCTCGTCTTCTGGCTAGGCGCCATCGTCGTCATCGGGGGCGTCATATTGGCACCCTCGCTGGTTACCTTGATGAACCGGCGGGGAAACGCGCCCGACAGCGCACAGTTTACTGCCATTGCCGTTCGTCAGACCCAGATCCTCTTCCCGACCATCGCCATCTTTGCGATCACATCGATTGTCACGGGCGCGCTACATAAAAAGGGCCGCTTCTTCTTGTCCGCTGTCTCGCCCGCGGCCTTCAATTTCGCCAATATTGCCGGCGCGCTGTTCCTCACTCCCGTCATCGTGGCAATCTCCAGCCCTGACGTCGCCAACTGGCTGGGGGACGCGGGTATCACGGGACTCAGCCTGGGCGTCCTTGCTGGCGCTGGCTTGCAACTGTGGATCGCAAGACTTGGATTGCGCGGCGACCATCGAACCCGCTCTCCCCAATGGCTTCCTTGGACACCAGAAACAAAAAAAATCGTGACGCTCATGGTGCCGATGGTGATCGCGGCCAGCGCTGGCCAGGTCAACGTCATCGTCAACACCAACTTCGCGACATCCCTTGAACCAGGCGCTGTCACGTGGCTGAACTTCGCTTTCCGCTTCCTGCAACTTCCAATTGGCATGTTTGGCGTCGCCATCAGCGCGGCCGTTCTGCCAGCCCTGACCAGAGCCATTTCGCGCGCAGGCAACCGGGTGGACAAGGCGGCCTCAGTCGAGATCGTCAACGCGCTGGATCTGGTCACCTGGCTGTTGTTGCCATCATTCGTATTTCTTTACTTGTCCTCAACGGACGTCATCGCTCTCTTTTACGAGGCCGGGAAATTCACGGCCACAGACACCGCGGCGACCGCGATCGCGTTAAGAGCCTATAGCTTTGGTCTTGTCAGCTACGGTCTTCTCAAAGTCCTGAATTCCTATTATTACGCGACTGAACGCACCCGCTACGCAATGTGGGTTGGCATTGTCTCCATCGCAGTCAACTATCTTCTGAACGCAGCGCTCGTCTCGCGCATGGGCCATCGTGGCCTGGCCCTGACGACGTCAGCGACTTTGACTGGCAACACACTGCTGCTGCTGGCAGGAATGACCAGGGACCGTGTTCAAGTCGACTGGAAAGAGCTGTTCCGTTCGATGATGATCCTCGCGTTCGCCTCTCTTGTGGCTCTTAAATTGCACGCCGCGCTTAAAATCGGCCTGGTCGGGTTGGATTCGTTTGGCCAGCCGGCCTGGAAAAAGCTTACCGCTGTGGTAAACATCTTTGGAAGCGCTGGGGCTGTAGGATCGGCGTTTGCCTTGTTCGCCATGATCCGCTTGCGGACAGGCCCTCGTCAATTCGCAAAAATGGCACGAAAGTTCAGGTCCAAGAAAAAGGCTCGATGAAAAAAGCTCGCTGAAAATCAGGCTCAGCCACAAGCGAGTCTCACCACTTTCTAATCGACGTCGCCTGAAACTGACTCCAGTTGTGTTCATGAACACTGGAACAGAGGAGTCACCCATGAAGATCTCGAAACAGGCACTGGCCAATTCACTTGCAGTATCAGCGTTTGCATCGGCATCCGTTCTGCTTGCCGCCTCCCCGACGATCGCCCTCGCGGAATCCCCCAGTGACACAATCGAGATTCGCAACGTCGGAGTCACCCGGGTTTTCACCCCCAAGGGCCTCGATAGCAACGACAATTCAGTGGTTATTCTTGATGGCTACTTGCCGGATGGCTGCTACCGGATCATCAGGCCCGAAGTCCACGTCGATGACTCAGTGAAGACAATCAGCATCCAGGCGAGGGCCAATTATTTCAATGTCCCGTGCATCGAGGCGCTGGTTCCGTATACGCAAGAAGTCGAACTTGGCATGCTGACTGGCGGCAATTACCAGATCAAGAATGCCGAAGGGCACCAAATCGGTTCGCTCGCCATTGCCAAGGCACAGTCAAAGTATCCTGACGAATTCCTTTACGCACCGGTTGAGAACTTGCTGCTGGACCAGAAGGAAACAGTCCCGGGCAGCCACATTGTGACCCTGCGCGGTCGTTTCACCAACACATGCATGTACATGGAATACGTCGACGTGAAGTACTTCCCGGATTCGGTGGAGATCCTGCCAATCATGGGACTGAAAAAAGGCAACTGTGCCGATGTTGAAGTTCCGTTCTCCGTTGACGTCGAACTTGACTCAAACCGCCTCACTGAAGGCCGCATGCTCGTTCACGCCCGCAGCCTGAACGGTCATTGGGTCAGCTCGATTTTGAACGTGACGCCAAACTGAGTCCGCGCCTGCGGATTTCCCGGGTCAAAAGAGTCAATTCACGCCCCGCCTGCCCGGCAACCGAGGTGTTCTCCTCGGCTCGCCGGAACAGGTAGGGCAGCGTCGCTTTTACCGGTCCATAAGGGACGTATTTCGCCACGTTGTAACCCGCGGCTGCCAGATTGAAAGACAGGTGATCACTCATGCCAAGGAGTTGCGAGAACCATACCCTGTCATCATTTTTTTCAATCCCACGTCGAGCCATGCCGTCAGCAATGGACTGACAGGATTTCTCGTTGTGAGTCCCGGCGAAAATGGCCACATGATCGATGTGATCAAGACACCACGATGCCGCCTCATCGTATTGCGCGTCCGTCGCCGGCCTGTCGGGCTGGATCGGTGAGGGCGAACCTTTTCTGGCCGCGTGAGCCCGTTCTTTTTCCATGTAGGCGCCACGCACCAGTTTCAATCCAACCCTGAAATTCCCCGCCTTGGCCCTTTCCAACAAATCCTGCATCACTGGAACGCGGCCAGTCCTGTAAAGTTGGATTGTATTGAATACGATCGTCCGTCCGTCGCGGTTGTATCGCGCCATCATTTCTTCGGCCATGCAGTCGATGGCGCCCTGTATCCATGTCTCTTCGGCATCGATCATGATCCGCACGTTTTTCTCGGCGGCCAACTGGCAAATCTTCTGCACGCGTTGGTGAACCCGCGCATAGTCCGCTTTCAAGCGCTCCGGAACCGTCTTGCCGCCGGAATCGCCCAGAGACGCAGCCTCGAGAACCCGGTAAGCCCCCACAGCCGATACTTTGAAAACGCTGAAAGGAATCCGGCGATCCGCCGCGGCCGCCTCGATGGTCCGCATGACCTCCTTTGCCGCCGACTCGAATTCCCGTTCGCTGCGCCCACCCTCGACCGAGTAGTCGAGGATCGTACCGACATGGAACCGCCCCAGGCGATCGACCATCTGGCGGGAGTCCTCAATCGATTCACCGCCGCAAAAATGCTTGAAAATCGTGTGCTTGATGAGGCCCTGTACGGGCAACCGCCAGTTGATCGCCGCCGTAACGATCTTCGGGCCGACCTTGACCAGACTGCGAATCCCGATCATCTGAAACAGGGTGTATGCCCGGATCAATTCCACGTCGGAGAGCGAGCGGAATGCAATTTCGGTATTGTCGAACGATAAGCGCCCCTCAGACCGGGGAGCTTGCGAAAGGTTGCCTTCAGAAACGGGATTTTGTGCCATAACCCACGAACATCTGTTAACAATAGGGATCCTTACCCTAAGGGCCCATATCACGATGGCGCAGAGCAAGTTAAGAGGATTCGAACCATGACCGCACGCGGAAACAACCAGAGCCCCTCCACCGAACTGCTGCAGTCTTATACACCGCGCCACAAACTGCGATTCATCACGGCCACGGCCCTGTTCGACGGCCATGACGCCAGCATCAATATCATGCGCCGTTTATTGCAATCCCGCGGCGCTGAAGTGATCCATCTGGGTCACAACCGTTCCGCCGCGGAAGTCGCCGAAGCCGCCATTCAAGAAGACGCCCATGCTGTTGCCATTTCCAGTTACCAGGGCGGCCACATGGAATTTTTCAAATATGTCCGCCAACTTCTCGATGCCAACGGTGGCAGCGACATCAAGATTTTTGGCGGCGGCGGTGGAGTCATCACCCTCAAGGAAATCGCCGAACTTGAATCTGCCGGCATCACCAAAATCTACAGCCCCGAAGACGGCACGCACCTCGGACTCGACGGGATCATCGGTCACATGCTGCACGAAGCCGACCGGGAGATCGGCCAATGGGTCGACTCCAGCGCAACCTCCACGACAAAACTGGCGCGCGCGCTCACACTCCTCGAGAGCGGCAAGTTGTCCGTCGCGGAATCGGTTGAGAAACTCAGCGCAGGATCGAAACATTCCAGACGCAACATCCCGGTACTTGGAATCACGGGCACCGGCGGCGCCGGCAAAAGTTCGCTGACCGACGAATTGCTACTTCGTTTCCTCTGGGACAATCCGGACGCGCGAATCGGCCTCGTCTGCATCGACCCGTCAAAAAAGAAAACGGGCGGCGCGCTCCTCGGCGACCGTATCCGGTTCAATTCAGCCAGCGACCAGCGTATTTTCCTGCGGAGTTTCGCAACGCGTGGATCCGGGAAGGAAATCGCCGCCGTCACGCGCGACGCGCTGTCCCTGATGAAGACCCAGCCCTTTGATTTTATCATCGTCGAGACGAGCGGGATCGGCCAGGGCGACACCGGGATCCTCGATGTCGCTGATGTCACCCTCTATGTCATGACCGCCGAATATGGTGCCGCCACGCAACTCGAGAAAATCGACATGCTCGATTTCGCGGACTTCATCGCCGTGAACAAGTTCGAGCGCGCCCAGTCGCTGGACGCCATCCGCGACATCCGGACGACCTTGCGCAGATCGCGATTCAAAGGCGTGCGCATGGATGACAAGGAGTTTCCCGTCTACGGAACCATCGCCAGCCGGTTCAATGACGATGGCACCAACGGCCTTTACAAGGCACTTGTCGCCAAATTGAACGACAAAGCCGGCGAATCAAGGTTTCGCCTGGCTCACGAACGCCCTGTGGCGATCGAATCGACGCGCCGCGAAAGCCTGATTCCAGCTGGGCGCGCCACCTACCTTGCTGACATTTCGCGAACCGTTCGCGCCTATCACGATGCCAGCGAATCACACATTCGAGTCACACGCGACGCCGAGGCCCTCGACCGCGCCGCCACGATTTGTCGCGAAAACGGCGACGAGAAGTCAGCGAACGCACTCTCTGCCAGCGCCAGAGTCCTTTGGGAAAAGCTCCCCCCGGAACTGCTCAAGCAACTTCAAGACTGGGAGGATACGCGCCGCGATTATGCCAGTGACAAGTTCACCTATCAGGTCCGCGGCAAGGACATCACGGTCGAGGCAAGTTTCGAGACCCTGTCGCATCTGGACTTGCCGAAAGTCGCCCTTCCGGACTTGACCAGCAAAGCCGACGTCGTGCGTTTCCTGACCCGCGAGAACGTCCCCGGAAGTTTCCCTTACACTGGCGGTGTCTTCCCGTTCCGTCGCACCGGCGAGGACCCGAAGCGCCAGTTCGCGGGTGAGGGCGGCCCGGCCCGGACCAACGCGCGTTTTCATTACTTGTCCAAAAACGACGACGCCAAGCGCCTCTCTACGGCATTTGACAGCGTGACATTGTACGGCGGCGAACCGGATAAACGTCCGGACATTTATGGCAAGGTCGGCGAATCGGGTGTTTCCATCGCGACCCTGGATGACATGAAAGTCCTCTACAGCGGTTTCGACCTGTGCGCGACCAACACCAGCGTCAGCATGACCATCAACGGCCCGGCGCCGATCATCCTCGCCATGTTCATGAACACGGCGATTGACCAGCAAGTCGACCGTTACGTCGCCGAACACGGCAGGATCCCGGACCCGGCCACCCACAACCAGATTGTCGAAAAAACCATCCAGACGGTGCGGGGCACCGTACAGGCAGACATCCTCAAGGAAGACCAGGCGCAAAATACTTGCATCTTCTCGACGGAATTCGCTCTCAAGATGATGGGCGACATCCAGCACTTCTTCATCCAGAACAAAGTGCGCAACTACTACAGCGTTTCGATCTCCGGCTATCACATCGCGGAGGCCGGCGCCAACCCCGTGACCCAACTCGCACTGACCCTCGCCAACGGGTTTACCTATGTCGAGTACTACCTGGCGCGCGGAATGAAGATCGACGACTTCGCGCCTAACCTATCGTTCTTCTTCAGTAACGGCATCGATCCTGAATACGGAGTCCTGGGCCGGGTCGCGCGCAGGATCTGGGCGATAGCCATGCGCGACCGCTACGGCGCCAGCGAACGCAGTCAAATGCTGAAGTACCACATCCAGACGTCGGGACGCTCATTGCACGCGATGGAGATAGACTTCAACGACATCCGCACGACGCTGCAAGCGCTCATGGCCCTCTATGACAACTGCAACTCACTGCACACGAATGCCTATGACGAAGCCATCACTACCCCGACGGAAGAAAGCGTCCGCCGCGCCATGGCAATCCAGCTCATCATCAACAAGGAATTCGGCCTGAACAAATGCGAAAACATCAACCAGGGCTCGTACTTCCTTGAGTTGCTGACCGACCGCGTCGAGGAGGCCGTCCTTCAGGAATTCGACCGGATCTCCGCGCGCGGTGGCGTTCTGGGCGCGATGGAGACTCAATACCAGCGGAACAAGATCCAGGAAGAGAGCCTTTATTACGAAGGCAAAAAACACACGGGTGAACTTGAGATCATCGGTGTCAATACGTACCTGAACCCCAAGGTAATCAGCGGCGACTACGTCCGCCCTGAAATCGAGCTGGCGCGCGCGTCGTACGAAGAAAAAGACCGGCAACTGGATCGCCTGAATGCCTTCAAGAAGGGTCACGGAGAAAAGCGCGACGAGGCACTGAAGTCACTTGTCACCACGGTCATCAACGGTGGCAACGTCTTCGCGGAGCTCGTTAAAACAGTCCGTCACGCCAGCCTCGGCGAGATCACGGAAACCCTTTACCGCGTCGGAGGCAAGTACCGGCGCTCCATGTGACCCGTTACCCACTACCGTCATTCCGAGCCGAAGGCGAGGAATCCTGTCTTCGCCGTCATTCCGAGCCGAAGGCGAGGAATCCTATCTTCGCCGTCATTCCGAGCCGAAGGCGAGGAATCCTATCTTCTACCTAAATGACGTGACCCCATGAGGATGCCGAGAAAAACCAGAGGCGGAATGACCATGCTCATCGGATCACCGGATGAATAGTGCGAGTATGAGGCTGCCAGAAAGGTAAAAGTCAGACCGGCACAAGCCCATTCCGTCAAAACCGGGATGCGACGGTAGATGATCGCGATCACCGCGAGCAGCTTGGCAAGACCCAGGTATGTCATGAAATATTCCGGGTAACCAAGATGGCGAAATCCTTCGACGGCCTGAGGGTTGTGAGTCAGCATCATGAACCCGGACAAGGTCGTCAGCATCGCCAGAGGCGCCGTCAAAATCCATACAGCTGCCGTTTATCAGCAGGCCGACTCATGAACCATATTTTCCGAGGTATTCGTTGACCTTCAACTTGACCGCCTCTGTCAGTCCGCTGGCGGAGACAAGTCCCTGGTCGGAGCAAATCGCGGTCATGATTTTCTTGATATCCGTCAGAGAGTCAACCCGGACGTGATGCGTCCGCGCCAAAGCAAAGGCCGCGGTCCCGTTCCCACCGAGAGCATCCGAGGCTTTCTCGCAACGATCAACTCCGACCAGCACGCCAGTGATTTTGACATCGAGGTCTTTCATCCATGCAAGAGTCTGGCCGACACTGGTGCCCGCGGTGAGAACATCGTCGACGATGAGGATACGCCGACCTTTCTCGAGGGGGCGCCCGATGAGAGAACCACCCTCGCCGTGATCTTTGACCTCTTTTCGATCGAACGCGAATCCGACCTCGGCTCCAGTCTTGCGCGCCAATTCTGCCGCAACCGCGACGGCCAAGGGGATTCCCTTGTACGCCGGACCGAAAATGATATCCGGAAGCGTCCGGTGAATCTGGATGATCGCGTCCGCGTACCATCCAGCCAGACGCGTCAGATCCGCCCCACCATTGATCGCGCCGAAGTTCATGAAGAAGGGACTCTCGCGCCCCGACTTCGTCGTAAAGGAGCCGAATCGCAGGGCGTGCGTGCCCACCAGCAAACTCGCGATCTCGCGCGCGGAAATTTGCGTCACTGTGATCTCCATGTCTTCTGCCAGTTTTAAAAAAATACTTGCAAAACGCAATGATTCTGTTTGTCATGATCGGGGAAATGTTACTCTGCGAAAACTGTCCGGTTCTCAGCAAGCCGTAACAACAGACACAAGAGAACTTATGCAAAGATTTGCCGATAGCGTCAAAAAGACCTCCAGCATTCTTTGCGTCGGACTCGATCCTCCGGTCGTGTCGAATCCGCGGAAAAGATTATCACGCATTCTTCCCAGCCATTTCGGCAGTTTGACCGCACGCCACGTCAAGTCAATCATTCACAAGACTCGTCCCCACGCCGCTGCCTTCAAGGTAAACCTCGCGTTCTACCTCGCCCGTGGCGCGAAGGGTATTGACCTGCTGCTGCGAGTGCGCGACTGGACAGGCGACACGCCACTGATACTCGACGGCAAGTTCAATGACATTGACAACACACTCGAGGGTTACGCCACCTTTGCCGCGTCCGCGGGCGCCACGGCCGTAACCGGTAGCCCGTACATGGGCGAGGATTTTTCTCCGTTCATCGCCAAGGGGATTCCGGTCTTTGTCCTTGGCACAACAACGAATAATCCAGATGTCCAGGGACTCCAACTGGTCTCAGACGCCGGAACGCTGGCTCGCCATGTCGCCCTCAAAGTCAGCGACCGCCCGGCTGACTACGGCCTCGTCGTTGGCCACGATGCCGCAAGCATGCGTGAATTGTGTCCGGAAACCTGGTTCCTGAGCCCTGGCCTTGGGGCTCAAGGTAAAAAGGAAACGGAAATTCTGCGTGGCCTGCGTCCCGATGGCCTCGGACTTCTCGTGAACGCGTCACGCTCCATCTGGACCGCGATGGATCCAGCCGCCGCGGCCCAAAAAATCGCCACTTCACTCGTCCACTCTCGTATGGGATGATCACGGTTAAACAATCCGACATCAGGTCCCAGCATGCTTAATGAATTCCACTCCTCAAGGCGCGCCGTTTTCCTGCTTGCCATCTCGATGGCGCTGGCGGCCAGCTGCAAGTCCAGATCACGAAAAACCCGGTTGAAGGGCGAAAGCGCGCCCTGTGAGAGCGTTGCCTCAACCCCTGCCCAATTGGCGGTCCGTGGGGCCATCGATCAGACCATCGGAGCCTACCTGCGCGGCAATATCGAGTCCGGCGAGGCCACAACTGCCGTGTCAGACGCCATTCAAGACGCCGCCGCAGATGATCCCGTCAATGCCAGGAATCTTGGGTCCATCGCCGCCATTTACACGGAATCACAGGTTTCCCGGATCATCCGGGGACAGCAACTGGCTGTCCTGGCAGGTCGCGCTTCCGCTGCCGACACGTCAATCATTCACAGCCTTGGATTGACGGACGCAGACTTCAACGAGGGACTGCAGGAAATGCGTCCGCACTGGAGCTGCCTCGCTGCCGAGGGCGTCTCATTGAGACCGGACGGATCCATCACGTTTCTCGGCAGCAAAGTCTCAGGCCAAAGGATCGCGTCCAGCTCCTGCCTTCGCGACGCCATCGATTTTTTCTTCGTCGTCATATCCCGTCATCCCGCTGATGCCCTCGCCATCAACGATGAGGTCATACAGAACTGCGCGAACTACGCCCCGATGCCTCGCGCCACCTGGGAAACCAACGTCAAGACAAACCTCGCCCAGTTCGGACGTGAACTGCAAAGCTTTCTGCGACAAACCGGCAATCTCGCGTCATATACGAGCTTGATGCAAGGCAGTGCCTCGTGGATTCTCGGTGAAGGCTCCGACGCAGGATCTCCAGCCGGGATCGGAATCTCCGGCGCTTACAATGCCGCCAACAAAATCAGGAACAACCTGGAGTGCCTCGGCGTTCCCTTCCAGATGCGCCAGGAACTGCGCAACATGATGGCGGCGGCCAACGACATCGAGCAACGCAACATCCAGTCCGGACTCACCAAACTCAGGGCCGCGGAGAATGCCGCGTATGCCGCGCCGTTCATTCCACTCACGATGTACAGCGCTCCATTCATCGCCGGCGCCATCCTCCCCGGGACGACCGCAGCGGCCACGGCTGCCTCAACGTCCGGCGCTCTCGCACTGACACCCTTCGCTTTCGGCAGCGGACTCTCAGTGGTCAATGCCGCTGTGGATACCGGCTTCAACGGAGGAAGTTTTTTCTGCAAACTGGGTGAGGAGTTCCGCATGCAAGGCGCCGGCGCCCTCACCACCGCGCCATTCCTGGCCGCATTGCCTGCGGTCACCACCACTGGCGGAGCCGCCATCGGATATTTCGGGCAAGCCGGAGAGCTCAGCACCATTTTCGGGATTCAAGCCCTGAACTCGATTGCCGGCCTGGCATTCACCGTCGGTGGCATCGCGACCGGATCGCAAGAACTGCTCGCCTGCCACGCGACATTGAATGACGCGCGTCAACTGGCAGAGACCGTCCGCGTGGACGCGGACGTGGCCGCGGTTGACGCAAAAATTGCCGAAGCCGTGAAGCAATGCGCGACCGGTGGCTTCAACATCGCAATGACCGCGAGCACTGTGAGAACGCAGTACCAACAATTCAGGGAACTTCGGGCTCTGGCTCTGAACATTGGCACTGCCGGAGGCACAATCCGCTCGGTCGCGGACCTCGACGCAACCCTGAAACCTTACTACGGCGACAAGGGCCGGGAGGCCTGGGTCGAATTTGGCGAGGCCGCGCAAGCCAATGGCAAACGCCTCGGTGGCAAGGCCGAAGGCGCGTACCTTTATCAAACCCCCGAGGGTCAGCAGGTCGTGGCCAAGACCATTACAGTCCAGAATGACGAGTTGGCCATCCTCGGCGAAAGATTCGGCATAGCCACCGGATGGGAACAGAACGGCATGACGGCGCGCATCACGGGCGCGGGGATCAAAGACCTCGGAGGGGGGAAATCGCGTATCACGATCGTCCAGGAATTCTTTTTCGACAAAGGGACAAATCCAGGCCTGCTCGCCGGCGGCGACGGCAACGCGATCAGCAAATTGAACTCCGTGACCAGACTTGGCGATGCCGCCAGGGCCGAACTGATCGGAAAAATAACCAGCCTGCTGGACTCACACCCGGATGGCCACCTCGGCAACGTATTGTTCCGGGTCACGACCATCGACCCGGCAAAGACTCCCGGAAAATACTCTGTCATCAACGGCGACAAGGTCATTGAACTCGCGTTGATCGATCCGACGACGTTCAGCTCGGTCGGCACCAGTATTCGCGGCGCGGCCCGGCGCGCCGAAATCTTGCCAAACCAGCTGCCCCCCTTCTGGAGGAAATACAACCGGATCTGGCAGGCAAATTTCCTTAACGAAGTTCTTGCAGGCAACTGACAAAGGCACGGCGCAGCGCCTCCAGTTCAACTTCCGTCGCGTGCGCCTCAAGGATCCCCGTGGCCGGGTTCCACCGTAAACCCACAACACGAATCCCGGTCCTGTCGCCAGAACGCAATTTCTTGTCCTGACGCATTTGGTCGACCATCGCGGCCCACACCGCGTCCATCGCGATATCAGGCCCTGAAAGCCACGCGATCACCTCATCGACGCACCTGCTTGACCGCAGTGCGTCCATGATTTTTCGCGCGAGACCAAGACACCCGGGCTGCGCGGCAGCCATCAACCGCACCTTGCAGGCAAGGCCCATCGCCACGGCGGCGCCATGACGAATAACGAGACCCCTGGACTGCGCGACCGACTCCAGGGCATGGGCCGTCGTGTGACCAAGATTCAGCAATTCCCTCGCGCCCGAAAGCTCGAAGGGATCACGCTCCACGAAAGCCTCTTTCATCCGGGTTACGACCACAACAGGTCCCCCGTCCTCCGCGAATGCGGCGTTGCCATCACGAGCCAGCCGCACCCACTTTTCAAAAAAATCCAGATCACCAGCCAGCAAGGCATGTTTAAGGCACTCTGCCGCGCCGGCCCTGATTTCCTCGACCGGTAACGTTCTCAGAAAGTCAGGACAGATGATGACTCGTGCCGGGAAATGAAAGAGGCCGACCTGGTTTTTTCCAAATGGGGGAAAGTTGACCCCGGTCTTGCCCCCGATGGCCGCGTCAACCATGGCCAGCAGGGTCGTGGGAATGTTTACGTGTTCGAGTCCACACAGCCCGGCGGCAAAGCCGGCCACGTCGAGCGTCACGCCACCGCCGATGGCCACAACCTGGAGGCCGCGATCCGCGGACCCGGAATGGGAGCGGATCCACGCGGTCAGCCTGGAGGCCGTCTCAAGGTTTTTAACGGCTTCGCCACCGCGCAGGATCCACGCCGGGAATCCCAGGTGAGATTCGCGAAATTCGGGCCAAAGACGGGTAATTGCCTCATCCACTACAAACAGGAAACGCCCCGGGATCGCGCCGCCTTGACTTTCCGAAAGGCCATACGATCCCGGAACCAATGCCAAAGCTTCCGCGACACTCCGGGTCGACAAGATCTCTGCTGGCCTGTAGGCCGCTGATTCCACGCCCGCCACCCCGACCCCGCGACGAAACACCGCCGCGGCCTGAGCCATCGCCGGTTGTCGCTCCTCCGGGACACGAGCGATTTCCCATGGCTCGTCCCGGCGCCGACCGGCGGCAAAAGCCTCACGGAGACACCCCAAGGTGCCGGCGGCCCACCCGAGAGCTTGCTCGATGGCCAGATCGCCTTGATTGGATTCTGAAATATTACTTTTATCCATAAATTTCATGGCTTTACATTAAAATTGCCAGTGCCGTCCTGTAAAGAACCCTCAGCCGATTCCGATCTCCCTCCTACGCACGAGTGTACGTGAATCCAAGAGGTGACCGGTGAGCGACAAGACCTTGCGCCGTCAAATTGAGTCCATCAAGCGCCAGAAGATCGTGGCCAAGAAAGTCGTCTCGTTGTCGGATTTCCGCAACCTGAAACAGTCCATCGAAACCCGCGCCATCCTGGTCGTTGACGATGACGAAATCATGCGCAACGCGCTCAAGCGCATCCTCGAATCCAGCGGCTACAAGGTCCTTCTGGCCTCCGACGGGCTGGAACTGTCCAAGATCCTTGAGGTCAACCGCCTCGACATGGTCCTGCTGGACGTCAACCTTCCCTGGGTGGACGGCTACGAGCTGTGCCGGCTTCTCAAATCCCATCACTCCCTGAGTAAAGTCCCGTTGCTGTTCGTATCCGCCCGCAAGGACGAAGAGGACGTTCGCCGCGGGTTTGATGCCGGCTGCAATGAATACGTAACCAAGCCTTTCGACGTGGACAAGTTGACCGCCACCATCGCGAAAATATTCGCCACGGAGACGGAACGCCCCTCCGCGTGAGGAGTTCTTGACACCATACCGGCTGAGACTATATCTCTTTAGGCCTCAGTTCCTCAGTAGCTCAGTCGGTAGAGCAGGTGACTGTTAATCACCGGGTCGCAGGTTCGAGTCCTGCCTGAGGAGCCACTCTCTCCCTTGCGGGATCCCCCCTCAAGGAATCACAAGACTGAATTTGATTTCTGCCCAGCCCGCTTCGGCCTTGCCCAGCTTGTTCTTGCGCGGCTTGAACTTGGCGACTCGCGCGGCGTCCAGCAATCGCTCGTCCATCCCGAAACCGACCCGCTTGCGAAGTTCACACTGCAAGACGTTGCCGCTCTCGTCAACGTAGACATCGACGATGAAATTCCCCTCCAGACTGGCCTCCAGTGCGGCGTCCGTGTAGGCAGGGACCTTGACCGACCCCAGGATCAGCCGTGCGTCAGAACTCAAATCACCGGCGAGTTCGCGGTAGTCCTCGGGACGTATCCGCTTGCCTTCATCCTCGGTCATCAGGGTGTTGCCGATCGGTGCCGCGATACCGGTGGCATCAGGAGTCACGGCGTCGGGCGGAATCCCCTGGACTGCCTTGGTCTGCTGGGCCTGTGGTGAAGGCTTTCTTTCCGTGGCGACACGTTTTTCCCGCGATTTTTCTGGCACTGGCTTCGGCGGGATGGCTGCCGGCACGGAAACGATTGTGACTTTAACAACCTCTGGCTTCTTCGCTGCCGGGGATGTCACAACAACCAAAGTTACCAGAAACACCAGATGCATTCCGAGCGACCAGAGGAACGCGTCGCGGGATGACTTGCCCATCGAAGCGCAACGCGGCCCTCCACCCGTGGAAGCGAGTGCAAAGTCACGCGGCGTTACGTAATATAGGGGGAGCATCTGCGATCCCTCAACAATGGTAAGTCTTGATCGGTAACAGGCGGGATAGATTGAGAAAAATAATTAATTCAATCATTACAGCATGTTTTGCTTCGACCATCGTGACTCTGGCATCGGGATGTGGAGGTGAGGACGCGGACCGCTACGAACGCGTCACCAAACTGCGAGCCATTGGCGTCGCGACAAACCCCGTCGTTCTGGCGGCGCCGGCATCCGGGATGACGAGCTCGGTTGAGCTCACCGTGTTCGCGGCCATGCCCAAAGGAGGAACCGTCAACGCGGCTCCATTCCTGGATGAAGCATCCTCCTACGGAATTCCCGTGCAAGTCAGCCTGGACCCGTCGACCGCGGCCACCCAATCCTTCGCCGCGCTTGATGTGTACTCCGTCAAAGCGAATGCCACCGTAGGGCCGCTGACTCCACAGCAAGAAGCGATTCTGAGAGGGGCTCGAGAGCAAGGGCTCGGCAAGCTGACGCTTCGTTATGCCGTTAAACTCGACTCTGGCGAAGAATCCGAGACAATCGTCGGAAACATTCTGGTTTATCCGGAGGAATCACCTGAAACTTCCTTCCAACCCCTTTCCGTGACGATCGCCGAGCCAATCGCGAACGGTACTGTCGGCATTGGCCCCAAGCAGAGCCTGTCGGGATCCATCACCAAACCTCAGGACGAGAACATCAAGGTCAGCTGGTTTGTCAGCAGCGGCAAGGTTACCAACCGTCGCGCGCGTGAAACGAAATGGGAACCAGTGGACGCGGGCACGCAAACCGTCATCATGACTGCCCGCGGCATGAAGAGCGGATCCTTCGCGATGCAAGCAGTGGATGTAACAGCCGAATAAGAGTCTACCAGGCTGACCCGCGTTTCAGCCCTGATACTTGGTCAGGATGCGTCGATGTTCCGCCATCATCTTGGCAAATGAGACGCCCTGGGTGAACTGTATGGAGACGCGGTTGCGCCCAGCGACCCGGATCACCTTGCCCTCAACGTCGTGACGGTCACCGTCAGCAAAGATCATGAAACCTTTCACGGGAACACCGGCCACGGCAAAGGCCGCCGACGCGCTTTCCGGAACTTCCACGGAACATCCGCCCTCGGAAACCTCGAGAACGATCAGCTCGAATTTGCCAGAGACAAGCCTGGGACGCTCTGTCGGCGGAAACTCCAGGCGAAAATGGC
>RGVZ01000280.1 GCA_010029825.1 bacterium | reverse complement strand
CGCCACCGCGCCATCAACGACGATGTCACGCCTCCTGATTGTAGAGTCCCCCGCCAAATGCAAGAAGATCGCCGAGTTCCTGGGGGCCGGCTGGCGCGTCCGCGCCACGATGGGCCACATCCGCGCTCTTAAAGAGGATCTCACAGCCATCGGCTTTGACGCCGCCGCCACTCCCGCCCCCGCCTGGCGCCCCACCTATGAGCAGATTGCCGCCAAGTCCGATGCTATCGCCGCCCTCCGCCGTGAAGCCGCCGCTGCCAGCGAAATCTATCTCGGCTCTGATGACGACCGCGAAGGCGAAGCAATCGCCTGGCATGTCTGTGCACTCCTCGGTCGCGACCCGGCCACCACTCCCCGCGTAGTGTTCCACGAGATTACCGCTCCCGCCCTCCGTGCCGCCGTCGTCGCACCCCGCCGCATTGACATGGCGAAATTCAACGCGCAGCAGGCCCGTACGATGCTGGATATGCTCATCGGCTTCACCCTGAGCCCCTGTCTGTGGCGCGGTGTGGGGTTCAAGCCCGGCCTGAGCGCCGGTCGCTGTCAGACACCGGCTCTGCGTCTGGTCTACGACCGCGATGCGGACATCACCGCACACGTGGCGACTCCGTCGTGGCGGCTCACAGCAAAGAGCCAGGAAAACCTGGAGTGGCGCGGTGTGACCGACCTGCCCGATGAGGCGGCCGCAGCCGCTGCGCTCCGTGCTATCGCCGCCACCGTCCCCCCTGTCATCACCGTGCGCGAGCGCCAGGAGCGTGTCGCCACCGCCACCGCCCCCGAGCCGTTCATTACCTCGTCGCTCCAGCAGGAGGCCTCCAGTCGCCTGGGGATGGCACCGAAAGCCACGATGCGCGCGGCACAGACACTCTACGAGGGCGGCCATATCACCTATATGCGCACCGACAATCCGATTCTCAGTGAAGAGGCCAAAGAGGCAGCAGCGGCCGTGGTGCGACTGCGCTGGGGGGAGGAGTTTCTGGCGACGGCCGCCGCTGAGCCTCTGGAACCGGCAGCAGGCGCAGGTGCCACCACAAAGAAGAAGGTGGTGCGACGCAAGAAGACGGCAGCCGCCCCTGCTCCTGCCGATGCTCCCGCCCCACAGGCCGCTCATGAAGGGATCCGCCCCACCCACTTGGAGACCACGGCACTCCCTGATGTCAGCCCTCAAGAGCAGCGGCTCTATGACCTTATCTGGCGCCGTACCGTACAGTCTGTCATGGCCCCCGAGCGGCGCGATGTGGTGCGCCTGGTTGGAGCTGCCGCTGCTGCCGCCCCCCTCATCCAGACCACTTGGGACCGCACAGCCTTCGCCGGTTGGCGCATCCTAGAACTCGAGGGCAAGACCGAGTCCGAAGCAGCTGACGCTGCCGCCTACGAGGCTCGCCGTGCCCTTCAGCCAGCCTCCACAGTGCCGTGGACCATCGTATCTGCCGAAGAGCACCGCACGGCGCCTCCTGCCCGCTACACCGAGGCGTCGCTGATTCGCGAACTGGAGCATCGCGGCATCGGTCGCCCCTCCACCTACGCAACTCTCGTGGAAACGGTGTTGGAGCGCGGCTATGTGGAGAAAAACACGGCACCGCCGACCCCTGTCACCGTTCGCGGCCTGGAGATCCGACCAGCAACCGCACCCCGCCCAACGACCCGCACCGAGCGCACTGGCGGAGAGCGCGACAAGCTCCGCACGACGGCTCTCGGACGCACCGTGGCAGAGTGGTTGGCGGCCAACTTTGGGGACGTGGTGGCCTACGACACGACCGCACGGATGGAGGCACAGCTGGACGAAGTGGCCCGCGGCACGCGCGACTGGCCCACAGTGCTGACGGAGGCCTGGACCGCCTATCGCGACCGCTACAATGCCGTTATGGCGACCGCTGGCGCTGGACGCACCGCCACAGCAAGCAGTCGCACAACAGCCACAGCAAGCAGTCGCACCGCCGACTTTGGGGACGGCTACAAGATGGTGGTCAGCCGCAAGGGTCCGCTATTCGTTCTGGAGCGCGAAGGAGAGAAGACCCGCTTTGCGACCGTGCCCGCAACTCTGAGCCTCCAGACAGCTACCCGTGCTGATGCCGAAGCCGCATTCGCAGCGGCCTCCACAGCCACCAGCGGCGACCTGCTCGGAGAGCTGGAGGGCGACCCCGTTGTTCGCCGCAAGGGTCCCTATGGCCACTACGCCCAGTGGCGCACCGCCCGCATCAACTGTAAGCCTACCGACACCCTGACGGACCTGAGCGCCCGACTCATGGAGAAGGCCGCACCTCCCGCCGCCGACGCGGTAGATCGCCAGGTCGGACCTTATCGCATCCGACGTGGCCCCTACGGGCTATATATGTTCAAACAGACCGAGGGCGTGGGGCGTAAGCCGGTGTTTGTTGGAATTCCCGCGGATACACCGTGGGCCACGCTAACGCCCGAGACCGCGGAGCAGGTGTACAAGCTAGCGGTTGCGACAAAGAGGGCTGCCAGCGGCGGCCCCAAAAAGCCCCGCCGAGCTAAGAAAGCCTCAGCAGCCGGCTCAGGCGTGCCGGATGATGATAGTTGAATATGGCGATAGCTCTGCGAAACCGCTCACCACTTCGTAGCCGGCGTCCTCTGCAGCCGATATCCAGTCCCAGATTCGATGCCAGGTGACCCACTCACCATTCAGACGCAGAAGCAGCGATCGGCAACATTCGCCGCCCCCTGTTAGCGGATCATCACGGTCCGTGTCGCGCGGCGCACAGATAGCCTCCAGGCCTGGCGCAGGCCGGTCAATGCCCCACACCTCTTTTGTTTGCTGGCAGGCCGGCTCATAGACAACATGTCGTCGCAGTCTCCACACAGGCATCTGTCTAAGGGGCCAGGTGATATATTTCTAACAGTCAGAGAGGATGGGCGGCCTATTTTCACATCGCGCAGAGACACCATCAGCGTCACCCCGACTAGACCTCTCCATCTATACTGGTGCGACCCTGACGACCGCCCACCGCGCTCTCCGTGCCGGCGGGTTTCATCCAGCCACAGTTGCTCTGAAGCCGGATGATCCGTTGCCGCGACCTGTTCGTGGGGGCCGCCCTACTATTTTCTATGACGCGCGTGACTATCGGGTGCGCGTCGTGATTCCTTACGCGTAATATGGCCATCCCGCCCCACGTACCGTACAATCACAAAGTTAAGACAGGCGGCCCTCTCCGCAAAGCGGAGAGGTTCTGACAGCATTCTCCGAATGCTGGTTTCACCGCCTGTGATTGTACGTTAACGTAGCTTTCCCATATAAATTTGTCGGTTTCCGGAGGAAACCGACAGGTCTTAACTTTGGAAAGCTACGGTACTGGAGGCCGCGCAGCCCCCGTCCCTACACCTGGAGGCGCAAACGGCCGGTCAAACCGCATCGTATCCTGCCGTGTCGGGTTGTTAATCCAACGCCCCGACATTGCCGTTGCCACCTGGTCCGCCGCCACGCGGCAGCCCTCTCCTGCCGCCCCAACAATCGCTGCCACCGGATTACAGGCGTTCTGTACGCCCACCGGCACAGCACCGGGGGGAGGCACGGGTGGCGCAACAGTGTTACGATACAGCGGTGCGTCCTCCGCAATAACCGCCTGACAGCGCCCCAACGGCTGATCCAGTCGCCGCAGCTGACTCTCCATGTCAATCTGCGTCGGCGTACCGGGCCCCCCTGCCCGGAAAGCAAACTGCGGATGCTCCGCCTCCGTGGCCACCATCGCAGCCGCCGACGCCGGTGCGCCCCCCTGCGGCCAGGCCGTACGATAACGCAGACAGATGAATGCCGGTGCGGCCGGGTCCAGCGGCACACCTCGCGGAATCGGCGCATCGGGGAAACTGTGGTAGCGCGCCACGCGCGTCGGGTCATCCTTAAGACATCCCCACTCCGTGCGATACCACGTGCTGGTATCCAGTGCCGGCACCAGGTCCGCGATAGTCGGCTGCGGCTCTCCGAGACCGGGCTTCATCACGATTGGTGCTGTCATTCCCTGTTGGGGGCAACTAATAAGAAACCACCAGCGTTCCGAACATGAAGAGCACAATCGCCGCCAGCTGCGTCCACACCGGTGCGAATGATACCAGCCCCTGCGCCAACGCCAGCCAGACAATTCCGTAGAGCGAGTCGCCAACCAGCGCGCCGACCCCCACCTCCCGCGTGTAGCGCTGGAAGAAATCCACATAGCGGCTCGTACCCTTCGGCAAGGCGCTCACCAGCAGATACCAGAGATAGTCCGATGTCCACTGGACACCGAGGAACATTCCTAGATTCTTCCACATCCCCTGTAGCCCCACACCGGCACCGAGCGCCTGGGCAACCAGCAGAATGAACGTGCTATAAATAAAATCGCCAAAAAACACCACCGCCACCGGCGTGCGCCGCGGGTCATAGTATTCGCCCACTGTCCGCGCACCCGACAGCGCGCGAATCAAAAAGTAGGAGATCGGTTCCCAGATGCTGTAGGCCGCTGTCCATCCAAGCAGCGACGAGGGGCTGAGGCGGAATATTGACGGGGTCGCAGCCATTCTAATGCGCGGAGTGGTTTTCGCCGCGCCGCGCCGCGTCCACCAGTATCGTAGCTTACAGAGTTTAAGGATGTCGGTTTCTGGAAGAAACCGACAAGATTATACCAGAAAGCTACGTAAACGTACAATTCCAGGCAGTAAAACCGCATGTCTTAATTTTGGAATTGTACGGTATGGCAATTAAATGCTAGTTAGATGTAGGGATGGGCATCCCTAATCACCAACTAGGC
>RGVZ01000279.1 GCA_010029825.1 bacterium | reverse complement strand
CAGGGGCCGAACACCGTAGGGGTCGCGTGCGGCAATCACACGGTCCGTATCGGCATCGTAGATAATCGTGGCGAACACACCATCCAGGGCCTGAAAGAGGGTCTCTAGGGGGCGCTTGGTCATGCGCCAATGCATATAGAGGGCTCCAATCACTTCGCAGTCACTTCC
This sequence comes from bacterium, assembly GCA_010029825.1. GTDB lineage: Bacteria > Bdellovibrionota_B > Oligoflexia > Oligoflexales > RGVZ01 > RGVZ01. The sequence continues at coordinate 4,602 of RGVZ01000279.1, read as the reverse complement.
GGAAGGGCAGTCTAGTCCGTATTCAGCCACCAGTTCCCGCCAATTGTAAATTTCGCCGTTGGCCACCCAGACAACTCCGCGTCTACGAAAGGGCTGCATGCCTTCGGCCGTCAGGCCATTAATGGCTAGGCGCGTAAATCCCAGCCACCCGACGGGGACACCCTCTAGTTGGCTCCCCTCGGGACCGCGAGGCGTCAGGGCGGCGACCATGCGCTCTGCTGCGGCCTTATCCGGCAGATAATTTGCCTGCGTTCCAAAAGCAGCCCAGACACCGCACATCTTTAAGGATTTCGCTAGCCTCCTATAAGCCTTTCTAGAGGTCTAACAGAGATGGACGCCCGCGACCGTATCCAAAAGATACAGACCAAGACGATTTGGACATATTACAAGACGGCGTCGCTGGCAACGCAGCCGACCTGTAATTACAGCACGTGTGGCCAAAGCCTTCAGTCCACGTGTGTGGTGCGCTACACCACCTTTGAGGAGCGCAACAACGTCGCTACTGGCCGGAAGAACTGTTCGGCGTGCTCGACGTTTTGTCAGTAATTGCGGTAGCAGTGCTGCATACCGGTGGACCGGTGGCTGCCCCAGCCAAAGTCTGCCGGAGTTTCTCCAGATACAGAATCGCGTCCATGTGCTCCTCTTGAGCATGGTTAATCCAATCCAGGACGGAGAGGTCCGTCCGGTCCAACGTCACCCCGTATTTGGCCTTGCCAACCGCGGCGCGCTGTGCGAATTTTCCAATCACGGTCCGCACGATAGAATCCAGGTCCTCCATTCTTGAGAGATTCAGTGCCAGCCGTTTAACCTTATTTAATGAACACCGCGACAGTGCTGCCCGGAAAGATGTTTCCATTTCCTGAGGCATTTACTGCGACGTTAGAGAGGCCCCACGTGTCGCGGTCCTGTGTCCGCATCCATCCTCCGTTTCCTTGGGCGTTTCCATTTCTAGAGGTTTGGCCGGTTTGGGGCAGACTTAGACTCCAGTAAAAATTCACCCCTGTATTATACATCCAATCCGCGTCAGTGACCGTATACAGTGTGCTCATTAGGGTAAACCCCTTTAGAGATGACCAGAGTGTGCTCATGAGCAGACCACTCGTGCCAAAGACGCCTGTGCCCTGAACTCCTGAGCCCGTGCTAAGCCGGAGGCTACTCGCGTTCGTGAAATACTGACAGGTGTGACCGATGTATGAATTCGCCAGGGTTGGAACTGCATTCGCGGTAAAGGATCCAAGACGCATGGCGTTAGAGCACTGATTGCTTCCACCATGGAACCAGAGATCCATGACATTTGCCGAGAATTGTCCCGAGAGAACACCTGCGCCATTAGACCACGCCACCGGATAGAATTGGCCTCGTGCCAGCGTCGTGGCCGCCTGTTTGTTTCCATTGTATGAGACGAGCATCCAGCCACCTCCTGCGTCCGTCATATTACAATAGACTTGCTGTGCAGTAGACATCATTGAGGTTTTCACCCAATACCAGCCATCCGTTGTATTTCCGGCATTGTAAATCTGGACTCCGCTAACTCCCGGTGTATTGGATGACATTCCTGTGCTAGAACTTACTCCTGTAGGCGGCCTGGCCCGGCCGAAGCCGAATGCGCCCTCTAAGGTGACAAAACTCGGCATTCCTGCCTTGACTAACGGTTAAACCCGGGGCAGCACAACCTCAATAGATGTCTGCTACCCCTGAGGAGGATCCTAAGGCGAAGCCGAAGGCTGACCGTGTGCGCGAAGGAATCACGATTCTCCAGAAACTGAAAGAGGTGGGCATCGGGCCAACGGAGCCGGCGTTCGCCGAAATCCAGGCTCTTATTTCGGGTTGGGTCAATACCGGTGAGGCGGTAGCCAAAGCGGTTCCTCTTGTGCGCTTTGACCGAGTGGCCCATCTTGTTCTTCCTCGCCGCCGCACTGCCGTTGCGAGCCTTGTGCTAAAGACGGTGTCCTAAACTAGAAAAGTCGCCTAATGGCATCAGAGAAAGCGAGCCTACAATCCGAAGGGGCACTTTATGAATTGATTGCCCGGGGCAACAAGGACACCTATTTCATGCGGCGCGATGCCGCCGAAGGGGCCACGCCCCTCCTAAATCCCTTTGACCGGAGTTACAACCGCCGCCCTGCAACGGTAGGTGAACTCCGCCGAATTCCGCCCCTGAATGCTGCCGATTTTGGTCGCACGACGGAATTTGAATTTGAGATTGCAGGCGATGTGTTCACGGACACAACCCTATTGATTGATTTGCCGACCTGGCTCCCTGCTCCTGCCGCCGCAGCAAATGCGGCCACCGGCTACACGGTTGCTACAGCCGCGGGACGCCAATATGGCTACACGCGCGGCATCGCCTATTTTCTGTTTTCCAAGATACAGTTGTATCAAGATAAGGTCCTGCTCCAGGAATTCAGCGGCGATGCGCTATGGGGTAGTCGCCTGGCCCGTGGCACGCTGAACCAGGCTTACCTAGACCAGGCGCTCACAGCAATGACGGACCCTTCAGGGGCAACTCTCTATCGTCTCGCGACCCCGGGGCGTCTCCGGCTTCCTCTGCCGATGGTTGGTGGTAAGCGGGGCGTTCCCTCCGCGGCGATTAAAGGCCAGTCTTTCCGGCTGCGCTTAACCCTACGGCCCCTAGAGGATTGTGTGGAGTGTAGCGACGACGCCGTTACAAGGCCTGCACCGTGGACGGAAGCGGCCTTCATCGTGACACCCGATAGTGGCACACCGACGTCGTATCCGCCACTGCCACGCGAACTGATTAAAGGGCCCACTTTGCAATTGGAAACCCGGCATATCTATCTTGATCCTGAGTCGCGCGCCGCCGTAGAGGCGGGTCCGCACGAGATTCCGTATTCGGTCCTCTATGAGAACATGTTCTCGTTCGGTCCAGACGATTACAAGGGCGCGAACGTGGCCGCTGGGCTTTTTCCTCTTTATACGCGTGTCCTGGATGCTAAGCGTCCCGCGAGCCGGGTCTTTTGGTTCATGCGCAGCGAGGACGACTTGCGCCGCAATCGACGCTGGGCAACCGGGTCGGCTGCGAATCCCTATTGGGCCACTCTTTCACTGATTATTGCAGCCCGTGACCGTGAAACGGCCTGGGGTCCAACAGTCTGGAACACTCTTGTTCAATACGCAAAAGAGGATAGGGGATCCGGCTACACGGTAGGCGAGATGAATTGGGATATGGGTGTCGGCCCCGGACTGGCCGCGGCGGGAGTTGTGCCCCAAGGGTCCGTGAATTTCACCACGGCGGACCGGCCCACGTTCTTAGTCGGTATTCGCCCACCGGACGGCACCTTCACCACAGAGCGCATGAATTTCCTCGCAGTTGTGGAGTCCTGGGGTGTCTATACTGTCGCGGATGGACGGGCGATGTTCCGATATAATTAGGCAGGCCCCCGCCGCTCTACCCCCGCCGGCTCCGCCTTTCCAAAGAGCGAGTCCAGCGACACGCGCACCCGCGCCCCGAAGTCCCGAATCGCCTCCATGTGGAATTTCCGGTGTTCGCAGTCGTCAATGAGAATATCGCGAAGATTTGCGTCCAACATGAAGGATTGCTTGATTACCACCTCCATTGGAAAATAGGTCATATTGATTTTCCAATCGTAGGAACACTCAAGAAAGGGGTCTGCACGATAGACGGCGAAGCCATTAAATGCCGAGTAGACTGGAATGAACTTCTAGGGTAATCGGCGTGTCAAAATGGTAGCAACTATAGACGAAAGGGTCGTAGGAAAGCGCCCAGTAATCATAGTAGCCCGCCTCTCGGTCCCAAGAGATGGCGTCCCAATCGTCCCGGGCCAGCGCGGCAGCAAGAACGGCCGGGCGAATGGGCCCTACACATGAATAATTGTTCGCGTCCATCATCATGAAGAATTTCACGGTCCAGAAGCGGCGACGAATTTCCTCCAAGATGGAATTGCGTGCCCGGCAAATTCGTTCCGTGCGAATTCTGGAGGTGGTCGGTGGTAGGCGGAGAATTTCCAGATCGCCATGAGTCGCCGCGAATTCTTCCAGGAGGGCGAGCGAATTATCGTGGCCAGCGTCGTAGGCGGCAATTACGGTGAGGCGTTCAAACAGGGGCCGAATGGCGAGGATATTGCGGAGCACGGCAGGAAGGCCCTCCGCACAATTAAAGATACAAAGTCCAAGGACGGCGGCCATTCCCACTTATACCTAGGCAAATCCCCCTATTGGGATTTAGGCTTCGCGTCGGGCTAAGCCCCCTCTTCTTAGCCCTGGATAGCAAGCCCATGTCCAAACAGCCACGTGGTCCAATCACAACCCTTTTGGACCTTACGGACCGCGACCTCGCCGAGAATGACTTGTATCCCCTGGATACGAACACGACTTGGTTCACCCGGAACCCCGAACGTGCAACCATTACCTTCACGCCGCAGATTCAGACCATCCAGTATCGCGGCCCGGCATCGTGGGGCCAGCGCTTCACGATTGACCTCGGCTCCCTACAGGTCGGCGATCTCCTCTATGGAACGGTCCTTCAACTGGACCTTGGTCACTGGCTAGATGCGACCACCCTCTTGAACCTTAGCGCCGGCCGTGCGGCCTATGCGGACCCCCAAACGGCCTGGGAATACG
>RGVZ01000278.1 GCA_010029825.1 bacterium | reverse complement strand
GCGTAGCATAAGCTTATAGCGTTTACCGTCTCCCCTGGTTGTAAGCTCTAGAACTTGAGTCTCCCTTTCAAACCTAGCCGGAGATCGCATGGAAGCGAAACCACCGTTATTTTCAAGAGAGACCTGACCTTCAAAAATCATGCCCTGGGGATCATGCCTGAGACCGGATTGGGATACGCCGCCCATAACCCCGTCATTAACAATCCAACAGTCACGCATGGTCGCCGGGAGTGTGAAATCCATGATGACGCCTTGTGCAAGTGTTCGGGAGGACCAGGCTATGCAGCAAACACCCAAGGCGCTGAGGATGCCTCTTCTTGTGAGGTGAAGGACTTGATCCGTCACTTTCGCGCCTCGCCGGGCTTTCGGTAGATCGCCTTTACCTTGGCCGCTCGCCTGAAATACTCTTGCGCTTTATCAAAAGGAGTTAACTCTTTGACCTCAGCTTCTATCGCGCTTCCTGCGGCAAGTGCCATGACGCCAATGGTGTTGCCATCCTCCAGGCTGCCGTCGGCAAGGAATATCGCCTTGTTCGTCCCGTTGATGTAAAAGGCACCTAGAAGCTTGAGGCCTGCTGCCTCAATGGCCCGACCAACTGGACCAGCACGGTTTTCAGGCATGTCAACCAGTGCAGCCATCGCGGCTGCTGAATACTTAACTTCAATCATTACAACGGCCATGAATCTCTCCTTCCCTTATGTCGTTGGACTACTGCCCAATTACGCCAAGGGTAGATTGACTTAACAAGAATTCCAAGCCCTCGCCAGTCAATGATGGAGCGGGGACGATTACGGGCGACTATCTCGTCAATCAGATTATTGATTTTCGGCGGCTCTCGCAGCGTGTATGTGCGGCCAGTCACCACCGAATCGTCGTCAGAGGTTGTTCGACGACGCCATTCGATTTTGGGCAACCGAAAGATCGGCTTATCGGATCGAGGGGGCACGTCTCTAAGTGTAACTGCGGTTTCCGCGCGCAATCGGGTATCGGTATGCTGGTCATATGGCAAAGAAAACTCTCGACGACGCTTACCCCAGCAACACTTCGTCGCGCGCCGCTCAGGACACACCTAACCCGATCTGGTTCAAGCCCATCATGTTTGGTTTCATGATTGTTGGCCTCGCGTGGATATTGACGTTCTATGTCAGCGCCGGTCTGTTTCCGATTCCGTCGGTCGGAGCAATCAATATCGTTATTGGCTTTGGTTTGATGTTCATCGGCTTCCTGATGACCACCCGCTGGCAATAGCCGCGAATTACAACAGTGTAATTATCCACTCATGTGGATAACTTTGTGAATAAGTTCTCTCAGCGCTGCGCGCGTCGAAGAAACAATGTCGTCACAAGCCCACCGATCAGCCCGCCTACGTGTGCCTCCCAAGCTATTCCTGGAACGATGAATCCAATTGCCAGATTGAGGCCAATGATGGCGAGAAGAGACACGTTGTTTCCGCCCAATCCTCGGTTGATCACGAAAAGAGCAGAAAATAAGCCGAAGATTCCCGCCGACGCACCGACCGTCAATGATTCTGGGCTGAGAACCATTACGGCGAGGCATCCTGTAATGACAGAGACAGTGAAAACGAGCAGGAATCGTGCCGACCCAATCACCCGTTCGATCAAGTTACCGAGAACCCACAGAGAATAACCGTTGAACATGACGTGCATGATTCCGCTATGAATGAAGACGGACGTGATCAATCGCCATGGTTCTGCCCACAGCAACGGCGGGTAAAACCCGAAGGAATAGACAAGAGATTCGCCAAATACGAGTTGGGAGATGTAGCCGAGCGCGATAACACCCAACAGTGTGAACGTGGCCGGAGTTCTACTACGTCGAATGCTCGACCACAATTGATTTGTCACGACACGGTGATGTGCGACATCACGACTGGCTCAATCGGCTTGTCATTCGCCCCGGTCGGAACCGATTCGATAGCCGTCACGATGGCGCGGGACTCGTCGTCCGCGACCTCGCCGAAAATCGTATGTTTTGCCTGAAGCCACGGTGTTGGTGCGGTGGTGATGAAAAACTGCGATCCGTTAGTGCCGGGGCCTGAGTTAGCCATCGCCAGGATGAAAGGCTCGCTGAAGTTCAGTTCTGGGTGAATTTCATCGTCGAACTGGTAACCGGGTCCGCCAAAGCCCATTCCGAGAGGATCGCCGCCTTGAATCATAAAACCGGGAATGATTCGGTGGAAAACGACGCCCTTGTAAAGAGGCGTGGTCATATTTTCTCCGGACTGCGGGTGCGTCCATTCCTTGGTTCCATCGGCGAGACCGACAAAGTTTGCCACCGTAGCCGGTGCGTGATTTCCGAATAGATTGATTCGGATTTCCCCGTGATTGGTGTGAATTGTTGCGGTCTGTGTATGAATTGACATACGTCTATTCTGCCCCGTCGTGGTGTGCGTTCGAGACATTGGTGAGCCATACTATAGAGGTCGAAGGAGTAGCCGTGGCAAAGTCATATTCGCGTGAACGCGCCATTATTCGTGATGCCGCAAATTCCGCCTTCGGCCGTCAGCGTGACGTTCTTGAGTCTGCGGGAAAGATACTTGCCGATTTGACCCAACTTGCCGGACGAAAGTTCGTTCAGAAAACTCCGATCGCACCCAAGAAGTCAGGGATTGGTGGCTTTATTGCTACTGGGCTTGCGGTCGCGATTGTCGCTGGTGCAGCCTATGTTGCGTGGCAGGTGCTGCGGACCGATGACAACGCTTGGGTCGACGACGACTTCGATGTCGACTAAGCGTCAAGAGTAATTTCGGCACCTACCGCGCGGGAAACACACGGATACATGACTCCTAGTTTGTCTTTGTCCGAGTCAGGCATCACGCTATCGAGGTGAATCGGTTGTCCATCAACAACCCGGGTCTCGCACGTGCCACAAACTCCTTTGCCACATGACGTGTCAATTGCAACGCCGGCTTTCGCGAGAGCATTGGCGATCGAGACATCAGCGGCAATGTTGACTTTTCGCCCCGTCGACGCGAGTCGCACAACAAACGGTTTTGCACCACCTTCAATTTCGCGGAGTACCGGATTAAAACGTTCGACGTGAGATCGGTTGCGTTCGACCCGTTGTTCGACCTCAGACATCAGTGTTTCTGGGCCACAACAATAAACGTCTGCGTTGGTTGATTCCAACAGCCCTGACAGGTCGAAACGACCCAGAGAGTCAGATTCATGAACAGTAACTCTTTTTCCGTATTCTGAAACCACTTCGTCGGCAAAGGCCATTCCCGCCTTGTTCTTGCCCAAATACAACAAGCGCCAGTCTCGTTTTGCAGGGAGGGATTCAATCATTGCGCGGATTGGGGTGATTCCGATTCCGCCAGCAATGAACAAATAGGTTCGAGCCGGCACCAGGGGGAAATGATTGCGAGGTCCGCTGACGGTCATGACAGTTCCCGCTTTGACGTTGTTGTGTATCCAGGTCGAACCACCCTCTGGTCCATGGGTGTCAAGAACAGCGATGTCGTATCCAGTGCGGTCGGTGCTATCACCGCAGAGTGAATATTGGCGTTCCATACCGTTGGGCAGGTGGAGAGTGATGTGTGATCCGGCATCCCACCATGCGGTTCGACCCCCGCCTACTGGGATGAGCCGAATTCCAAGAACGTCCTTGGCGTGACGAGTGACTTTTTGCACCACCATTGTTCGCTTATCGCGACTGTCCTCATCGGGGTTCTCGAGGACACGAGCGTCACGTTCGGCCTGAGCTGCGATTCGCAGCGCGGAAACCTTTGCATCTGCCACTGCCCGCCGTTCACGCAACGAAATCACGGCGAAACGAATCATGAGCGCAATCATGGCCATCGAGATGACAAAAATTGATACCGCTGCGTACCACCATGACCCGACATCTGATCCCGAAAATGCCGCGTGGATGCCGATAGCGAAGAAAACAAGATAGGACGCATAGTGGATTGCTTTCCACAACGCACGGGGCAACTTGTCCATCACGAGTGAGGTTAAGTACACGACAGACATAATCCACATCGCGACGACGCCGATAGCAAGGGCGAAGTTGATTAGCTCTGTTGCGCCTTGGTAGGTCGCGACGCCCGGAATGAAAAGATCAGCAGCGTCGAATTTCACATAGGGGTCAAGTGTGAGAGCGAGCGTGTGAACGCTTGCTAATAGAACTGTCAGTGTGCTGAGGTATTTGTGGAGGTCTTTTAACCACGCTGGGTTATCGAGCCCACGAAAGACTCGGCTTGCAAGCAATACGCCCCACACCAACGAGAACGACATGAGGCCCCAAGCGGTGAGTGCACTCACGCGAGAGACGTACCACCAGATTTGTGGGTCGTTCATGAATAATCCTTCCAATTAATGGTCTGTGCCGTCGAACCTTCACGATAGACGACGAACGCTGCAGCGCCGAGAGTTGGCGCCCACGTCAGGAAGTCGTGGCGCGTAAATCCAGCCTTTGCGATCACTTCCGCTATTCCCGCTGAGACGGCGATAACCGAGACAGTGACAACATCTGAAACCATGGATTGACCGGTATGAACATCAATGAGATGGTTCGCTGTGCGGCCGTCGTTATCCCATGTTCGCTTGAGCGTGCTTGATGTCGCGACGGCGCCATCAACCAAATTCACCCGCGCGATTGACTGTGATTCGACGAAGGGGTCTTCGATGTCGATTCGCCATTGGCTACCGTCCGGCGGAGTCCCCCCGATTCGAACGTCCCCGCCAATTTCGACAAGAATTCCTAGAGCCCCTTGCTCTAACGCCATATTGGCAAGAATATCGGCGGCGATTCCTTTGCCGATACCGCCAGGGTCGAGAGTGACACCAATCGGGAGTGTGACGATATC
>RGVZ01000277.1 GCA_010029825.1 bacterium | reverse complement strand
GTGGGGGGCGGGGCGCGGTTGGGGGCGATCACGATCAGCTCGGCCAATGATGTGACGGCCGTAGCGATCACCGCCGCGAGTCTGGTGCAGACCACGGGGAGCGGAACGACAACGTTTAACGGGGCGCAAGATTACAGCACGGCGGCGGGGCTCAACGTGGTGGCGGACACGATCGTGCTGAACGGATCGGTGGTGACCGATACCAATGGAACTCAGAACGGAATCGTGACGCTAAATGCGGACAGGAACAACGGTGGTGCCGGGACACTAACGATCGGTGGGGGGGGTGACATTTACTCAGGCGGGGCGGTGAGCTTGACGGGTAACCAGGGCATCTTGACGGGGGGGGATGTGTCGACGACGGGGGCTGCAGTCAGTTACGCCTCGGCGACGACGCTGACGGGCAATGTCCTGGTTGATGCGACCAACAGCGGGGGCAGCCCAGCGGGGGCCAACATCACCTTTGGGTCTGATATCGCGGGGGCCGGCTTCAATCTCGATGTGACCACCGGAGCGGGCGACGTCAGCGTGACCGGGGCGGTGGGGAGTGACTCCGCCGTTCTCGGGAATCTAACGATCGCGAGCAATGGGACAGTGACGTTTAACGGCACGCTGGATATCGGCGGTTTTAGCCAGACCGGCACGGGATCGACCACGTTGAACGCGAATCTGGAAACGGGTGCCAGTTTTTCTTTTACAGGCACCGGACTGACTTTTGCGGCCGGGTCGGGAGACAACGTGGTGGGAGGGGATATGACGATCAACAACGGTGGAACCTTTACGCTGGCTCCCGGGGCCACGCTGGCCTCGGCAGGTATTTTTGAGCAGACCGGAGCTGGAGCGGTCAGGCTGGGAGGAGATGTGTCCTCGGCCGATGCGATGACTTTTTCCTCCGCGGTGCAGTTAACGGATGATGTGACCTTACAAAACACGGCCGGGGCGATTGAACTTGCCTCCACGGTGGACGGGGAAGTCGGAGGAGTCGGTCATGGGTTGATCATATCGGGAGCGGGGGCGGTCACGTTGGGAAATAAGGTGGGGAGCCTCGTCGCCCTCACGTCTGTTTCGATCACCGGCACCACCATCACGATCGACGGGCCGATCGCGGGAACCTCCGTTCGGACCACCGGAACCCAGCAGTACAGCGGGGCCGTAAACCTAGGAAAGAACACCACTCTCACGGGCTCGACCATGACCATGAACGGAACGGTGACGGGCGGGGGAAATTCCCTGGCCATCAACGGGGCGGTGGGGTTTGGGGGGGGCAATGTAGTGTTTAATAATGTGGTTTCCGGCCTTTCCAGCCTCTCGGTTGTCAATGCGACCACGATCAACACCGCGGCGATCACGACGACCGGGGTGCAGACTTACTCAGGTCCCGTGACCCTGGGGGCAGACACCGTGCTAACGACGACGGATAGCACTATCACGTTTGCCGGCACGCTGACGGACGGGGTGGGATCCTTTAACCTGGAGTTGAATGCCGGGAACGGTGGAGCGATCGCCTTCACGGGAGTCAACGCGGCCGGAGCGGTCACGATCAATGACCTGACGATCACTCAAGCCCTTTCGGCGACGTTCTCCGGCAACGTGACGCTCAACAGTCTGATCACGACCGCGAACGCTTACAGCGTGGCCCTGAACGGGGCGACGACGACAGTCACAACGGGCACGACATTTTTGAACAGTGGTGGGGTGGTGCTGGGCAATGGGGGAGACGTGCTGACGTTTACGGGCGGGTTGGACACGACGGCGGGTGCGACAAGTGTGGGGGGCACGGTGCGGACCGGAGGGCAGCAGATTGACTTGGGGGCGGTGACGCTGACGGCGGCCAGCACGGTGGACAGCAGCAACAACGGAGGCAGTCCGGCAGGTGCGAATATTAATTTTGCCTCAACCATCCAGAATTCGAGTGCCCGAGCCCTGGCCGTGAATGCTGGCACCGGTGGAACGGTGACCTTCGAAAACACGGTTGGAGCGGGGACGGCGTTGGCCTCCCTGACGGTCAATGGAAATTCCACGGCGATTAATGGAGGGTCGGTCCGAACCTCCGGGAACCAATCCTACAGCGGGGCGGTTACGTTGGGGGCGGCCACGACCCTTACCACCACAGCGAATGGTAATATCGCCTTCACCTCGACGATCCGGAATGCGACGGCGCGGGCGCTGACGTTAACGGCTGGGACGGGGACGGTGACTTTTGGGGGAGCGGTCGGAGGCGGGGGAACGGCACTTAGCTCACTGGCAGTGACGGGAGGCACCATTGCCATCAACGGGGGGTCGATGACAACTTCCGGTGCGGGTGGGCAAACCTACACGGGGGCGGTTGCCGCTGGAGCGGTTACTTTTGACGCTGGTTCTTCCGGGAATATTGATCTCTCCAATGCGGCGAATGACTTCACAGGTGTAGTCACCATTGCCAACGCAAATGGAGTCACCCTGCAGGATGCGAATGCGTTGGCGATCGGGGCGACCTCGACCACGGGGGGGCAGGTGTTTGTGGCCGCCGGCAACATCACCTCCACGGGAGTCAAGGTCGCCACCGGATCCAATTTACTCCTCCAGTCCACCGAAGGGGGCGTGACCCTCAGCGCCGGTAGCACCTATTCCTCCAGCCTGACCCAGGTCGTGGTGGGTCGGGGCCAGTCCTTCATCAACAACGTCAGCGCCTCCGATTTCACTGGTACCGCCCAGATTTTCACTGACAGGGCCAGCCTGAATTCGCCCTCGACCCCGGATGCGGGATTGAGCAGCTTCGACCCCGCCTTTAACGTGACGCCGGTCGTCACCCTTTCCGCCACTCCCGGATCCTACACCCTCAGCAACTCCACCGGCCCATTACCCGCCGGCGATGTGGTGGCCTATCTCCCGATTTTACCCGAAGCGGAGGTGCTAACCGCGGCCGAGGTGAACCAGATCCTCACCACCGATGCGAACCTGACCTCAATCCCCGTGGCCTCGGGTGCCTTGGGAATTTTCCTGCCTTCGCTCGATCCCGTGAGCTTTGGCGCCATCCTGCCGGCCAAGCCCGCCGCCAGCGGATCGGGGGGCGGAGCCCCCATCCGGATCAGCTTCCGGGGTGAACAGGAGAAGGAACTGTGAGCCGCCGCCTTCTTTTTCCGGTGGCGTTGGGCCTCGGCCTGGTCGTGGGCGGAATGGCGTTGGCCCAGGAGGCCGAAAAAAAGGGCAGCACCGTCCGGATCGTGGTGGAGGGGGAAGGGGATGAGGCGGTGCCGCGGGTGGCCCCGTCCGTTCCCGCGGAAAGCCGGGTGAGTTCCGCCCAGGGGCCCACGACCTTCGGCTCGGCGGCGGCGCAGGCGATGGGACCGTCCCTCAAATACGGCCAGTCGTTCCAGGATTACGGCCCCAAAACGATCCCTTCGGGCCCGCTGAAGCCGGGGGCCCAGATCACCTCCACGGCCCGACCGGTGGCGGGAGGGGAGGACGTGGTCAGCGAAAAACTGGAGGGGATCGCGTTTCTGGGGACACCGGGGGAGGTTTCGGCCGCCGGGATGGCCTCGGTGCGGGGGATCACCAGCACGGTGCCGGGTCTGGACGCGGCCGCGGCCAAGGAGATCGCCGGGAAATACCTGGGCGGCCAGGTGAGGATGAAGGATCTGCTGGAGATCTGCCGGCAGGTGACGGCCTACTTCCAGGACAAGAACCAGCCGGTGGTCACGGCGATGATCCCGGAGCAGGAGGTGCGGGGCGGGGTGGTCCAGATCCTGGTGGTGCGGGGCAAACTGGGGAAGGTGAAGGTGCAGGGCAACCGCTACTTCAAGACCGAAAATATCCAGAACACCGTCCGGCTCCGGGACGGGGAGGACATCGACGTGGGCACGCTGACGGATGATGTGAATTGGCTCAACTCCAACCCCTTCCGGCAGGTGACGCCCTCCCTGGCGCCCAGCGATGCGCCCGGCAAGACGGACGTGGTGCTGGAGGTGAAGGACCGGTTCCCGTTCCGGCCGTTCGTGGCCTATGACAACTTCGGCATCCAGTCGCTCGGCTACGACCGGTACTCGACCGGCTTCACCTTCATGGACGTGTGGACGGGGCTGGACCAGCAGGTCAACTACCAGTACCTGACGAGCGGCGGCTTCAACAACCTGATCGCCAACTCCGGCGCCTACTCGCTGGCCCTGCCGTGGCAGCACAACCTGGCCATCTTCGGCTCCTACAGCAAATCCAACCCGACCGACGTCGGACCGCTCGACCAGTCCGGCTACTACTGGCAGGCAAGCGGGCGGTACACGATCCCGTTGCCCACCCTGAGCCTGGTGGAAAACCTCGACTACCGGCACCAGATCTACTTCGGCTACGACTTCAAGGCGGCCAACAGCGACATCTTTTTCAGCGGGCAGAACCTGACCCCGACAACGGGGGGCCTGGTGGGCCTGTACCAGATTTCCCAGTTCAGCCTGGGGTACAGCCTGACGATGTCCGACATTATCGGATCCACCGGGTTTGAGACAGTGATGTACGGAAGCCCGGGCGGGATGAGCTCCAACAACGACAACACCAGCTTCCAGAACATCAACGCCGGGGCGAAGGCCCAGTACGTGTACGGAAAGTTCTCCCTGAACCGTATGTTCCGGCTGCCGGGGGACGCGGCGGTGGTGCTCTCCGGCCAGATCCAGCAGACCAGCCAGGACCTGATGCCCAGCGAGAGCTTCGGCATCGGCGGCTACGACACGGTCCGTGGTTACGACCAGCGCGCCGCCAATGGGGACAACGGCTATCTGGGCAACGTGGAGCTACGGTCCCCGCCGGTGAGCTTCTGGCAGATCTGCGGGGCGGACGAGGCGCTGGACCGGTTGGTGCTCCTGGGCTTTTTCGACTGGGGCCAGACGATGCAGTATTCCTC
>RGVZ01000276.1 GCA_010029825.1 bacterium | reverse complement strand
CCCCATCGTCCCGCGCCCCCATCGTCCCGCGCCCCCATCGTCCCGCGCCCCCGTCATCCTGAGGCCCGCAGGGCCGAAGGATCCTTTCTTCACCCGTCATCCTGAGCCCGAAGGATCCTTTCCCGAGACAGGATTCTTCGCCCTTCGGGCTCAGAATGACGGGATGACTCAGACTGACGAGACGACTCAGGCTGACGAGACGACTCAGGCTGACGGGTTCGTCCTGGATTTCTCGATGATGCGGGTCGTGCTGCGCCCCTCAAGAAGCGGCACGATGACGACCTTGCCGCCGTGGGCGTTGACCACATCCGCGCCGACCACCTGATCCGGACGGTAATCACCGCCTTTGACGATGACATCCGGTTTGATGGCCTCGATCAGCTTGATGGGTGTCTCTTCCTCAAACAGCACAATGTAATTCACGCAACCAAGGCCGGACATGATCGCGGCGCGATCTTGCTCGTTCTGCACCGGACGGTCGGGGCCCTTGAGACGCTTGATCGATGCGTCGGCGTTGAGACCAAGGAACAGGATGTCGCCGTGGTCACGAGCGTGTTGCAGCAGGGTCACGTGACCGGCGTGCAACAAATCAAAACAACCGTTGGTGAACACAACCTTGCGGCCGGCATGGCGGTATTCCGCCGCGATGCGGGCAGCTTCCTCGTTGGTAATGACTTTCTCGGGGCGCGTCGCGCCCTCACGCTCCTGGAACGCGTCCATGAATTCCGCGCTGTTCAGTGTCGCGGTACCCAGTTTTCCACAGACAGTGCCGGCAGCGATGTTGGCGAGTTGAACGGTGCGGCCGAGCGCGAGTCCACTGGCAGCGGCCATGGCAAGAAACGCGATCATGGTGTCGCCGGCCCCCGATACGTCGGCCACTTGCAGAATCTCGCTCTTGTAGCGGACGAGATCAGAAGTTCCGGCCGTCGAAGCGACAACCCCGCGTTCCGAAAGGCTGAGCACAACATGATGCGCGTCGCATTCGGCCGCGACGACTTTCACGATCGCCTCGATCTCATCCTCGATGTCCGCGCACCAGGCGCCGGGTTCCTTGCGGCGCAGGATTTCACGACCTTCCGCAAGATTCGGCTTGATGAAAGTGGTCCCGCGGTAACGCGAGAGGTCGCTGGATTTCGGGTCGGTCACCACCGGAATCCCGGCCGCGCGGGCGCGCGCGATCAGGGCACCCGTCAGGCGCGGCGTGCAAACACCCTTGCCGTAATCGCTGATCACCAGGGCCCGGTGATGTCCGGCGTGCTTGATGAAAATCTCGAAGGACGCCAGGATGGATTCCTCCGCGCCTGGATCAAGGCGCTCCGTCTGTTCCGCGTCGATTCGCACGATTTGCTGGTATCCGGCGAGCACCCTCAGTTTGCGTGTCGTCGGCTGGTGCGCGTTGTGGACCAGCGCGAAAGTATCAATGCCCTTGCCGTGGCAGAGGCGTGTCAAGACCTCGCCATCCGTATCCTCGCCAATCCGTCCGGCGAGTACCGCGGTCGCCCCGAAGGAAGCGATGTTGGCGGCCACGTTGGCAGCGCCACCGAGGACCGATTTTTGGGATGACTCAAGCAGGACCGGAACGGGAGCCTCCGGGGAAATCCGGGTTACTTTCCCCGAGATATACTGGTCAAGGATCACGTCGCCGCAGACGAAAACTCGCGTCGCCTGCATCCGCAGGACGTCCTCGGCAAGGTTGCCATTCCACTGGTGATTCGAGTGTGGTTTTTGCGTCATACGCCAGTTATATACGGGTTGCCGGGAGCTCGTCCACCGCGATATAGGAACCAGTTCCCGCAGGGTTTTACCGGGGATTTACGGAGTATTCATGTCGGGCAACACCAGAGAAGACGAAAAAAAACACGCCAGCAGTCCTGAAGAGACCCCCAACTCTGCCGCTCACGACGGGTCCCAGATAGGCGGACACGTGCATGGCCCGCATTGTCGCCACGGCCATCACCAACACCACAGTCACGATCCATTCGTCCGCAGCGCGCCCAAGGTCGGTCGCAACGACCCGTGCCCATGCGGATCCGGAAAAAAATACAAGAAATGCTGCGGCGGCAACCAGTGACGTCATCCCCCAGCGGAAAATTTATCGCGCTGGATCTCGGAGGCACCAAGATCGAGGCCGCGATTGGCCTGATTTCTGACGGCCAGCTGGAATCATTCGAGACAACGCGGGTGGCGACGGGCGACCATGGCGATTTCGCGTCGGTCATGGCGGCGGTCATGACCGGACTGCGCGCGGACAAAAAACTGGAGGACATCCGTGGCGTCGCGGTCGCGGTCGCGGGTCCGGTTGTCGATGGCAAGGCCAGCCTGACCAATGTTCCGTGGGCAGTAGAGGAATCATTCCTGCGCCAGCTGTTTCCCGGCGCGCGCATCCAGTTGATGAATGACATGGAAGCCCACGGCTACGCGGCGGTCGCGTTGATGGCCCATCGACGTGGCATGGAGATCCCGGAAGGACTTCTCGTCGAGTCATCGGAACTTCTCTCCGGGCCCGTGCAGCCCAGTGGCAGCGCGTGCGTCATCGCCCCTGGTACAGGGCTCGGTGAAGGCTTCATCGTCTGGACAGGATCCTCCTGGCGCCCGGTTCCGTCGGAAGGAGGCCACGCAAGTTTCTCGCCGATCAACGACGAGCAGATGCGGCTCCTCGGTTTCCTGCGCCACTCGCAAGGCCACAAGCATGTCAGCTGGGAACGGATTGTCTCAGGCAAATTTGGCCTGCCAAACCTTTTCATGTTTGTCACGCGCGAGCTTGGCATGGCGTCGTCGACACCTGATCTTGAGGTGGCCGTGATTGGCGGTGAACATCCGGTACAAGCATTGATGGCCGCGGCAGACGCGGGAGACCCGGTGGCGGGAAAAGTTCTCGGATTGTTTGTAGAGCTGCTGGGGCAAGAGACAGGCAACCTCGCGTTGACGATCCTCGCGACTGGCGGCGTGTTTGTCTCGGGAGGCCTCGCGCAAAGGATGAAAGACGTCTTGAAAGGGCGCTATCTTGACGCGTTCCGGGAAGGAATGTGCGCCAAAGGTCGGTTCAGGCCACTTCTGTCAAGATTGCCCGTTACTTTCCTCGAGGACCGCATGACGGCCCTCAAGGGGGCGATGGCGTCGGTTTTGCTTTGACCGGACCGAAGAACGTCCGCTTTGACAAATAATCGTTGAAATAAAGATTCATCGTCATGCGGGACAGCGACTGGCGGAACTGGTCGTAGAGTTCAGGGTCCAATCCACCGGCGGAATTCAACCTGAAGATTCCACGGAAGTGTCGCGTCGGATCGATCGCGTAAAACGCCGAAAGCGCTTTCGCTGGATCGTCCGGAATGATCTGCCCGGCCGCGAATTCACTGGCATCAAACGTCCGCCACTGCGGACCGGGATCGAAACCAGCCGGCGCCACGGCAAACTGCCTGACCGGGGCTTTCGGTTTGTCCGGCTCCGAGGAAAGTTGGGCGACCAGCCACGCGGCAACTTGATCGGCACTTGCCTTTTCTTTGGCGCATTTTTCCCGGGCTTGAGGATCACGCGACGCGTCTGTGCCGCACGAAGCGGCGAAGAAAGCCACCACCGTGACATGATTGGTCAACTGCGTGTGGTCGAAGTACTGGCCAGCGCGATCCTTCACGATGAACGGGGTCACTTCGCCGAAATCGCGCAAGGAATCCCCGCGGGTCATTCGCAGATAAATCATCACGGAAAATGGCAAGGCGATGGCGAGGCCAAGAATGGCAGTGATTTTGATGGCCCTGCTGAGCCTTTTCGCGTTACCCTTCATGACACCGTTATGTCAAAATGCAGTCGTCAAGTCATCAAGTTCCAGACGCCAATCCTGCTGTCAAACCTCATGGTCGTCGCGGGCGTTGCGCTCATGCTCTGTTCCGCCGTCATGACGACCTCTGTGCGCGGGGCCATCATCGGAGCCGACAACCTCCGCGAGTGGCACGAGGAGCCAGACGTCGCGACCAGAAACGCAAGCCGTGCCACGGCGGTCCTTGTCCAAAAATCGCGGGGCTGGTTGTTGCCCGTTTCGGACCGGTGGAAGCTCTCTGCCGATGTCCCTGATTTCGAGCAGGCGGACGGAGTTTGCCGGGACGAGCGCTTCACCGGGCAGCCTGCCCCCGGCGATTGTTCGGGATTCCTGGCCGGACCGGATTTATTGGTGACGGCCCATCATTGTGTCGGGGCTTTGGGAGGTTGTGGCAACCTGCAAGTCGTCTTTGACTTTTTTGTCGCATCGCCAGGTCCGGCGACGTTTGATTTCCATCGGGACTCCGTTTTCCAGTGCGCGACCGTGGTCGCGTCCGACGAAGGCCAGGACTGGGCAGTCTTGCGCCTTGACCGGGAAGTCCGCGACCGTGCCCCGTTGCGCGTCGTCGCGGATCCAGTCGCTCGCGGGCTCAAGGGCACGCCGGTCTCGGTTTGGAGCCATCCCCGGGGGCTGCCACTGAAGATCGCCGGTGGCGCGGCGGTGCGCGAGCCGTCTGGCTTCATCCCCCCTGAATGGAGCCAGGATTATTTCGAGGCCGACCTGGATGTCTTTGGCGGTTCCTCGGGCGGTCCTGTGGTCAATTCTGTGACCGGGGAAGTCGAAGGCATCCTGGTGACTGGATTCGGCGAGTTCGAGGATCCGGAAACGGATCCAGTGGACGGGCGCGAGTGCCGGCGCCTGCGGAGGATGCCGTACGACGAGGCGACGATGCCATGGGTAGCCAGGATGCGCAGCATCCCCGTCATTCTGAGGGCGAACCCGTCATTCTGAGGTCGAACCCGTCATTCTGAGGCCCGCCGCAGGCGGGCCGAAGAATCCTCTCTCCCCGTTCAGGTCGAACCCGTCATTCTGAGGCCCGCCGCAGGCGGGCCGAAGAATCCTCTCTCC
>RGVZ01000275.1 GCA_010029825.1 bacterium | reverse complement strand
GACAAAGACCGCGATCGTCGTCATGAACACGGCTCCACCGGGCAACATCAACACACCGGATTATTTCCGCGCCAATGTCCTGTCGCCACGATGAGAGAAAAAAAATCTTTCTATGCCGCCGCGATCGACCACCGCCAGCCCCGGCCGACGCGATCCCACCCGACGCGTCGCCCGTCCACGGTCCCGAGCTCGACGCTCGTGCTCCCCGCCGACACGGCCTCCCGGTCGCAGCCTGACAGGCCGTGGACGGCCGTCGCGACGCCTTTCGCGGGACGCATCATCGGGCAGTTCAGCCCGTCTTCGCGGACGCTGCACCGTTCGTCCGTAAAGAGAAAACCGAATTTGGAGTAGCACCGGCAGGCGGCGGTGTTGGCCGCCTGGCCCTCGCCCGCGTACCGGCCGACCCGCACCTCCAGAGACAGATCCAGCGTCCCGTACCGCTCGATCAGGTACAGGAAGAGCCGCTCGCACAGCCTCTTGCCCCGCTGGCTCTTCTTGACACAGACCGAGTGGACGTAGGCCGACCGATCCTTGCCCTCCTGGAGAAAGAGGAACGCGACCGGGCGGCCGCCCGCGGTGATGCCGATGAACCGCTGGCTCGGTCGCTCGAAATAGGCCGTGCGGACGGCCGAGTTTTTGAGGTGGGGAAAGCACTCGACCAGCATCTTGCGGATCGTTCGGCGATCCGCCTCGCTGATTTCCTGGCTCGGCATGTCCATCACAGCGGTGGTCGGTGCCGCCGCCGGCGCAGCCGTAGCCGCAGCCGTTTTTTTTTCGAGGACGTAGTAGAAATCGGCTTGGATCAGATCCGCGCACTGTGCGGCATCCTCCAGATCGCACAGCGCGTCGGCCTGTGGATCCACGAGGTAGAGGTGGCCGTCGTCTCCCCGCCCAATCACAAAGGCATGCCGCTTCTGACCGGGCTCCGGCGAGCCAAGGGGGGGACCGCCGGGATGGGTTCGGTATCCGGCAAACACGCCCTCTCGCGCACCCAAAGACTGGATGTGCCCGAGCAGCCCCTGGAAATCATTGAACCGGCGGAGGCGGTACTCGTTCGCGTCGTCCAGCACGCGGAACATGTCCAGCAGCTGGGTGGTGTCGATGCCGGCGGGCGTGATGAGGATGCGCATGAGATCGGCCTGCTTCTCGTCCACGAGACCGAGCACCTGGAGGGCGTTGACGACGCAGTCCATCGGCTTCCTGACCAGGCGTTTCAGGAACGATCTGGTGATCTTTTCTTGCGAGAGCGTGAACCGGACAAGAGACCACATGTCTTTTTTTTCCACAAAAAAAAAAAACCGCGAAAGCATGAGCCTAGCCGAAATACAGGTGGTGCTCGATCCTTGTCCCCCGCGGGTGGTAGATCCACACCGGCTTCGGCTCGATCCGCACGCCGTTCACCAGCGTTTCTCCGGACTCTGTGAACGAATCCAGAGACCATCCCTGCTCGTCCACACGCAGGTTCATCAGCAGCGACGTGCGCAGGTAACCAATGTGCTGGCGGTACCGCACGAGCTTCTTGGTCTGGAGCGCGGGCACGACGACCGGTGCGGGCGGCCGGATCTCCGGCAGGTTCGTCGTGATGAAATCCCGAAAGATCCCGTCGTCGTCGCCGTCGGCCTCGTAGATGTAAAAGAACGGGAACTGTGGGTTCGAGAACGCGATGCGGCTCTCCGCCACCGCCACGTCGTCATTCCGCGGCACAAACCGGATCGTCTCATGATCCCCGTCGACACGGATGACCGCCTGGACGTCAAACGTCTCCAGCCGGACGCTCACCCCTTTCTCGTGCGGCAGCAGCGTGCACGCCGAGTCGCCCCCGGCCGTCCGCAGGATAAGCGGCCGCTCCAGATAGCCCGCGAGCCCGCCCATGATGTCCCTCGGGAGCTCCTCGGCCTCGCTCAGCCGGACAGAGAGATCCAGATCCGTCTCCCAGACCAGCCGGTTCACGAGCAGCTCGCGCTTCTTCTCCGTCCCGCCGCCGCTCCGCAGAACCACCGGCTTGGGCTTCAGATCCACCTGCGCTTTCCTGGAGGGCGCAAAATTGTACGTCGGCGTCTTTTTCCCCGTGTAGCCGTAGATATTCTCATTGTTCTTGCCGAGGAACATTTTTTTCCTCTCATGCCGCGTCCTTAAACCAACACACCCGTCTCATCTGACAGAGGACGAGAAAAAAAATCTATGGATGACAAAGGAAAAATAGGTGGTTCTCAAAAACTACAATGAAATGTCTTTACAGGGCGAAGCCGACGACTCGGCTGCGGTCGTCCAACGGATTCATACAACCTGGCTACCTCATGACGTTCTGACGCACATAGCCATAATGAAAATCCCAGTGTATTTGCTCACATCCACCATCGTTTCCTATCGTCGTTCAGGACGAAACCCATGGCGAGGGATAAAGTGTCGCGCGGTGAGAGCCTCTCACGGGGTCTCTTTCAGGATGCCTTTTTCCACTGACAGCCCCAAATTCTCCATGAAACAGACGCATCGTATCATTCGTTTCGAAAACGATTTCAGTCGGGGGTACGAGGACATCATCGTGTAAACGATCACACTAAGATGTGGAAACCGATATACGAATAATCAGAGAGACGACGACCACGAGCACCACCACGATGCCGACGACGATCAGTGCCAGGATCAGGGGTGAGAGCCGTTTCTTTTCGGGAACGCGGCGGCGGTCGAGAAAGCGCAAGAAATCATCCCGCGTCCGGATCGTCCCGAGGCCGTGCGAGCGGAGGCTCGCGCGGGTGTGCGGGCACCGGATGTCTTTTTCGAGAACGGTCTTATCGCCGAGGAGGAGCCGGACTTTCAGGTTGCCGTCGTGCGCGTCCAGCGTCCGGTCGTTCCAGAACTTGGGCTCGTCCTCCCGCGTGTACAGGTGGTAGAGGATCACGCGGTTCGGCGTGTACACGTCGTAGCCGTGCGTAAACGCCCGGGCGGACAGGAGGATCTCCTCGCCGCCAAACACGTCCATGAGCCAGGGATCAAAGGGCACGTCGCGGACGAACGAGCCCGGCGCGAAAAAGAAGCCGGCCGCGATGTAGGCGGATCTCTCGGGCCGTGCCGGCGGCTTCTCGATGGAGGCTCCGTCGAAAACAATAATCTTGTTGTGATCGGTGTGATGGCTCCGGATGACCGTAACGAGCGCGTCGTCCGGGGGCTCGGGCTCGTAGTTGGCGATCTCGAGGGGATACGTGGACAGGATCGCTTTTGGCGTGCCGAGCGCGCGGTGCATAGCGACCAGCATGGTGTCCCACCTGCGACGGAACGACGTGTGCGAGTCGATCTGGAGGTAGTAGTCCTCGTCCCGGTACAGCGTGGAGCAGAGATACCGCGCCCGCGCGGGTCCGCGGGCCTCGGTGTGCGGCAGGACAATGCTCCGTGTGTTGCTGGCGGCCAGCGCAAACAGCGGATGATCCTCCGGGAAGACACACCCGATATCCGCGCCCGCCTTGTTCTGCTGGCAGATCCCGACGCGGACGCGCTCCGGGTGCTCGGCCGTCTCGAACAGGTTCGTGATGGTGCGCGGACAGTGCTTGTCCCGGTACGACGCGACCGACACAAAGATCGTCGGTGGCGACGAGAAGCCCTCCCAGACCGCCGTCAGGTCGTCCCACGGGATGTCTCGTCTCTCGTAGAATGTTTTGGGGTGCCGGAGGATCGTCTCGCGGCGGATCGCGAGCACGCCGGGCGGCGGCTCGGCCGCCGTGTCCTCGAACCACGCGATCGACGGCGGTTGTTTAGGGTCGCGGACGACGACCAGGCGAGGGGGCAAGTGGTCGTAGTTCCGCACGATAAAGCCGGGCAGATCGGCCAGCGGTCGCGGCGGCCGGCCGAGGTACGGCTCGAGCCAGGCCGGTCGGCCGTCGCAAAAGACAACGGCATCGTTCCGGTACCGGAGCGACTCGCCCGCACGAGAAAAGGCCGTGGCCGGGTAGCGCGGTGAGCGGTACAGGAATCGGCGGTTTCCGTTCATCCCCCACCACCGGCCGTCCGCGGAGCGAATCCGGAGGAGGCCGTCCGATCCGGTGAATAATCCTGTCTCCATTTATGCCTTAAAAAAAATAATATTCAAATCATCAAACAATGTACATCAGCGTTGGCTACAATTGTTTTCCGCGACTCTTTATTTCGAAAGAATTGAGTCATACAAAAGGAAACGGATACAAGACATGTCCGTTCGACCTGTGTATCACCCCGTACGATGCGCTCTATCGTTGTCTGGAGACCGATTTCAGTTTTTTTTTTCACGGGCTCCATCTCGTTCCGGGTCAGAACGCCGACGGGGATCGGAGTCAGTGTGGACCCGGTGGTCAGAACATTACACGAAGGATCCACACACTCTCATCTTTTCAGGGACGCGCCGAACGATGATGATTTTTATATCCGCAACGATTTTGAGCAATTCAAGATCCGGTATACACAGAGGATCGAGAATTTCAAAAAATACATGAGAGAATGTGATCGGATCGTCCTGGTCCATCACGATCCAGACAACAAACCCACCGATGCCCTTCTCCAATTGGTGAGAGAAAAATACCATCCACGGATCACGCTCCAGGAGATATGATTTATAGATCCGCGGGTTGAGACAAAAGAGCATGGAGCACGTCTTTTCCAATGTCTTGCAGTTCCTCATCGGCGGACGGAGCCGGCCGTGCCCGGACATCCACGCTTTTTTCCATCATCTCCGGCGGCACGCGCTGCTCGCGGAACTAGAAAAAACGAGCTACGGAAAACGGATCGTCCTGGACGCGGCATACGCCACGCCGAAAGCCACCGGTGCCTTGTTCGACCTCCGTGGCCAGTGTCTGGATGCCATGTGCCGTCAGGTCTTGCGCGACAAGAAAAGAAATTACGTCTTCCGGACGCGCCACGTCTTTGGCGCGCCAAAGA
>RGVZ01000274.1 GCA_010029825.1 bacterium | reverse complement strand
CGGCGCCTTCTCGCCGGCGCGACCGGCAGGCGCCAACTCCCCCGGACGGTCCCCGTACAAATCCTCGGCGACTTGCCAGAGGATCCAAGGGCGTACGGTGGCCGCACGTGCAATCATGACGCCACCGGCGCCAAAATCCCGCAAGACCGTCAACGCGTCAGACGCCGTCTGGATGTCGCCATTGGCCACGACCGGGATCCTTCGCCGCTTCGCGATCTCGCTGACAAGTTGCCAGTCGGCGCGACCATCGTGTCCTTGCTCCCGCGTGCGGGCATGGATGGTGATCCAGTCGGCCCCGGCTTCCTCGAGCGCCTCCGTGAATTCATCGAGATACCCGAGGTCACAGACCTTGTCACTGCCACCACGCATCTTGACGCTGACGGGACGATCGGTGGATTCCCGGACCATCCGCACGACACCGGCCGCGTACGCCGGATCCCCCATGAGGCGCACGCCCCAATTGTGCTTGAGTACGTGGGTTGCGGGACAACCCATGTTGATGTCAAAACCCCAGGGCCTCAAAGATTCCAGCTTGGCGACACTGGGCTTGATGAACCGCTCCTCGTTGCCGAGGAGTTGCGGGATGAAACGATCTTCTCCCGCCTTCTCGGCGTCCGTGCAACGAAGCTCGGCTGTCGTGTCCAGGCGTTCCGTGGGGAGCCTTCTTGTCGACAGCATTTCAGTGAAAATCAGCGGATCCAGGCCAACCGGGACATAGCGGCGCAGCATGGCCCGGAACGCGACGTGGCTGATCCCGACCATGGGCGCAACCATGACCGGAAAACGGACGCCAAGCGCCTGCATGCCTGATGCCATGGTGGATCCTTCAAGCATGATACGACCCGAAGGCCTCTGCGACGGAATGAAAGCCGCGACGTCGCAACTCTTCTTTCAGTTCCCGCAACATCATGGCGACCACCCAGGGGCCGCGATAAACGAATGACGTATAGATTTGCACCGCGCGGGATCCGCGCGCGATCTTGTCGAAAATATCCCTGCCGGTCATCATCCCACCGACACCGATCGTGGGAATCGCGCCACGGTGCACTTCCCAGGCCCACTCGAGGGTCCTGTTTGAAAGCGCCGCCAGCGGCGCGCCCGATTGTCCGCCGGCCTGCGGACTCGCGACACGGTGCGTGTTGGTCAGGACCAACCCGGCGAAACCGTGATCTCCCGTCGCGCGGACCAGTTCCTGGAAAACATCACGCGACATGTCTGGATCGAACTTGATCCACAGGCCGCGCGTCCGGGGCCCGAAAGCCGCGGCAATCCGTTCGACGAACGCGGGGGACGCCAGTTCACGAAGGCCAGGCGTATTGGGCGAGCTCAGGTTCACGACGAAAAACGAGGCGCTGTCCTTGAACGCGTCATGCACTTTGAGGAAATCATCGATCGCTTCACTGGCCGCAGTGTCCTTGTTCTTGCCAATGTTGACGCCGACCGGGCAGGACTCATGATTCCATGCCAAGGCGCGAAGTCGCGCGGAAATCATCTCCGCGCCATCGTTGTTGAATCCCATGCGATTGATCAGGGACTCATCCGCGGGGTAGCGGAACAGTCTCGGACGCGGATTTCCGGGCTGCGCCAGTGGGGTCACAGCGCCGATTTCCATGTGCGAGAACCCGAGTCGCGCCAGACCACGAATCGCGCGCGCGTTCTTGTCAAAGCCGGCCGCGAGACCAACCGGATGAGGAATCGTGCCGATTCCAGGGACGCTGACCCGCAAATCGACATCCGGTCCCGACGCGGCCGCAGCAACATCTGGCGCCGCGCCCGGGAAGCACGCCCCCGGAAACCAAGCCAACGAGTCCGCCTCGAGGCAACGAATCGCGACGTCATGCGCGAACTCCGGAGGCAAAGTCCGGAGCATTCGCGCGCCTTGACCCGCGATGCGACTGAACCAGGATTCTTGCAAATGCGTCATGCGTGGAACCACCCGGCCCCCTTATTCCCTAAAATCTGGCGAAATAGCAATCGTTTCCGCTCATTAGGCGGCCGGCAAAAGTTCCTCGTTGGATCCGCCGCTACCGGTTTCTGTGAGGAGGGGGGTGACGCGTGCGCATCGATCTCCGCAGGGCTGTCGTTGTTCAGAGCGCCGAGGACGTCTCGCGCCGGTTGCGCTCCATCGAGCGCGATCCTGCCAATCAAATTCTGCCGCTCCCCCCGCCCCCTGCTCCGTTCCGCGTGCCGAAATCCCCGGTTCCGCCGATGCAACTCAACCTGGGACTCAAGCACCCGGCCGTTCCAGACATGCCACACGATTCCTCGCCCCCCGATTTGCTGCGGGGAAATCCCCGCATGACTGGAAGCGCGACGGCAGGATCCCCGCCGGTTGACGCGAAGTTCTGGAAACGGACCGCCGAACTCCAGCTGACCCGCGAGGAAATCCGGCGCGTTCTGCAAAGGCGTGGATGGGCCAGGGACGAAGTGGCGATCCTGGACCAGCGCAGCGCCGAGACCGCCATCGTCGAGGCCCTCAGCATCAAGAGGAAACGAATTCGCAGGCTGGCAAAGGAGAGGGCCGCGACAGAGAAGCTGATGACGGAACGGGCCGTCGCGCCACGCGTCGATGCCGAGAAACAGGCACTGAAACTTGCCGGCTTAAGGAACCATTTCCTGGATCGGGACATGATCCAGTTCCACGACCGCAAAGTCGAGGCCGCCGCCCGGGATCTGGCAGCCATGATGGCTGTGGCGGCCTATAAAGCCTTCAAGGGGTGATTTCGCTCAGTGTGCCGTTGCCGCGGAGCGAACGGTCGACCGCCGCTTGGGCGCCTTGCGTGTCACTGCGCTGAGGTACTTGGCTTCCAGGAAAGGGATTGGATCGACCGGTTGGTCGCGCCGCGTGCGCAACTCGAAATGCAAATGAGCGCCCCGCGAGTTGCCCGACATCCCGACGTGCCCAATGTGATCCCCGGACTTCACCCAGGCACCCTGCCTGGCAACGATCTTGCCACAATGCCCGTACAGGGAACGGTACTGGCCGTGGTCGATGATCACGGTCTTGCCGTAACCGTTGAGACGCCCGACGAAAATCACGCGTCCCTCGGCGGCGGCAACGATGCGGCTGCCTCTCGCGGCGCGAATGTCGATCCCGTTGTGGAATCGTCCCCAGCGGGGTCCATACTGCGAGGAAACGTCACCGGAGGCCGGCCACCGCACCACAAAGTTTTGAGCGGGCTCGCCCATGAATCCACGACTGGCACGGGTCTCGTCCTCGTCCCGGGTGCTGGCTCCGGGCGTCTTGCGTGGGGCGTTGAGGTCTTCCTCCTGCCAGGTCTTTTCGTCAACCGCGTCCGGAGTGGCCGGCTGCTCGATCGGGGATTCTTCCTCGCGCGCGTCGCGAGGCTTCACTGCCGCGGTCCGTCCGCCGGACCGCCTCGATGACGCATCGGAAACCGATCCGACTTTCAAGTTGGCCGCTGCCGGACCTGCCACGACGCGCAAAAGCTGGCCAACCCGCAGCGGGTTGTTGGCGCTTAGCCCGTTCATGCGCGCGATCGTTTTCCAGTCCGTGTCGAATTGACGGGACAGGCTGGCGAGCGTGTCGCCGTTCTCAACCTTGACCTGATAGACGACAGCATCCCGATGCCCGGCCGTCAAACAACCAGTCATCACGGAAAACACACCGACCGCGGCGCTCAAAATCACGCCAGGCAAAATTTTACGGCCGCGAGCTCGGTCACGGCGATGAAGTCGCAACATCTACCCTCCTGAATTTGCGACAATGGCCGGGCCCGTTACAGGGGGAGGCATCAGGCTCCCGGCCGGTTTCACTTGCGCGCAAACGCCTTCTGAAAGGCTTCAGAGAAGGCATCGGGCAATTTCGCCCGAAGTTGATCGTTCGCACGCTCGTCGAGGAGGCTTGGCCGCAGTACGGATACCGTCGCGTAGCCTTGGTCCACAAGGTAGCAGTCAGAGTCCGGGATATCCTCGAACATCTCACCACCGGCGCCTATCCAATAGTAGGGGCGCCCCCTGGGATCGATTCCCTCGACCATCTCGTCTTCATAAATCCGACGACCGAGCCCTGCCACCGCGATGCCCTTTAACTCATCAAAGGGCAGGTTCGGAACGTTGACGTTTATCGTAAAACGGTCGCCCACGGCTAGCAAATCTTGACGTTCCAGCAGCATGCGGACCACGCGGCCGGCTGTTTCATAGTTAAGCACGCCGCGTCCGTGCGACGACACGGCCATCGACCGGTAGCCATGGAGGGCCCCCTCCATTGCCGCATGGACAGTACCAGAATAAAGCGTGTCAATTCCGAGGTTTCCGCCCCGGTTGATGCCACTGACCACCCACGTTGGTTTGCGGTGGAGAAGGCGCCGGCACGCCAGCATGATGCAATCCGCCGGGGTGCCTTCGACAGCATAAAAATTCTTTGAAAGTTGCTCAACTCGAAGTGGGCTGTGGATCGAGATGGCATGGCTGGAGGCCGAACGCTCGACGTGCGGGGCCACGACAACGACTTCCCCGAGGGGGGCAATGGCCTCGGCCAGGACCCGGATGCCCGGGGCGTGCACGCCATCATCATTGCACAACAAAAACAGGGGTTTTTGCGAATTTCCCAGGGTCAAGTCGGCCGCCGGATCAAATCGGGTTGAAAGTGAACGGATAACTCACTTCGACCGCCTGGCCGCCGCGAGGTTCCGGGAAAGCCCACCGCCGGATGCTGCCGGTCACGCAACCCTTCATCTGGGAGTCCGAGATCGAAGACTCCGCGATGCTGACTGAAGTCACGCGCCCGTTGGCGCCGATGGTCCAATTGACCGCCAGTTTTCCAGAGGCGCTGGGTGACCTCTGCAGCAACTGCTCGTAACAATGGCGGATTTGGTTCAAGTTGGCGCGGACGACCTGCAGGATCTCCTGCGCGCTGAGTCCACCCGACACCACCGGGTCACCCGGCGGCACCTCAACGTTCGCCCGACCGTGGCCAGAGCCGCCGCC
>RGVZ01000273.1 GCA_010029825.1 bacterium | reverse complement strand
GCCCCAGCATTTGACCGTTTGGTCCGTCAAGACAGCGCAGGTGTGGGATCCCCCGGTCGCAATCGATGAAACAGAAGTGAGTCCTGTCACGGTCGTCGGGGGCCGGTTCGATGTGGTGCCGTCACCGAGTTGGCCGGAGGAATTGTCGCCCCAGCATTTGACCGTTTGGTCCGTCAAGACAGCGCAGGTGTGGTAGTACTCGGTTGCAATCGCTGAAACGGAAGTGAGTCCTGTCACGGTCGTCGGGGTTGACCGGTTCGATATGGTGCCGTCACCGATTTGGCCGGAGGAATTGTAGCCCCAGCATTTGACCGTTTGGTCCGTCAAGAGGGCGCATGTGTGTTGGTACCCGGTCGCAATCGATGAAACAGAAGTGAGTCCGGTCACAGTGGTTGGGGTACGCCGGTCCGTTTGGGTGCCGTCACCGAGTTGGCCGTAGGCATTCCCGCCCCAGCACTTGACCGTTTGGTCCGTCAAGACAGCGCAGGTGTGGGATTCCCCAGCCGCAATGGATGAAACATTTGCAAGTCCTGTCACGGTTGTTGGGGTTGACCGGTTCGTTGTGGTGCCGTCACCGATTTGGCCGGAGGAATTATAGCCCCAGCATTTGACCGTTTGGTCCGTCAAGAGGGCGCATGTGTGTTGGTACCCGGTCGCAATCTGCGTTACGCCGGTCAAACCAGCGGTGGTCATGGTGCGGGTGTTGGTATCCCGGTTTCCTGCCTGGTCGCGGGCGCGAATCAGAACCTGGTAGTTGACGCCGGCTGTGAGCGACGTGATTTCGGTGTCAAACGTGCCTCCATTTACGGATTGGGTGACGCTGAAAGAAGACTGGCAGGAGCCGGAAGACTGCGTAGCGACACAGATGTCAAAGGCAATGTCGGACGATTTGGTAAAGTTGTCCGTCGGTGCATTCCAAAACAAGAAGGCGGAAGTACCTGTCGAGCGGGGCAGGACTGCCTGCACGCCCATGAAGGTCGGCGCCGTGACGTCGAGTTTGAAAGTGGGCGACGCGCCGTAGACGGATCCCGGTCCAAGACGCGCGCAGATCTTGTAATCCCCCTCGGCGCCGAAGCCTGTCGCGTTGGCGGCCGGCGGGGACGACGAATAACCGGTGGCAGCGGAGCACGCGGTCGAAGAGTCCGCGATCGCGTAATCAACCGTGTCGTAGTCGGCGTCGAGCGCGCCGGTCAGCGTCGTGGAAGTCGCGCGCTCTGAGGCGTTGAGGTAGCCGTCGCTCACGATCGCGGCGAGGGCGAGGCTGCGGAAGGCGGCCGTTGTGGAGGAGCCAGTTGACTGGCTGGCGGTGGTATAGGCGCGCTTGTTGCCGGCGGCGTCGCGGACGATCACGTTGAAGTAGTATGTCGTGGACGGGTCGAGTCCCGTCGCAGCGAACGTGTCAATGTCGGCCGTGTAGGCCTGGATGACCGTGCCATTGGCCTCGGCATCGGTGACGGTCGAGATGTTGTCGGCGGTCGATCGGCGGACTTCGTATTGCAAGGCGGACGGGGCTGTGACGGTATCCGATGCCTTCGTCCACTGCAGGGTCATGCCGGTCGCGGTAACGCTGACGAGCGGGATGGTGATGGCGGTGGATGTCACGGACGGGGGCGTGGTGTCGATGGTCGCTGTGACGGTGATGCCGCGCGAAGTTTGGGCGGCGCCGGCGCTGCGGGCGCAAACGCGGAACGAATAGGGCGTGTCGTTGGTGAGCCCCGTGATGGTCGCCGATGTGGTGGCGCTGGTCGTTGTCGTGCCGTCCCAGCATGTCGCGGGGGCCGTGGTGCCCGCCTGCCACGCGATCAAGTAATCGTTTGTTGTCCCGCCGCCGGAGGTCCAGTTCAGCGTCACTTGCGTCGACGCGGTCGTCGCGGCCAGGCCCGCCGGGTCTGGAACGGTCACCGCGCCGCCATCGGTGATGGTCCATGATTTCGTCCCGGTCAGGACGGCGCGTTCCGCCACGGCCGAGTACTTCGCGGAGCCGCCGTGGAACGTCACGGACGTTTTGACATTCTGGGCGCTCCACCCGATCAGGATCCGGTCGTAGTTGGATTGGGTAAGGCCGGAGGAAATGAACATGTTCACCATCTGCGTGACGGCGGCTACGTTCCAGTTTCCGATGTTTTGGTTGAAGTTGGTCGCGCCCCAGAACATGTAAGACATGTCCGTCACGGCAGCGGTGTTCCAGTTTCCGATGTTCTGGTTGAAGTTGGTGGCGAAAGAGAACATGGAGTTCGTGGTCGTCACTGCCGCGGTGTTCCAGTTGCTGATGTCCTGATTGAAGGCAGTAGCGGATTGAAACATGGAGCCAATGTCCGTCACTGCGGCAGTGTTCCAGTTTCCGATGTTCTGGTTGAAGTTGGTGGTGGAACGGAACATGCTGCCCATGCTCGTCACTGCCGCGGTGTTCCAGTTTCCGATGTTCTGGTTGAAGGCGGTGGCGAAAAAGAACATTCCGCTCATATTCGTCACGGCAGCGGTGTTCCAGTTGCCGATGTTCTGGTTGAATGCTGAGGCACTGTAGAACATGTAGGACATGTTTGTGACGGCAGAGGTGTTCCAGTTTCCGATGTTCTGGTTGAATGCAGCGGCAGAATAGAACATGTTGCCCATATTCGTCACTGCCGCGGTGTTCCAGTTGCCGATGTTCTGGTTGAAATTCGTGGCGCCCCAGAACATGCCGCTCATGTTCGTCACGGACGCGGTGTTCCAGTTTCCGATGTTCTGGTTGAAGGCAGTAGCGGAATCAAACATGCCGGACATGTTTGTGACGGCAGCGGTGTTCCAGTTTCCGATATTCTGGTTGAATGCTGAGGTGTTGTAGAACATGTAGGACATGTTTGTGACGGCAGCGGTGTTCCAGTTTCCGATATTCTGGTTAAATGCTGAGGCGCCGCCGAACATGCCGCTCATATTTGTCACTGCCGCGGTGTTCCAGTTTCCGATGTCCTGGTTGAACGCCGTTGCGCCCTCGAACATGGAAGACATGTTCGTCACCGCAGCGGTGTTCCAGTTGTTCATGCCTGGAACCGTTGTCAATGAGGAGCAGGCGGCAAAAGCATAACTCATGTTCGTTGTGCCGGTCAGATTCAGCGAGTCAGTCGCCGTGATGACAAGGTTACTCGCGCCTCTAAAGTAGCCCCCTGAATTGCCAAGTCTCAGTGGTCCCCAGGAGGAGATGCCAGTGATTTTCTGGCGGTCGCCTGTGCTGTTGAATCGCCATCCCTGGACCGTGCCATAGATTCTGACCGTGTAGGTTCCGGCCGAGGCGTATGTTTTGGTTCGCGCCGAAGACCAGTTCGCGTTTGTGATGGCGCTGGTTGTGCTGTCGCCCCAATCGACGAGGAAATCATAAGTGCCCGTTGATTCAAGTGGCAGTGTGATCTGGGTCGATGACGACGTGCCGGAGTTGTCGGTCTTCCATGTCGAGATGAAGGGAGGGGCGTAGGTGGTCTGCGTGCGGCCGGCGTAAGCCACTTTGTCTCCGAGCGAATTCTTGACGACGACGTTGTAGTAATACGTCGTGCTGGCGGTTTTACTGGTAAGGGCGAGTGTCGTCGTTGCGGCTGTATAGGTCATTTCCGGTGTCGCGGCCTCGCATTCAGCGACGGTGTCGATGGCTGCGATGCTGGCGCCGGAGCAGACGAGATACTCGAGGGGCGAACCGGTTGTGAGATTGTCGGTCGCGGCGGACCAGTTTAGGGTAAAAGTCGTGTCGGTGAGGTTGGTGGATGCGGAGAAAGACCCCGCAGTGATTGGTCCGGCTGTGTGCGTGTAGGTGACAAGGTTGGTGCATGTCGACGCGTTGCCGGCGGTGTCGACGGCCTTGGCGTAGATGGTCGTGGTGGAGTTTGAGGCGACGTCGGAGTTGACGGTGATGCCGGGGCTGGCGAAGGCTGTGTTTGCCGTGGCCGCGGATTTCGCCGAGGCGCAGGACGAGTCGAAATACAGAGTCACGGTCGAGGGCTCGGATGCTGTTCCCAGGATCACCGGGCGCAGGGTGGAGGCAGGGTTGCCGCCGCTGACGGAGTTGAAAGTCAGTGTGGGGGCGGTGGTGTCAGGGGCGGAGCGGGTCCATGTGGCGGAGCCGCTGTTGGTCGCGGGGAACACGTTGCCGGCGGCGTCGATTGCGGAAATCGACACGTTGTATGCAACTACGGTTTGCAGTGACGAGATGTCGACGGAGTTGGTCGCGACCGTGGTCGAGATGACTGGTGTGCCGTTGCCTGAGGCGGGGGTGATGGTGACTTGATACGAGGCGGCGCCGTCGACGGCAGGAAACGACGCGGTACCGGCGGATTCAGAGAGAGCCGGAACGGAGAATGCGGGAAGATCTGACGTGAGTTTGTTGACAGTGAGAGATGTCTGGAAGACGGGCGCGAGTTTGTCGCTGAGGTATTCGATTTTGAGCGGGATGGCGCCGTCGGACTGGGACGAGAGATCGGTCGCGCCGGAGAATTTCCGGGTGTCGGGATCGCACGGGATCGTGGTTTTGGCGCCCGTGGCGACGATCGTCACGCGGACAGACGTCGACCCAGTGATGCAGTCGCCGGCAACGGGAAACGCGGCGGCGGTTTGCTTGTTGGCGTAGGTTCCGTCGGCGCTTTGAAGTTGTTCGACGGCGGTGCGGTCGGTCGGGTCTTCGATGGAGCTGAGGGCGTCGCCGCGGACGACTTTTGGTTGCACTTGTCCGCCGGTGCAGGCCGTGACCGGTGCCAGCGCCGCCAGAGCGGAAAGGGCGAGGGCGAACCTGCGCTTTTTTCCATTCAAAAACATAGAGATATGATCGGAATTGCCGGGCGCGAGTTTAGGGAATGTGGGGCGGTGGCGGGGGGCTGCGCGGGTGGCATGGTAAGTGGCGGATACGATTGGGGAAGAGAGGATCCTTCGGGCTTCGCCCTCAGGATGACGGGGGGAGGAGAGGATCCTTCGGGCTTCGCCCTCAGGATGACGGGGGGAGGAGAGGATCCTTCG
>RGVZ01000272.1 GCA_010029825.1 bacterium | reverse complement strand
TTGGGTACACTTGGAATGCGATGTCAGGTTGTGTGGTAGCAAACGGTTTACCTCAGACATCCACCTATCCCACGAACCAATTCGGCACCACTCTTGAGCAGTCTTGTGCTTACAAAAGTGGCCAGATTGTCTCGGCAAAAGATGGAGCTCAAGTTTGTCAGTTCACTCAAAATTTTGGTTCCGCAGTTTTTAGCGCATCGAACGGAATTCCCCGTCTGACTCCATCGATGGCATCTGCAAGTGCGATTATGATGAACATCCAACTCATGGTAGGCGATAAACTCACTTACCGTGGAACTGGTGGATGGTCAAAAACCGGCGGTACACTGTTCTTTCCGACCTCTCCCCGTTGTCATGACACCACTAACACAGGATGGGATGGTTCTCAGATTGTACAGAATGAAGGTCAGCCTGCTGGCCTGATGGCTTCCGATGGCACGAATGTTTATCCCTTAGGTGAAAACGCGACTGTCACCATCAAAACTGCGGGAGTGCTCCGCCTCGGCTTTAACGCACCTGCAGTCTCATTCGGTTGCCACCAGCTCGACGTCAATGCGCTCAGCATCACTCGCTGCACCGACGCGCAAAACGTTGCTCACGAGTGCAATTAAATCTACCCTCTCCTTGGGTTTGAGTTACACTCAAACTCAAGATGGGAAAGAAAAACTCCAGATACGATCGGCAACCCAGTCCAAGTAAGAAAAACGGCTCCTCTTCTCGATACTCTGAGAAATCAGATTCGAATGAAAGGGAGCCGTTTGTATTTAGAGATCGAAGCGGAAAAGTACACACTCCGGGAGGCGGAGGGAGATCGGGTCATACCGAATCCCATCGGGGCGCTCCACTGCGCGAGAGGCGCGAGACTGAGCCCAGTTACCTTCCTCGTCCCATGCCCCGTCCTCAATCCGAGCTCAATGAATTTGCAAAGAGCTACATCGATAAAACCACTCCGTCTGCTAAAGGCCCGCTGAAGCTCAAAGCCACTGTGGATCGAAACCGAAAGGGATTCGCGTTTCTCTCTTTTGAAAATCGAGAATACGAAGACGCCTTTCTCCCTCCTCGTGAAACACAGGGACTCTTTCATGGTGACCGAGTTGAAGTCACCCTCAATTCTCGCAGCGAGATTCAATCCATTGAAGTACTCTCCCATCGCTTCCGCGAGATGACTGGAAAGTTTAGTCCCGAATATCGTGGCAAAGGCGGTAAGGTTGTCTACGAACGGAAAAAAAGCCGTGAAGAAGTCTACCTTCCCACTTTGGGCAACTTTCATCCTGAGCCAGGCGATTGGGTTCGAACCCGTCTGATTTTTCCTGAAAATGGAGAAGAAACCGGTGTCACCGGTGAAATTATCGAAGTGTATGGGCCCGAACTTCCTGCCCGTGCTGATGTCATGATGATTGCTAATGAGTACGACCTTGAAGAAGAGCATTCAGAGGAAGCCGAGCTCGAAGCTCGTGAACAAAAGTTAGAAGTCCCCGGTCGTGATCTCGAGGGTCGTGAGGATCTTCGTGAAGTTCCCTTCATCACCATCGATGGAGAGACGGCACGGGACTTTGCGCACGTTCCTATCCCCGACGAACACTTCTTCGCCTCGGTTCTCGCACGCGAGCAGCGCGCCTTTCTACGCCGACTCCCCACCTTTGTGCGCTGGCGCCCATACCAAATGCACCCCGATTCGTTCGACGTCGTCGACCGCGCCCTCGTGCAGGAAGCCCGTCGTACCGCCTGCCTCTTTCTCCGAAAGGTCCGCGCCGACACGCACATCGACACGGACGCCATCTTTGCGCCGCCAGAACACGACGACTGACAAAGGCATTTAAGGACGTGGGAATGTGTCAGAAAGGTCTCATGGTGTAACGGTATCACTGCAGACTTTGAATCTGCCGACCTGGGTTCGACTCCCAGTGGGACCTCTGTGAAAAAGGAAACGCATGGTTTTCTTTCCATGATGATGACAAATGCCAGGTCGATACGCGCGGTGGGTGGTGGCCGTTTTCGTAATCGGAATTGCCATTGGCTTCATCCAGATCTGTCCTCCGCTACACCGCTTCTTTCAGGGCTGTGTCTACCGCGGCACGGAGCACCGCGTCCTCCATTCGCTGCGATCGCCCGCCAAGCGGCGCGTGCGCTGTCTCGTCACGAGATGGAACGCGAACCACTTGGTGGTTTACACCGTGTTGGGCTACCTCTTTCCGGATTCCATCCTCCTGTGGTTCGTGATTGGCGCCGTGTGGGAAGTGGCCGAGATTTGGTTCGACTGTTGCGACATGACGGACTTGCTGTACAACGCCGTCGGTCTCTTGCTCGGTCGCTGGCTCTTTCTCCGCGTCAGAGATGGAAAGAAGAAAAATGCGTAAAGAAGCAAAAGAGTGACACATGTCGTCCACACCACAACCCTACATATCCGGTGCGCCGCAGTGCAGCCCATCCCAGGGTCCGCCCTGCAACCTCATTTACCAAGCCAGTTTGGCCCCGGGATCGTCGACCATCTATCCGATCCACCCGTCCGTCGCTAGCGCCAACGCCAACTGCGCAACGTTGCCGCCGCCCAACTTTTCCCCCAGCAACGCGCAGCAGTGCGCCAACGCGCTCGGTATGGGCCAGTCCTGCGACATGGAGTCCGTGTCGGATTCGGCGAGCGCCTACGCCAAGGGACTGATGATGAGCGCCGGTGTGCAAAACTCGTTCGACGCCTCTGCCGAGCAGGGATGCAGCAACATGGCCGTGCTCTACAGCGCCTACCAGCAGTCCACCGACACGGCCAACTGCATTCTGACCAACTTGAGCAACAACATTGACGTCGCAACCACGCAACTCAACACGGCGAGTTTCAACCAATGCGCCGGTCCGGGCGAAACATTGACGACCACCAACCCCAACGGTTCCACCACCACCATGACGTGCGCGCTGCAGCCCACGAGCAGCGGTGCGCCATGCTTGTCGCAAAGCAACACGGGCGTGATCAACAGCACGATCAACGCCAGTCAGAACGCCTCCCAGGCCATTGCCAACCAAACGCAGTTGACGCTTCAGCAAGCCGTGGGCAACATGCAAAACATTTCCACAGGCGAGGGCGCCACGGCGCAGACGGGCAAGAGCTTGGCTGAGATGCAACAGCAACTCAGCACCAACACTGTCAACCAAAACATTTTCAACTCGACCAATGCCATTACGACGCAAATGAACCAGACCAATGAACTCGTGTTTAACTGCGGCGGCAACTGCTTACCATGCTTCACGCAAGGGAACCAGGTCGATGTGGCGCTCAACTTGCTGTCGGCGACGGCCATCAATACGGCATTTCAGACCGCGGGCATCACCAACGACATCACCAACCTCACCAACGCGCAGACGAGTCAGTCGACAGGCACCGAGGCCGCCTTTGGACCCGCCAATGCAGCAGCGGGTCACAACTTGCCCGTATGGGCATATATCGTCATGGGGATCGTTCTGTTGGCTTTGCTTGGTGTTGTCGCCTTTATGATCCACAAGGGGAGCAAAGTGGCTACCAGCACCAATGCACTAAAGGTCTTTTCCGTTCCGCCGTCCGCTCCCGAAGCTTAATGAGGAATGAACAACGACACTATCTCACAGGAAGGCATCCTTGTAGTCGTTGTCGTAGCGCTGTTTGTGGAAGCGCCAAAAGTCGTTGGAGCCGAAGCGAAAGTCCGCCGGCACCGGCCGCGCGCGGTACCAAAAGACGCAGTCCTCCAGGTTGTTGGACTGGGTGGCGTTGTGAATGTACAGAGCGGTGTAGTTGTCCGTGATTTGGTCCATAATTGCGCAGAACATGGTAAAGTCGGGAATGATGCCCGCGTAGTTTTCCCACAGCACCTTGCGGTTGCGCAAGTTGGATTCGCGGAGGATAAACGTGCCGTCAATGTTGGTGCGAATGACGGGCTTGATGTCCATGCAGTACTGCAGTGATAGGATGAACCACAGCTTCCAGTGCCGCCCGTTCTTGTACAAACTCTGAAAGAGCGGCTTGTTGAAGATCTTGGGGTCGTCCGTGCAGTCGTCGAGGAGTAGCACGGCCCAGGGATTGGGGAGATGGGACTTGGCCACCTTTTGACGCGTGACAAAGTCCTCCAACTTTTTTTCGTCCATGCGGTTGTAGACAAACGTCGACGGAAAGAGCTTGCGGTAGTGACCGTTGCTGTCTTCCGTTCCGGACATGACCATGGCCACGGGAAAGATGCCCGACTTTTCGTACAGCAAACTCGTAATCAACGTCGTCTTGCCCGTTCCGGGCTTGCCAATGACGACAATCTTGGAGCCGCCTTGGAGAACGTCATGACAGTTGCTATACGACGGCGGAATGAGGTCCACGGGCAGCGGACGGATACGGATCTCCATCGTTTGTTTTCGATCCGTATCACTGATTATATCTGATGGTATGAATGATGTCATAGGATATCGTGTGGAACGTCGCAATAATGTCGCATCCAAGTCATATCGTCGTTTGTTACAAAAGGCCGTTGTTGTCACTCACAGCCATGATCTTGTCCGATACGTTTCTCCGATACGTGCAAGCCACGCTGCTTATGTCTTTCCTGTGTCTCGTGTTGTGGTTGGGGAGCCTCGTCGGACTGGTTCGTTCGGTCAAACGTTCGCCCACGTGGCTTGTCGTGCTCACGAGCGTGCTCGTGCCGGTGTGGATAGCAAACGTTCTCCGTGCGAAACAGCGACATTCTTGTCCCCCCTTCCTTTTCCTCGCGTCTTGCAGTGCCTTCCTCATTGTCACCTCTATCGTCCTTTGCATTTTTTCCTCCACGATTGTGCAAACACGTTTTCGTGTTGCACAGAACGGTCTCTTGATTGCGTTGCTCGCATGCATCATCCTCCAACTCATCAACGTCGTCATTCTCTCGATGCCATCAGAGCGGCCGATCTTTCTGGAAGATTGGTTGAACGTTTTCCGAGCCGATCCACAATTGCGGTGGTATCCGGATGCGGGAGAGAGCTTTTTCTCCGCCGTGTGGAACGCTCAAGCGGACATGGCGTTCACGA
>RGVZ01000271.1 GCA_010029825.1 bacterium | reverse complement strand
CAAATAGGGCTTGGAGTTCATCAAACTCACCTGCGGTCATTACATCACGCAACGTCTGCATCACAACCTCTTGCACTTGCTCGGGCTGCATGCCCGCGGCCACTGCTTGCAGCCGGCGCGTCTCAGCCTCATAAGACCGGATGTTGGCGTCAGACTGCGCCTTGAACTCGTCAATCTCAACCGAACGAGCCTCGATTGATTGCTGCACATTCTGCAGCATTCCGGCCATTTGCTGCATCTCCTGCATCATCGCTTGGATCTGCTGATTGGCCGCTTGCAGCGCCGGGTTCTCGTCCGCGTCGCTCATCAGCTTCGGGTCGATGGTTTTGGCAAACCGCTTGGCCATCTCTTGCGCGCCTGGCCAGTCCATGTTCTTGACAAACAGATCACCAGCCACCTGCCACAGCTGTGGGTTGCCTTGCAGCAGTTGCGCCATGGCCTCCAGCGCCTCTTGGCGCTTCGTGGCGTAGCCCGGGCCTGTCACCACCACCACATCGTACTTGCCAACGCTGGGGTTGTAGAGCTTCTCAATCACGATGCCCTGCTCGTTGACGATCTTCTTGACCGGCTCATCCTGCATGGGATTCATCTTGACCATGCTGGACTCACCATCCTCACCGATGATCCGAGCGATGCGCTGGGTGTCGTAGATCTTGGGGATCAGGTCAACCAATTGCCGCGTGACATGGCGAACAGCCCGCGCCAGGTTGTCCACGAAGTGATAAGTGCCGGTGTCGCCCTCTTTCTGACGGGCCAAGATGGCCTTGCCAGAACGTTCGTTGCCCTGGAGGCCCAGCGAGGCGTTGTATTGGCCCGTGGTGCCCTTGATGTCCTCAGCAGCACCTGCCTTAGCCTGCAGCAGTCCAGACGACGCCATGGGCGGCTGTGCGCGCTGCGGCAGGGGCAGGATAGAACCCGCACCGTCCGTCACGTCGGGGTTTACCTCCAGATATGGCCAGTTCTGGGTGTTGGCGGTCTTCCACTGCGACTCGTAGCCTTCAAACTGGCCACCGTAGCCGATGAACGGTGCTTTGGGTGCTAGCGCCAGCATCTCAGCCTCTTGGCTGACCCAGTAGTTGTACATGCGCTGGGCATCTTTGGCGTTGCGCACCAGGCCCGACACATACAGCCGACCCTCAACCTCGAATTCGTTGCCGACCACGCGCACGACCGGGATGTACTTGCCAGCCCACTCGGCCGTCTCAAGGATCTCGTAGCCGTTGATCTTGCACCACCTGATCTTCTTGCGGTCAGCCATGCGGGTGCGTGTCGGCTTGCCGTACACCATGCGCAGTTGCTTGTCTTCAGGCGAGCCGTCAAACGCGGTCTGGTTGCCCGGGTACAGGTTCAGCTGGGTGCGGTCGTACTCTTCGTAAAAATACTCAGCGATGCGAACGGTCTTCTCGTTCATCCACTGGTTCAGCGACTGGTCACCGACCCCCAGCGACATCAGCGTGTTGACCGGAGCGGCTTCAGGATAGAGGCGCTCGTACTCGTCTTGCGAGATGTCCTCGGTGATAAAGCACCACCGGGCGTCTGCGCCGCACGGATCTTGGATTAACGGGTCCATGTAGACCGAGAACGAGTTGCGAATCCGTCCGATCTTGATGTCCTGGTCGAATGTGGTGTCGTCGCAATACTCGGTCAGGATGCGGACGTAGCCTTCACCAAACGACACTTGGTTTTCGCAGGCGGTGTCGTAGGCGACGTCAGCGTCGCTGATGTACTCGATGTGCCGCACGACGCCGTCAAAGATCTCTGCGACCTCGACGTCGGCTTTATCATCGGCAGGAATAACCTTGCCACTTGGGCGGTTCTGTCGCTGGTCATTGGTCACCTGCCGAACGTGCTGGGGCAACTTGTTGATCGTCAAGCACGGGCGAGCGTTGATTGTCTGGCCCTGCACCGCGCCGCGGGTGGCCAGAACGTCACCTGCACCGGTGGCCAGAACGTCTGCTGGCCACTGCCAGTGGTTGTCCGGGCTGCCAGCAAAGAACTTCAGGTCGTCTAGCTCATCCTCACGTGACTCCGAGTACGCCGTCATCGCCATGTCCAGCCGCTGGCGCGCAGTGGCTAGGATCTCGGCGTCGCCTTTCTTGGCGCCGCCGTTCGTGGACACCGACCTGGCTGCGGCAATACCCGAATAGTCTTGAGGCATGGTTACTTCTTGGGTTTTGGGGCAGCCGCGGCGCGCTTGACGCTGTACGCGATGGCGACGGCTTGTTTTTGCGGCTTACCTGCGGCCATTTCAGCCTTCACATTGGCGCGAAAGGCTTTTGGGCTTGGTGATTTGACGAGTGGCATGTCATTTACCCTTGGGTTTGGCCGTTTTAGCCGATTCCTTGAACGCCTTGGCGGTCGGAGCGCCTGCCGCACCCGGCTTGCGCATTTTCTCGCCGCTGCCTGCCGCGATCCGCTCGCGTTTGGCGTTGATGTTGGCGTAAAGCCCGGGTTTGGTAGCCATGATCAGCACTTCCATCGTTTAAGCGCCGCCTTGGCGCGTTCGCCGTCCTTGGCGTTGGCCGCAACCCCACCCATACGAGCGCAGAAACTGGCCTTGCGCCCCTTGTCCGCCTCGGTCTTGGGGTTCGGTGCCGGCGCTTTGAGGTTTGACCCCGTCTCGCGGTTGTACTTCTCGCGGCCTTTGGCCGTCAACCCGGCGCCCTGGCTGGCAGGTAGTTTCTCGCCGCGTCCAACGCTCAACGACACGGACTTTTTCGTAGCCATTACGATCCCATCCACCCAGAGGAGGCCATTGATCTGTCGCGCATTGTAACGGTGCGGGGGCGTTCTACATGCTCGCGGTGCGCCACGGGGAACGCAAACGTCACTGCCAGCGCGTCAGCAGCGTCAGGAGAAGCTAGTCCGCGAGATTTCATGTCTTTTTTCGACTCTAGGAACATCCTACCAGACGAGTCGGGCTTGGTTTTGGGGCCAGTCAAGTCCGATTTCAGCTGCCTATCTTCTGGAATCGACCCGGTTCTGAGCCATTCGCGCATGGCACCCCACAACTCGGCGCGCTTGTTGCCCCACATAACGGGGTTCTTCGACTTCCAGCCGAAGTTCACACCGCGCACCTTATACCGCTGCTCGGTGAGGCGGTCAAGGATGCCGTAGCCCAGTCCACCCTCGTCAATGACCACCAGCGCAGGCTTGAATTCGTCGATGGCTTCAATAACGTGCCCCACCACGGTCATGGTGTCGTCGCCCTTGTACCGCCGGATCTCCACGATGTCCCGCCCCTGACGGGCAACGATGACAGTGGAGTCCGCACCACCCCGGGCAGGGTCGATGCCGATCACGATGGGTGCGCTGGGGTCTTTGTACTTGGGCCGCTTCGCTGCCTGGTCGGCTAGGTGCGGCCCGATGAACTGGTCGTCCCCGGTGCTGGGGAACTGCCCGTAGACCTCAACGCGGGCCTGCGGGCTGTCCTCACCGTGCTCGGCGATGATCTGGTCGTAGATCGCACGGTCGGTGCCCTCAACGCTGCGCGAGTCGATGCTGCGCGTTGTCCAGAAGTCCCGCTTGCCGTTGAAGCACTCGTAGAAGTAGCCCGATGGTCGGCGCGGGTTGCTGAACGCGAGCCAGTAACGATGCAGGACTGGTTCGGTGAAGAAGCCCGCGGCAACGGACCAGATGCTGTCGGGGATGCCGCTGGCCTCGTCGAAGATGACCATCATGCCGTCGTGATTGTGTACGCCGGCATAGGCGTCCGGGTTCTCCTCAGACCACAGTTTCCCCTCGGCGCCCCAGTACCGGGTGCCCTTCTTCAAATCCCGCTCGACAAGCTCCGTGATCCACGCTGCCGGTGCGAGGTTGGTGGCCGATGGTTCCCACCAGTGAGCGTTGATCGACATCGTGGCCCACTTCGTCAACTCGCCCCAGGTCACCTTGCGCAACTGGTTCTCGCTGTTCGCGCTGACGACGACGCTCGAGCCGATCTTCGTGGACAACATCCACAGGATCAGCCAACTGACCAGCGCGCTCTTCCCGATGCCCCGTCCCGATGCGATGGCCGTGCGCAGGGCCTGCAGCACGGCGTCCGGTGCCTTGTTCGTGCGAATGTGCCTGGCGATCTCACGCAGCACCTCGCGCTGCCACGCACGGGGTCCGGTGAACCGTTCGAGTGGTGTGTCCTTCTGCCCCCATGGGAAGACGAACATGACGAACGCCTCGGGGTCGTTGGCCAGCATGGGCGACCAGAGCTGGCTCATCAACTCCTGCTCCTCCTGGGGAGCGTAGCGAGGGCGTTGTGCGGGCATCAGTCGTTGTCGGTGTTGTCAGTGTTGTCAGGCGCGGGTAGTGCCGCAGGATCATCCACATCGGTGATGTCCTCAACGATGGGCAGCGTGGCGATGCGGGAGCGTGCCTGCTCCAGTGCCGCGGTGATGCTGATCGATGTGGACAACTCAATCTGCTTGGTCTCACCGTAGGTTCTGCGGTTGTCGGCGCTCATCAACCACTTGTAAGTGTCGATCTTGATCTTCGACCGCGCAACGTCCTCGGCGGTGTCGTCAGCCTCGGCGATCTCGATGATGCGCCCTGCCCACCACTCGGTGCGCAACTCCTTGGCTTCCTTGTATCGCTCCGTGCGCCGCGAATCGCGTTTGATCCACTGCCAGAACGCCGCATAGTCGATGTCGCGCATGTCTTCAGCGACGATGGATTTCAAACTGCGCCCGCAGGTGATCTCAGTCAGCACCCGTTCAAACATGGCGTTGAAGGTAGCGTCAAGAAGTTCACGAGTGAGCCGCTTGCGTTCCTGGGCATCAAGAAGATGGGTGGGGACGACTGGTGCGACTGGTTGTGGCTTGAGATTAGGCGCAACAACTTGTGCCCGAGGGGTTAGCCAATCGGGCAGGAATGGGTCTGCGGTTTGAGACTGCTCCATGCGATTGAATGTATCACGGGTTCTGGGGTGCATGCGAGGGTTAGGGGGTGTGGGGAGTAAAAGGGTAACAGGAATAACGGACTCTGTGTGTAATGTTTTCAAAAAAATTATGAGAGTTTGTGGGGCCTCCACAACTGTGACCGGCCGGC
>RGVZ01000028.1 GCA_010029825.1 bacterium | reverse complement strand
ATCCCCAGGAGGTTCCTGTACGCGCCGTAGCGGTTCAGGATCACGTCCCACGCGGTCTCTCCCCCTCTTTCCATGGACAGGACGACGTACATCTGCTTGCGCCGGGTCTTGTCCATGACGGCATCCAGGATGTCCAGCGACGAGCCCTCCGGTTCCCAGATCACCTGACACGGGAATGCCGGGATGTGCGTCTTGTGTACCACCCAGTCTTCATCCAGAACCAGTCTTACGGCATTGAATCCGTGCGAGCGGAGCGTGTCGAGGTAGAACTCGATGGAGTGGCGCCAGAGACCGAGCGGTGCCATGATCTCCGTGTCCAGCCCTCGCCAGGTGATGCCGCGCACGACAATCTTTTCCTGATTCAGAAAAAGGCTCTGGTTGGCAGCGGTGTAGCGCCACGTCTCTGCCGCGCCCCGGAGCGCGGCGGCGGACGCGACGGCGAGACCCCCCAAAAGCGCCAGCACTCTCATTTTATTTTTTTTTCGAGAATAAAATGACGGACGGCATCTGCGTCGTGGCGAACGCCGGGCGGTACTACCTCGTTTCTGGCGGGCGCAGGCTGACCGTTGCCGAGGTTCTCAAGAGCGGTACGAGCCTCTCCGAGCCGATGTTCGGCTGCCTCGCCGCCGCTTCGCGGAAGCGCCGGTTCTACTGGCAGTGGCGAGACATCGATCCGGCACCGCGACGTGTTCTGGTTCCGTCTCACGACCGCCCCTGGACTCGCCGACACCACGGATTTTGAGCGCTTCCGCGACAAGGTCTCGGCGCTCTGCGGCAAGAATCGGCGGACGATGGTCTTCTCGACGCCCTCCGGCACGCGCCTCGTCTGCCCGTGTCCGGACAAGAGACACCGGAAGGCGT
The DNA here is from genome assembly GCA_010029825.1 of bacterium. Lineage (GTDB taxonomy): Bacteria > Bdellovibrionota_B > Oligoflexia > Oligoflexales > RGVZ01 > RGVZ01. Next base: position 32,260 of record RGVZ01000028.1, on the reverse strand, counting down.
ACGGGAACATCTCGCTCTTTGCCCTGAACGCCACCGCCACCGACAAGGAGGCCCTGCTCGCCCGCCTCCTGAGCGAGCTCCGGCGCGAGCAACACCCGTTCCGCGTCCGCACCCACGGTCACGACGTGCCCTGGTTCCACGTCCGCATCGAGAGGATGAAATGAGCGGTGCGTAAAAACTGATCTGCCTGCCTTGGACGCAACCGATGAATCAAGCAAAAGAATAACCGCTCATGGACACTCTCTCTGATCTGCCTCAGATGAACCTTTCCACCAAGATTACGAAAGCGATCGACAGCGCCGTGGAGTCTTTTCTGCGGGACGTCTCGGCCCGCTACGACATCCGCCACGAAGATCTGACCGAGGCCTGGAAGCAGGTTGCCGGCAGCGCCAAGACCACCAAGAAGAAGCGTCCCGCCCGCCCGTCCGGCTACCAGAATTTCGCCAAGACCGTCCGGCCCGAGATCCGCGAGACCGATCCGTCCATGAGCTTCGGCGACATTTCCAGGGAGGTCTCGCGGCGCTGGCGCGCGCTCCGGGAGGAGGAGCGCCGGGAGTACAACGATCGGGCGGTCGCGCCGATCGCCGCTTCACCGGTCGCTTCACCGGCGGTCTCGGAGGCCGGATCGGTCGGCGGAGGATATTCACCGGTTCTCCTGGATGACGAGGACGACGAGGACGAGCCCCCGAGCCGTCCGTCGACGCCGGTGGCACGGCCGCCGCCCGTCTCGTTCGCCTCCATGCCGATCCGGGCTCTCCGCGAGGAGTGCAAGAAGCATAACCTGCCGCTGAAAGGCAACAGCTCCGAGCTCGCGGCTCGTCTCACGGCTCACGCGCGGGGCCGGTAGCCGACGTCGTACAGACGGCCGGGTATTGGTAGGACGGTCCGGTACACCCGGCCGCCGGGACGTAGGCATTGAAAGGTCCGAGGATCGGATTGAAATAGACAGGGGGACAGGTGCCGGTACACCCGGTGCTGCCCGCCGTCCTCACAAAAGAGGCCACGTTAGGGACGTAGGGACAGGACAAGGCCGTAAAACCGCTGCTCATTTACTAGTTGTTGGTAAAAAAAAAGATATTTTTTTTGTCAAGAATTAAATGTCGCAACAGCATAATGATGAGAAACGAAAAAAGCGACAACAGCGTCAGGATCAAGACGATCCATTGATTGCCATGCGAGCTCTTTCCCCTGTCTCGGTGGCGCGTCCGGCCTCTTTGCTCGCGTCGACATCCCCCAGAGATGCCTCCTCGGATTTTACATGGGCCGGCTGATCCCTGATGATCAGTGGCAGACGGTGCTCCGCCAGCAGCCTGGGCATCAGGACTATTATTTTGGCAACATCCGTCTCGTTAACAAGGCTCACCAACAAAAACATTACATGCTGAGCCCCCGGTATGTTAACAGCGCCAATTTCTTGCCGGGACAGACGCAGCGTGAAAGACAATACCCCCGTCAGTGCGTCGTCCCTTTCTCGGCCATCAATTGCGAGATCGGGTTTGTGAGTATGGGCGGCTTTACTTTTGCTTTTTTCAAGACCACAAGAGCTATTTCTGCCGGTGAAGAGCTCATCACGCATTACGGCAGCGGCTGGTCCGATCGTCTCCAAAAATACGCGGCCGAGTGTGCGGGGCGGAAACAAGACGATATGGATGTTGCCTGATCTTAAGGAGATACGGTTGTTGCCTAAAAATGCTCCGCGACGAGGACTGTCCGGTCGAGGATGCCGCGCCAGAAACGGGCTTCGATCATGACGAGATCTTTATCAACCTGAAAGTCATCTCCCGGATCAAGCCGGGCGACAAGATCAGCGTCCGGGATAACCTCATCAATATTGCGCCAAAATATTTTCTCCAGGGCGCGGTGCGGTGGCTGTACCAGGAAGACCGGATGAAATCCGTTTCTTTTATCGTGCGCGTCGTCGACGCGGCGTTCTCGCTTAACGAAAAGACCCTGATGAGCCACGAGGATCGGCAGGCGCCGAACACGTCCGAGTCGCGCAACCACACGATCCTCCGGCTGACCAACGAGCTCGACCGGTGCATCGAGGGTCTGAACAACATGAAGCAGACGTATGCCGACGACCGTTTGGTGGAGTGCCGCATCGACTACGTCATTGACCAGATCAAGATCCGGGTGAATAACAACTCGAAGCTCCTCGAGATCTCGTCTCCGTAGTGTGGCATGTGGTGAATTCAAGATACAGCGGCATGTAGCGAAAGCCTTGGGCGCGGCCGCGCAGCAGCTTTTGGTACTGGAGCCACAGCGGGATATCAGTGGCGAAGCACATGCCTGTTATCAACCAACAAAATTTTTACCCGGTCTAAAGACGGAACGGACGGGTCTGTAGACACGAGAGATGCGTTTTCTGTGGATCGTGATGCCGGTGGTCGCCCTGGCGTACGCGCCGTCGCTCCCAGAGTCGTTTAGGCTCGTCCGAGACCTGAGCCTCGATCACGGGATCGACGATTCGCACAACGAGCGGCATAGCAAGGAGGTTCTGTTCTGGTCGATCGAGCTGCTGCGGCGCTCGGAGCGTCCGTTATCGAGACGGGAGCACACACGGATCGCCACGGTCGCGCTGCTCCACGACCTTGTCGATCCCAAGTACGAGGGCGACCGGGAACCGTTCGTAGAACAGCACCTCATCCGGTGGTTTCGCCCGGAAGAGCGCCTGCGCATAATGGAGATCATGAAAACCATGAGCTACCGCAAGACGTTTACGGGGGACGGCTTTGTCTTTCCGAACGGCTCGTCGCACGAGTACCACGTCCCTAGGGAGGCCGACCTGCTGGCCTCCTACAACCTGGCTCGGATGGTCGAGTACCGCCGGGCGTGCCGGCCCGAGATGACCAATTACGACATCCGCCAGGACATGAAAGAGTATTTCCGGACAAGGACGGGCCGTCTGATCGAGGACGGGGCATTCGTCAGCGATGCCGGCAGGACGCTCGCGCGGAGCCTCCACGAGGTCGCGGCGCTGCGGATGGCGCACCTGGTGCCGCTCCTCGATCTGGAGAACGACCTGGCGCTCCTCCGGATCGTTGATGGGCTGTCGCTGGATCGGCTCCTGGACAGCCTGGACGCGCTCCCCGTCGCCTGCACCGCGCCCTAAAGAAAAAATAAAACCAGCGAGAAAAAACATGCCGGCGCGGGTCGTCATTATCGGCGGCGGGATCGCCGGGCTCTGCGCGGCGAGGGCGCTCGGCGGAACGAACGATGCCATTGTCCTGGAGCAGCACGAACGGCTCGGCGGGCGGGTGCGGACGATCCGCGATGACGAAAAAAGACTCTTGTACGAGGCGGGGCCGTGGCGCGTGCTGGACACGCACAGGCGCATGATTCGTCTCGTCCGAGCACTCGGCTGCCATCTTGACCGTATTGGAAAGCCGACAACAATGACGGCCGCGGTGCCGGCGAAACCTGGCATCGTCTCCGTTTTTGCCTCGTGGCTGATGAGCGGCCTGAGCGTCGTGGGGGCGTTCCGGCGGGATCTTCTCAGCGGATACCTCGGCAGCGCGGACGCGGTCAGCGAGCACACCTATCCGACGGCGTACCGCGTCATCCGGGAGGGCTTTGACGGGCTGGTGGAGCGGCTGGCGGACGGCGTTGCGGCACGCACGGGCTGCCGCGTGCTGGACGTCGTAAGAGTGGCCGGGGGCTACCGGATCATGATCCGCCGCCGCACGGGCCACAATTCTTTTGTGGACGAGACCACGAGAGCCGAGCGCGTCATCCTGGCCTGCCCGCCGGACGCCTGGCGCCGCTGGTCGGTGTTTGTGGATCTCGAGCCGCTCGCGTCCTGCGTGGTGGCTCGACCGCTCCACCGGCTGTATGCACGGACGACCGTGATGGATCCATCTTTTTTTTACGTCAAGGACGAGAGCGTGCTGAATCAGAAGATCGCATCGAGCTACGGAAACCAGTGGTTTCAGGCCTCGTACACGTCGGGCCGACTCGCGCGGTTCTGGGCAGAGGTCTTTCTCGCCTACCCGTCGTGGTGCTACACGGCCGTCCGCCGCGTGTTTACCGGCGTGACGGAGCTCCGCTCCCACTACTGGGAAAAGGCGGTTCACCAGTGGCGGAATCGGCCGCTGGCCTCTCTCGCGATCCACCCGCAGCCGCTGCGCCTGCCGGGGCTGTTTGTGGTCGGGGAGGCTTTCTCGGATCGACAGGGGTGGACGGAGGGCGCGCTCGCGACCGTCGAGGAGCTCGTCGCGCGCTGGGACGAGCGGATCGAGCCGATGACCCGCGTACCGAGAGACTCGGTGATCTACCGCGGCATGGTGATTGGCATCAGAGACTGGCTCGACCGACACCCAGGCGGCCGTGAACCACTCCTGAACCACCTCGGTGAGGATATCACGGATCTGTGGGACGGCATCCACACGTCGGAGAGGGCGCGGGCAGAGCTCGTCCGGCGCTGTGTCGGGTGGGTCTAATTTTTTTTCTCTGGAAAAGAAATGAAAAAACAGTGCAACCCGAGGCTGCGATCCGGGCGCTCCAGGTCGTCCGCTGTTTCGTCATGCGCCACTGACAAAAATTTTGATGGATTACAATAGAATAGACTCATCATGTTCTTGTATTCCTGGTCACGGCTCCGACGGAAAACAAGACAACTGGTATCACCGGCACGATTCTTTTTCCTGGCCGGGATGAAAAGATGAAAATGTCAACACTTGCCAGCATCCGGATTTCTTGGAAACCGCGCGCGCTCGAACGGATCGATCTGTTGCGCTCGGAGCGCTTCACGCCGCTGTTTGTTTTTTTCTTTCCAGTCGAGCGGCTGGCGGAGCGGGTGATCGCCCACGTTGCACCACCGTCCAAGCGGCCTGGGATCTTCTCGCAGAACCCGTGTGATCAGCTGCCGAAACATCTATTTAAGTGCGTGCCGGATACACATTCCGATCATTTTTTTTTTTTGGTCTACGAATAGGTGCCGCACCTGACGCGCGTATCGACCCGTGTGAAAAAACACGTTCCACAGTCGTCTTGCCGCTGCCTTAGACCGGTTTGGCGAACGATTTAAGGATCGCAGAAAAGAGGGATAAAATGTGGCTTACCCGGTTTTTTGGCATGTACGCGGTGTTTTTCCTGTACATGGCTTTCTTGTCGCTTTTTCGACAAAAAAAACGATGGAAAACGCTGCCCGCCGCGCCGGATGGCCTCGAGGCGGTCGTTTTTGAGACCGGGCTGTACGGTTTCTGGAACAAGGGCGCGGCGGGAAACCGTCTGGCGCTCGTGTTTGTAATGTCTTTCCCGGAAAGACAGGCTCACCTCGGTGTGCTGCGGGATCTATTTGTCGGCTACGACGTCCTGTTCCTGGATCTGCCGGCGACCTCCCAGGAGATCGTCTCGGACGCCATCGATGCCTGTCGTTCGCTGGCTCGGTTCCGCGCGTGGGAGCGCGTCGGGTTTATCGGCGTGGAGGAAGGGTGTTTCCTCCAGTCCGCCGTCGCGGCGGGCCTCCAGCGCCTGGCGATCGGTTTCCAGCCGGCATGGATCGTCCAGTTCAACGGATTTACGAGCCTGGTATCCAGCCGGGCGTTCCGCGGCTCTGTGTGGCCGCCCGACAAAAAGGCCGCGCGCCTCGATTCGAGAGTACATCTCCCCATGCTTTCGTGCCCGATCGTCCTCTTTCACAACAAGGCCAGCACGTCCTCTCCGCTCACAGAGTCCGTCTGTCTCCATAGATGCCTCGCCACGCGTTCGTCGCTGGTGGTGCTCTTTGGTCACGACGAGTATTTCCTCTTTTCCAAAGAGAACAAGGCCATCATCACCGGGGCGCTATCCGAGCTCCTCCGTGAGTAGGCGCCGCACGTTCGGGTCTCTGGTCTTTTTGAGCCAGGCCTGTTTGCGGCGCCGCGCCTTTCTGCTGTCGTCCAGATTAAAATGATCGATCCTGTTGGGATTGTCCGGGAGCGTAAAACCGTAGTAGAGAAAGAGCTCGTTATTGGGCTTCTGGCCGTACGAGTCGTAGATCTGTTTCCCGGCGGGGATGGGCTCGGTGGCTTCCACAACGAAACAATCAGACGCATCGTCAAAATACCACACCGTATTGGGCTTGAACGAATGGTTGAGCAGATCCGCGTACGGCACCATACCGGACTCGTCGATCCCGTTCCGGCGGTAGCCGAAATTCCTGGAGCTCACGAGGATGCGGTAGTACAAGAAATCCTCCCAGTCGGGAACGAATCCCAACCGCCTCTTTTTTTTCAGGAGGGTCTGGTGGTCGCGGAGGATCGACTCCATGTAGCGAAAGATGTTTCCGAGCGCGCCTTTACCGACCGAGGTCTCTTTCAGTGCCCTGGCATCGTCGCCCTGGAGGAACATCGGATGGCCGAGGAGGTCTTTCTTGGTTGGCATCGAGTCCAGATAGGGCTTCCACCGGCTTTTCTTGTCCTGAGCCTCACGAGCCAGGAACAAGGCCAGACGAGAATTGACCTCCACGTCGTCGTTTTGGAAAGGGAGGGTCGATGCCTCGATGAGGCATCGCCTCGGGATCTTCATGATTTTCTGACCCGTCCGGATGTTTTTCCTGGAGGCCAGCCCGTGCGGAGCCTCCTGGAGCTGATACAGGCCGTCGTCCCGGATGCCCAGGAAGCCTTGGAGCGCGCGGAGCATTTATCCTCTGGTGGAAAAAAAAAAAAGGATCAGTGCCGCCGGCGGCAGAAATGATAAATAATAAACATGCAGCGTCTCGTTGAACGTCTCCGCTCTTGCGGATTCTCGCAGCGCGAGACACAGCAGATCATGCGGCCGATCCAGCCGCAGCAGCTGCGCCGGAACGGCACGGACGAGATCCTGGCCGGGCTTGTCGCGGATCATCCGAGGCTCATCCCATGTATCCGCCCCGCCGAGATGTCGCCGGAGAGTCGTCGCCGGCTCTTTGAGTTCCTCTCCATGCCGACCAGGCGGCGATTCCTCCGCAACCTCGAGATTACAACCATGCCAATGTTCCTGGAACTGCTGGCCGTTATGGAGCGTCAGTCGCCGCCCCGTGAGACGTACGCCCAGGTGTTTCACGCTTTTATCGTCCGTCTGTACCGCTCCGCGGGCCGGGATCTCTTTCCGACCGTGCTGGTGGACATCCTGGATCGGCTCCCCGAAACCATCAAAGACATCACCATCCAGGTTGTCCTCGATCGGCTCCAGACGGACATCCGAGCGGAAGACCGAGACGCCTGGAGAATCTTCCGCGAGACGGATCCGTTCGCGGAACGGATCATTACGGTATTTATCCGAGACCGGATAAACCAGAGAATATCGCTGCTCTCGCCGGAACAGATCCGCGTGCTAGCGAGAGATTTGCTTGGTCGCGTCCAGAGACGGCAGTCTCTGGAGCCGCTCCGGCCGCGGATCGTCTTCCTGGACGATCTCCTGGTGGAGGTGCTCCTCCGCCACCACGATCCGGACTCATTCCTGTCGCTGATCCCGCGGATCCGGCTCACCGGCCTGTCGAGCGACCAGCGCACCCGGCTTTTTGCGTTCCTCTGCGAGAACGAGACGAGGCAGCGGCACCTCCACCAGCTGCAGATCGACTCGTCGGCGCTCTTCCGCGAGCTCATGGACGTCATGCACGGGACCATCCGTAACGAGGAGATCTACCGCCGGGTGTTCGAACGGCGCCTCACCCAGGTTTTGCTCAGGCAGTATCGACGCGGCGGATCTCTCCAGGATGTGCTGGTGGCGCTCATGGACATGACCAGGCTTGTCCGTCGACGTATCGGTGAGGAGATCCTCCCCGACCTGCTCGACATGCTGGCGGCCGAGATCCGACCGGGAGACACGGAGGAATGGCTCGATTTCCTGAGCGGCAAAGACAGCCTCTTTTTTTCGGACGCCCTCGTGCTGCGGCTGCTCGAGATGCTCGAGACCGTGCCCCTCGACCTCGTGTCGGATCTGGAACACCTCCTCGTGCGGCTCGATTTCGATCTTTTCTTTACGATCTCACCATCGTCTCTCCGCGACTTGTGGCAGCGGCTGCTCCGAACCGGGGAGAGGCTACGGACGAACGCGTTCCTGGCCGTCTCGCTGGCTGGCCTCTGTATCCCGGGCGATGAGCCGAGCCAGACCGACTTCTTTCACGAGTACCGTCCCGTGTACCAGCAGATCGTCCTCGGCCGTCACGAGCAGGCGTCGCGGCTCGGCGTCCAGGACGTGCGGCAGCGGGATCTTCTACGGCGGCTCCGCCAACTGCTCACACAGGCCGGTCACCAACAGGTCAAAAATAAAAATGCCATGGTATAAAACATCCCGTCTGTCGTCAGTGGTTCGTACAAAAATCAACCAATCCGAGCCATCCATCACAAATGGTCCGCACCCTAGCGCACGTCATGACCGCGCACCCCGAACCAGATAACCTTAACGAGATGAGAGCCATCGCCAGACAGATCATGGGAACTGCTCCCAGATTTCTGGCAAGGATCCTTGTATACGATGAGTCGCCTGACCAGAGATCAACCGCTCCCGCACGCCGCTCTAAACATTTTTTTCTGTTTGGACGGACCATGGAGCGTTTCGGTGGAGCACACGCGCTCACGCGCTGCCAACCCGCCTCGCCTGGTAGAAGAACGACTCGTCCACCTCCTCGTTCTCGCCCGCCGACCAGTCGATCTTTTGCGTCGCAAAGCTCATCCCGGTGAGGTCGTTGTCGTTGATCCCGGAGAGGTTATTCATCTTGCGCTCCATGGCCTTGCAGATCTTCTCCTCGAACGTCCGTCCGCAGAAAATAATCTTCTGGAGGCACGGGGTCTTGCCGTTCGTGCGGTGGATTCGACCGAGGCACTGGACGAGATCCTGTGCGCTCCAGCCCGGCGAGACGATGGACATCCTCGGATGGTCGCCGTGGATGTCGTGGAGGGAGATGCCCGCGCCGCCGGCCTGGATGATGCAGATGACCGCCCTGATCTCGTTCCGCTGGAAGCGCTCCATGATCAGGTCGCGCTCTTTCATCTCCTGGCCGCCGCAGATGAAATCGCGGATGCCGAGGATCTCGGCCAGCTGCTCCATCGTCTCGCGGAAAGAGACAAAGAACACGACCGAGTAGCCGTTCTCGGCCGCGTCCCGGTACAGATCAATCATGATCGGGATCTTGAGCAGCTCGATGCGCTGGCGTGCCCGGATGATGCGGGACAGGCTCTCCGCCGCATCGACCTCTTTTCTCTTCATGTCGCCGACGGCCGCGTTCAGCTCGGCATACAGGCGATCCACCTCCTCGTAGCGGTCGATGTGGTACAGCCCGGGGATCACCCGGTTGTCCGGAAAGGCATCCCCGGCATCGCCGATGCGCAGGCGGGAGGCTCGCCTCTCCTCAAAGAGAGCGCGGTGGAGCGCCCGCCGATCCAGGTCTTCTTTCCGGGTCGCGTCGTTCTTGAAGATGTAGCACGGATCCTCACGCGCGAGGATCGTCTTCTGCGTAGTCATCCAGGACTTGAACGACTTGGTGTCCGGGATGCAGCCAAACACGTACAGGAACGACCGGAAGCACTCCAGCCGATCCGAGATCGTGGCCGAGAGGAGCAGCATCCTCGCGTTCGGGCACTGGTAGACCGCCTTCATGAACTGATTGTTCAGCGTGTTGAGGTTCTTGCACCGGTGTGCCTCGTCGATAATGACGAGCGATCCGGGCGGGAGCTCGACACGGATCGTCTTCTTGCCGTCCACCGTCTGGATCCGGTAGTACGGGGACGGGACGCGGCGCAGCGCGTCGTCAAAATGCTTCCCGCCGCGGATCATCTCATAATTCATGATGGCCAGCGGCCGGATGCCAAACGCCTCCGTAATCTTTTTCCATGCCTGGACGACGCTCATGGGACAGAGGATGAAAGGCCGGGCGCGCAGGCGTCGGGCGACCTCCGTCGCGCAGTACGTCTTGCCGAGGCCCATGACCGAGGCGTCCAGCGCCGTCTTGTTCCGCTCCAGGATGGACACCAGCTCGCGGACGTGTGGCTCTTGAAACGTGAGGATCGACATCTATCTGTGTGGGGACAAGGAACATGGTCAGAGGATGTGATACGCCTCATTCTCGGAAAGCCGCTGTTTCAGGCGGTAATTCTCGGCACGGAGGTGCCGGACAAGCGAGGAGAGGGACTCATTGCTCCGTGTGACGGTGTACAGGCGGTCGAGCGCGTCCCGCCTCGGTCGGCGCCGCTCGTGGTTCGTCGTCTCCAGGGTCTTGATTTTCTGGTAGACGGTCCGGACGGCGGTACACAGGCGGAGGTACAGCCCTTCCGGTATATAGGGCGCAATCGAATCGATCAGCTCGAGGAGCTCTTCACAAGACATGATGATTTTGATGGCCGGTCGATCATTTTTTTATATTGATCATCTTCAGGAAATGCTCGGCAAGGGAACTTTCGGCCAGGTGACACTGACGGACGGAGTGGCCGTCAAGACACCCAGGCGCGGGCAGTCCCTCGCCTCCGAATACGAGACGCTGCGCGCCATCAACCGGCTCCTCCCGGAGCACCCACACCTCGTCCGCGTCCTCGGCTACGAGAAAAGCACCGAGAGCCTGCGCATGGAGTTCCTGGAGAACCACCAGCCCATGAACAAGATCGCGTGGGACACGATCCAGGAGACCGAAAAGAGACGGTACTACCGGCAGCTCAAGAGGACCGTAGCCGATCTCCACGACATCGGCTACGCCCACCACGACATTGCCCCGCGCAACCTCATGATCGATCGATCGAAACGATCGCTCCGGCTCATTGATTTCGGCAAGGCTCATTCTTTCCGCGGCGACCTCGGCTACGCGTGCATCCGCGAAGACCGCCAGGCCGTGAAGCGCATCAGAGACTACCTCGGCTTATGAATCGTCGTCCTCGTCCTCTCCTTCTTCCTCCTCCTCGTCGCCGTCCGATCCTTCGTCGTCAAAGCCGTCCCTCTCGAGCTCGTCGAGCAGCTCCTCGAGGTCGGTGACGCCCGGCTCACACTCAGGGCCGCCGCACCGCCGCCCCCGCCGTCCGTCCGGTAATAGCCGGGCGCCTCACAAAAGAGACCGAACGCGTCGACACCGCCGTAGACGACATGATCCGTCTCGAAACAGGAAGGGATGTCTTCCTCCTCCAGCTGCGAGACGTCGACCAGGGTGGTCTTTTCGCGGATCTCGAGGACGGCAACTTTTTCGAGGACGGGCAGAGCGGCTTCTCGTTTCGGGAGCGGCTCCACGCGAACGTCGTCCCCGATCGTGATCCGCATGGTCTTCCAGAAAAAACGCTCCCGGAGGCGCTCCCACTCTGTCGGATCCGGCGAGACGGCCTCCGGGAACAGAATCCCGTGCCCGGCCGTCGCCAGACGATCGAAACGGAGGAAACAGCCGCGGAGCTTCTCTGGGAGGCTCGTGTGATGCCTCGTCCACGGCTCCCTCGGATCGAGACGCCCGACGATCTCGTACACCCATCCTGCCAGCGTCCTCGCATCGCCGTGCTCCGGCAGGGAGGACAGCACAAGGCTCATGACGCGATCCATCCGGAAAGCCGGTGTCAGGACGGCACCGAGGGCGTCGCGGAGCAGATCCAGCACCCGCGCCCGGAAATCCGCGGTGCACGGCATCCGATCCAGGAGACGGATGGGGATGGGCGGCCGATCCCGCAGCCAGGCCTCCTCGCGCGCAAAGACCGCCTCGTCCTGGTCCTTCCACTGCCCACCGACGAGGTACCGGATCCGGTACCGCGCGTCCTGTCCATCGAGACAGAGGCATAGGATCTCTCCCTCCTGGCGGTTCATCCCGGCGACGCAGGCGTCGACAAAATCCCCCGAGAGCGGCTCGAAAGAACCGTCCTCGGGCGCGACCTCGACGGCCTCAAAGACCGGAACCCAGGGACGGATGTACAGGACGGTCTCGTTCCTGGCCGTCCTCGTCGTCCTCTTGGTGGTCTTGTGCTTCCTGGTCGGGACGGCCTCGGACGAGTGCTTGGGACACGACGACGACCGCGTGCGGCGTCCGAGGTCGTATTCCGTAAGGACGCGATCACGGTAGAACGGGAATCGCGCGCACAGCCTCCGGATCTCTCTGGCATCCCGGAGGGTGGCGTAGCGCAGCCGGTAGAAGCGGTGCTGCCGGCTCGCAAACGCGGTCAGGAGCGCGGACAGCCGGGCGGTACGATCCTGTTCGGAGCAAGACTCGTCCTCCAGGATGGCATCCAGCGCCTCGAACCGCTTCTCCTGCGCAAAGATGCCGGCCATGCGGGAGGCATCGCCGGTCTTTTCCCAGCAGCGCCGCAGATCCGACAGCGCGGCCTCCGGCACAAAGAATTCTCCCAGCGGCGCGAGCTCTGACGAGAGCGAGAACGCCAGCTGCCCGGCCAGTTCTTTCTCGACCACCCGCAGCCGTGCGAGGAAATCCGAGACGCGGGCCGTCTCGGGGAGGAGTTCCAGTGCGGCGCGCATCATCCCTCGGCAGAACTCCTGGTGGTTATCGGTTCGGAGTCCGAAACGATCGCAGACGTCCATGGTGTACCTGTCGAGAAAAAAAAAAATCAGTGCTTGTCCCTGTAATTCATGACAGGCTCGACTGAAAAAAATCAGTTTTTATGGTCGTTTCAGGACAAGACAGAGCACAATCACAACCACGAGAACCACAATACCAAGGATGGGGAGGAGGATGACCAGGAGGCGTCTCTTCCGCGGAGCCTCGGTCATGGTCTGTGGCACCGGCGGTGGCGGTGTGGCTGTTGCGACCGTCGGGCCGCGGAGCGGACAGGCGGAAGAGATGAGATCCATGACTTTCTGGAGGTTCTGGCCGAGCACCTGGTCGGCGAATCTGAAGGTGATGCCCCGGACAATGTTCTCCAGCTGGATCTCCTGGATGATCTCCTGATTGATGTTGATGTTTAGATTTCTCCAGGTCGAGTCGGAGATCTGGAGGTTGTAGGTGTTTCCGGCGTTCGCCGTGATCATGTTGGCCGTCTGGATGGTCATGAAATTGAGAGGGTTTGCCGAAGGCTGTGGATCCTCCGGGACGGATTTTAGGTAGTCGGCGTAGACCTGAACGATCTGCCGGCTGATCGGATCATCAAAGACCGGGGAGGTGGCCGCCTGCTGGACGATGCTCCGGATCGCCTTCAGCGAGATGTTGGCGAGCCCGTTCAGGGTGGAGGGATCGGTCAGGTTGATCAGCGTTATCTTCGAGGCGATCTTCTGATCGTTCCTGATGTTTACATTCGAGATGTCCCCGGGTGAAAAGATGGAGATGTTGACGGTATTCACGGCAGAGGTCTGGATGATGTTGGTGGAGGAAACCTGGACGGTCACGATGGTCTCAAAAATTCCGGCAAAGAGGTTGGCAAAAAAAGTCAGACAGCGGCAGTCGATGGTGGTGTTGGGAGCAAAGACCGATGGAGAGGGGAGCGTCGTATCGCCGCTGGCGTCAAAGTAGATGGTCGTGCCGGGGACGGCGCAGGCGCTGAGGCCGGGGTTGTCGCTGTTCTTGATCACGTACGAGAGCGCGTTGTAGATGGCGCTCGGCCGGACAAGGAAGATCTCCTGGAGAGACATGATCCGGAGCGTCGACATTTTTTTTTTATCGCACAAAGAAAAAAATGTCCGGCTTCCAGAATTTTTTTGTCAAGAACTGGTGTACGTTTCTCATCCTCGTGATTGCTTTTGTGAGCCTGGGGATTGGGTGGCTGCCGGTCGTCTCGGCCGTGGTGCCGTACCTCATGATCCTCATCATGATCCTCATCGTCATCGACTACATCATCCTGGCCATCCGGAAGCAGCTGGTCTAGACCGGCTCCGTCGCCTCGGTCTCCGGGAACGTCGAGAGATCGATGGACGGCCCTTTCATCCGGCGCTTGACGACGTTTTTCTGCTGATTCTGCTGGGCATTCATGAGCCCAAACAGGCTCGTGCCGGTCTTGTTCATGATGATCTTGGCCACCACGAAAATGACGGCATTCAGCACGACCATGCCGAGCAGGCGCAGCTCGACCGGCCATTTCTTGTTGTCGGGCACGTACGATTTCTCGCCGAGCTCGATGAGCAGCCGCTCGTACTGATTCATGTTGAGGACCTGCTGCTGCGTAAAGCCGGCCATGTCGAACCGGAGCCACGAGCCCAGCACGTACTCCATGAGCATGAAACCGGCGATCAGGTAGTTCTTGTAGTTCTCGACGTTGGTGTCCAGAGACACGCGGCGGAGCGTGTTCTCGTACGTCTTGTTCATGTTCCTGTAATCGGAGTGCATGCTGAAATCCGGAATGTCCACGTTCTTGTACGAGCGCTTCAGCAGATCGAACTTGTACAGGAGCTCCCGCTTGAGCTCGTCTTCCTCGTCGACGCTCAGGCTCTTGATGGTCGGGATGACCTTGTCTCGCTTCAGGCCGCCCGTCTTTTCCAGATCCGAGAGCCGCGGCGGGTCGCGGAGGATCTCCTTGAGCTTCTCTCGCGTCTCGCTCTTTTTTTTTTGCTCCTGATCATTCAGCACCGGTGGCGGTGGCGCTACGGACGATAGAGACGACGCGACCGACCGCCGCGAGACGCGGCTCACCGTGCTCCCCTCATCCTCCGATGAGCGGATCGAAAAAGCCACCGGAGGCGATGCCGAGGAGGCCGGGCTGTTGCGCGGTGGTGGTGTTGCCTCGTCCTCGTCGTCCTCGTCCTCGTCGTCCTCCTCCTCCTCTCCTCCGTCCTCCTCTTCATCATTCTCGGAATCGTCGTCCTCGTCATCGCCACCACGGCTCTCTTCCTCGTTTTCCGATGCGACCGAGACGGGTTTCGGTGGGAAAGAGCTGACGATGGTCTCGACCTCGTCCGGATCGTACTCCTTGTTGACGACGCCCGGCTTGATCTTGTCCTTGTTCTCGAGGAGCTCTAGGTACATGCGCGGCATCCTCGGAAACTCGGTGGACGACGGGGGATCGTCCCTTTCCTCGTTCGGAACCTTGATGACGTTGATCTTGGATTTGCTCATTGCCGTTTTCTAGAGCCTTTCCGTATCCTTTAACTCATTTCACGGACGAGCGGCGGCCGGACCATGAGTCCCGCCTCACGGAAACAGCGCTGGAGCCGTTCGCACAGCGCGGTCTTTTTGTTGTGGAAGCGCTCGTTCTGAAAGACGGCAAAACGCGTGGCCTCGACGAGATCGCCGTCGTGCTTGGCGACGAGCGCGAGGAACGGCTCGAGGCCCGGGACGACCTCGCTGGCTCGCTCTTGCAGCCGCGCCGGGGAGAGCGCGAGGAGCCGTCCGAGGATCCGTTCTTCTTCCGCGTTCTCGGGATCGCATTGCGGAGCAACAACGTAGAGGAAAAAGAGGAGGTGATAAAAATCAAAGGACTTGCACACTTTGCCTTTGGTTGCGTCTTTCTTGTTCGTAAAGGCATCGGCTCCGGAAACGTCGCGGATGCGGAACTTGTCGTCTTTTGGATCCACGTAGCCGTAGCAGACGCGGTTGCGGACGTAGCGTTCCACAAAAGCCGGAGCCTCGTGATCCTCGTACCGCGAGTCGACGGATCGGGGAGCGTGCACCCACGTGCCGCCGGTACCGAGCGTAAACAGCTTCTGAGGCTGCCGCCGCCAGACCCAGCGGTCGTTCCTCTGGAAGAGGACATCCGAAAACACGTCGGTGAGGAGCCACCGCGTCAGCCCGGAGCCGTCCGGATTCTGGGCAAGGACGGCGAGGAACGCCTCCTGATAGGCGGGCGGGAAAGCCTCGAAAACCTCTGTCGCGGCTCGGACCAGCCCGGCCTGCTGATGAGACGACAGCCTGGAACAGAGAACCGAAAAATTCCGGAGCCTGAGGTCGCCAAGAACCACAGAAAAAGGCGTCTTGCGGACAAACGACGGCTTCTGGGCAAACACGGCCCGCCAGGCAGCCGGCCGTGCCGGCGCGCCGACGGATCGCTCTTCCGACGCGTACAACACGTCGTTGGAACGGTGGAGGTACAGCCGTCGCTCGTCCCAGAAACCGATCGTAAGCGGGTGATCCGTGAGCATCGCAAGTGCCGAATGGAGCTGATACGCCGTCATCTCTGGGAACGCCAGCCGCAGCCCGGAAAACGTGGCCAGCGTGCGGTTATAGAAATGACCACGCACACGGTCGACGGTATGGTCGATCGTGGCGGGTCGTGTGGCGTAAAACGTGTTGAAAGAAGAGACGTCGACCTCCTCATCGAGCTCCTCCGCGCAGCGGTAGCGACACGACCGGTACATGCACTCGGCGCTGCCGTCGATCCCGTCCATGATCGTATTAACCGTGCGGTGCAGCGGGCAGTCCACGGCTCCGACCATGAGCGCGTGCTCCACGAGCTTGATGTTGAAGTCTTTTCGTTCCGCCCGGAAATACCGGACAAAATCGATCGAGGACGCCAGGATCGGCGGCAGCTCCTCGTCCGGCTCCGTCATGACACCCACGCTCCGCCTGGGCATGGCGCAGTGCAGCGAGATCCGGACGACGGTCTCGGCGGGCAGTCCCTGGTGGCTTCCGAGCCGTATCCCGCGACCGATGGCCTGGAAGATCTTGCCGAAATTCCAGTCGCCCGCACACACGTGGACACGCCGGATGTGCCGCAGCGAGATCCCCTCGCGCGTCTTGTCCGTGCCAAAAATGACCTGGATGTACTCTCCGTGGATATTGTCGTCCTGGTTGAAACGATCCTTGAGCCGATCGAGGGTGCTCTTGCTCACGGTCTCTTCCTCGGCCGTCTCGTGGAGCAGCACGCACCGCCGACGGGGCGTCAGGCCCGTGTCCGATGCCGTCAGGAACTGAAAACCAAAGAACTGGCAGAGGAGGTGGATACAGACCAGGATACCGCTGTTGTAGATCTTGTCGCAGTACACGTACATTTTTTCTTTCGGGTGGCGGAGGATGCTCCGGATGACGTCGTGGTACGTGACACTCAGCCGACGGACGATCGCCAGCTTCTCCTCGGTCGTCAGACCCGCCTGCAGCCCCGTCTCCCGTTCGAACCGCGTGGTGAACTCCCGCTTCTTGCCACGCCGGCTGAAATATGGATTGTTCTCGTTCTCCGGCCGGTGGAACGACCCGTCCGGGAACACAAACAGCGAGGCCTGTTGGCAGTACGCAAAAAAAGACCGACCTTTCCCCCGACAGTCCTGACGGTACGCTTTTTCGTAGCCTCTTGTCTGGTGGTCTTCCATGACGTGCCGGGCGAGCCGGTAGTAGCGCATCGGCGGGATGAGCTCTCCCTCGTACACCTTGGGCACGGATCGCTGCCGGTAGAAAGAGACATAGCCCCGGATCCGCCGGATGAAGGCCTCCTCGCGGCCCTCTCGCCACCGCAGGCGTTTCCCACCGTCTTCCGCTACCACGTATTTCGTCAGATCCGTGAGCCGCTTCTCCGCCGGAAGAACCAGGTTCAGGAGCTTGACGATCTCCTCGGACGAATCGCGCATGGGCGTGCCCGTCAGCAGCAGGAGGCGCCGGTTCTCCAGCTTGTCCAGGAAGCGGGCAATGACCGCGTACGCGGGCTCCTCGGCTTTCTTGACCTCTCCGTCCAGCTCGTTGACGACGAGGTGATGGACCTCGTCGAGGATGACGAGGTCGTTGCGGAAGCGCTGCTCCAAGAGATTCCTCTCGCCCGGATGCCGGACCGGGTTCTCGGCACGCTCCACCGCCGGGTCATACAGGGACGATGCCAGCCGGAAGACCTCTTTCTTGAAATTATTGAGCAGCGAGTCGTTGTTGCTGACGTACAGCGTCCGGAGGCCCGGTTTCATCCGGCGCAGCTCCTCAAACACGGCCGCGGCGGCGCCGCTCTTCCCGGTTCCCATCTCGTGCAACAGGAGCAGCGAGCGGTACGGTGTGGCGAAGCTCAGGAATCGAGCCGCAAAGACCTGATGACGGTGAAAGCCACCGATGAGCGCATGATCGAAAAGGTCGCGGAACTCTTTTTTACGAAAGATCTCTCGGCTAAAGCCCTTTGATGCTTCCGGCGGATAGAACGGGAGGAACTCGCCAAGATTCATTTTATAGGGCATAAGATTTATTTTTTTCTTTGGTGGCGGGTTAAAGACAAAACCCGTGGTAAGAAAAAACAGGCCATGGTTGATTATTATCAGGTGCTCGGTCTGGATCGCGGCGCGTCCGAGGACGAGATCAAGAGGGCATTCAAGAAAAAGGCGCTGATCCATCACCCGGACAAGAAAGGCGGCGACGCCGAGGTGTTCAAGCAACTCAACGAGGCCTACGCGGTGCTCTCGGATCCCAACAAGAAGCAGATGTACGACCAGTTCGGGACGACCGACGTCCCGGATCTCGGGGGCATGCCGATGGATGTTGAGAACCTGTTCGAGAGCCTCTTCGGCATGGGCGGTGGTGGACGGCGATCCCGGAAGCCGCCTCCCAAGCGCTACGAGCTCCCCGTCACCCTGGAGGAGGTGTACACGGGCAAGACCATCCTATTCCGGATTGGGCGTCGGATCTACAAGGGCTCGGGAGGACGATCGTGCCCGCAGTGCCGTGGGACGGGCCAGGTGGTTCAGCAGGTCAGCATGGGCTTCATGACCACGCAGACGGTCTCTCCGTGCTCCCGGTGCGGCGGCGCCGGGATCTCCTACAACGAGTCCGATTTCAGGGAGACCGAGGCCGAGGTGTCGATCCCGATCCCACGGGGCGTCCCGGAGGGGAACCACCTCATCCTGCCCGAGGAGGGCGACGAGATCCCCGGCAAGGGTCGGAACGATATTGTCTTTACCGTCGTCTACAGGCCGCACGACGTGTGGCGGGTGTCGGACGATAACCCGCTGGATCTCGAGACGACGCTGCGCGTGTCGCTCTACGAGGCTCTGTATGGCTTTCGGCGGCGGCTCCGGCACATCAATGGCGAGGAGGTCGAGGTCGGCGTGCCTCCACGAACGGCGCTGTGTTCGGAGGTCTCGAGACCGGTGATCAAGACGCTGGAGGGCGAGGGCTTCCATTTCGGCGGCCACAAAGGCTCGCTCCGTCTGCTCTTTGCCATCGAGCTGCCTGATCCGGCCACGCCCGGCCTCCGGCTCGCGCTCTCACCATCTACCGAAAAACCGACCGAGGAGGTGGACGGGTTTCGGCGCTTCATCGATGCCAGCCGCTAGCTAGAACGTGGCGATGAGGCGCCACCGCTCGGCAAAGAGGCCGTAGATGGTGTTCCTGATGGCCACGATCCGTGCGACAGCGGGTGAGACACGGAACTCGGTCGTTTTGCCCGTGGCGACCTGACGGACCACCAACCGGCCGTTTTCGAGCAGGAAATACACGTGGCCGTGGTTCGCGATGCCAAAATCCCGGAGCGCCGGCCGCTCCGGGAGAGGATCGATGGAGCGTTTCTCCAGGAGGCGGCATCCGCTAATGTCTTTGGCTCGGAGGATCCTCAGGTACTCGAAAGAATCGTCTTGGAAGCGGACGGCCGCGTAGAGGGGTCCGTTCTCGAGCCGCTTCGTCTGGATCTGGACGGCACAGCGGTGCGTCGGCGACGGCGCCGAGTCTCCGATGGCCTGATAGCCCTCCTCGTTCATGAGAAAGATGCGGCCGTTCCACGTGTAGGCGAGCAAGGGATGACCGGAGCAGCACACGAGAAAATCACCGTCTTCGAGCTGGATGCGATAGAGCTCGTGTGAGCCTCCTGCGTCGCACCGGTCGGCTCGTCCGTGGATGCTCACTCTCACAAAAGCATCGTCGGCCGTGAGGAGGTGTGCCGCCGTCGTGTCGTTCCAGCGGAATCGGGCACGCTCGCGGATCGTCGGTACGACCGACCACAGCCGGCTCAGCCGCTGCACCTCGGGACCGACGGGCCACAGCTCGTCGGCAACCATGATCCGTTCGGTCCCATCCAGACGGCACAGCGTGTGCCGCGTCTGGTAGCGGCACAAGAGTTCTGGGATCCGGTAGAGCGAGGCGCTCTTGAGATCCCAGAGGATCGGGAGCAGCATAGAGAGGAAACGCATGGATGGAGAAAGACCGGAGCGTCCTGTGCACACGTTCAGTTTTCAAAAGTGCTCGGCTCCGGGAAAAGACCGACCAGCGCCTCGTGGACGCGCCGGAAGCACGCACGGACCGGCTCGGTCTCCGAGGGGACGCGGTTGTGGAGCACCACCGTGGGATATTTCCCGGACGACAGCAGCTCCACGGGACAGCGGTTCTCCGTGATGTCGATGGCCAGGATCGGGCGGATCTCCTCGGGACAGCCGTAGACGTGCATGTCCCAGTATTTCTTGAAAAACGAGTACCGGGCGATCGTGCGCAGGCTCCGGAACCGCGCCGCGCCGGTCTCCTCGTAGAGGGAGCGGCCACGACCGGCGTCGAGACCTTTCAGTGCCTCGTCCAGCGACACCAGAAAAGACCGCCGGCAGGCGTAGGGGATGTGCGCCGTCCGCCACCGCTCCGCCCGGCCGAACCAGACGTCGAGGATCTCGTTATTCTGACGGATGACGTCTTTCAGACGAAAGTCGTGGTCAAAGACGTCGCGGTTGCGAACCACCGGCGTGCCGCCCGCGCCTTTTTTCCAGAAAAGGCTCGAGGTGGTCTTGGGGAGGCGGTGAACGGTGTCTCTTGTCTGGATCGGGAGCATGGCTTTCGTAAAGAAAAAAGACGGATCGAGCCGCTCGGTCACAATCATGTCGTCGTTGAAATAGATGAAATACTCGGACAGACCCTTGATCCGGTGGAGGTAGTTCTCGATGGCCATCGAGTTGAACGTCGGGAGGTTCTTGACCGGCATGATGGCCGAGTGCGGGATCACGGTCAGCTGGTAGTGCTTCTCGCGGAGGAAGCGCGGCTTGTGCCCGTCGTCGTGGACAACGAGAAAGACGCGGCGGAGGAACGGACAATTCTTTTCCAGAGCGCGGAGACAGAACCGGATCTCGTCGTTGCTGTCGAAGCGGCCGTAGTCGTACGCACCAAAGCGCCGGATCTGCTCGCGGAGACGGCTCCCGTCGACCCACGTGATGACGGCATCGATGGGCTTGTCGCCGGCATCGAGAGGCGTGAAACGCTCGCGGCGGGACATCAGAAAGAAACAGAGGACGAGGATGAGCAAGAACAAGAAAAACGGGATCAGCATAGGCGCTGCGTCTCTTTTCTCTCTCTCTGAGAAAAAGAGACAAGTTTTTTTTTGTTGTTTCATGCACGCCGCTCTCTCGGCGCGATGCGGAAGCGACCACCGACCGGTACGATCCCCAGCGCGTCCTGAAACGCCCTCACGGCATGACTCCTCGTAAAGCCGTCCACCGCCCCGACACGATCGAGGAACACATGCAGCCGCCGATCGAGCTCGGCACGCGCGCTCTCAAAGTCATCAAAGAGCGCGTCGCCGGCTTGCCGGCGCTGCCGCTGAAGCTGCTTCTCGACGGCCGTCTCACGAAGCCGGAGCTTGTACCGCCCTTGTCCGGTCTTGACCGCCTCAAAAGACTCGGGGACGATATCGTGGGTCGCGCGAGAGCGCAGCGCCGCGAGCGCCTCCTGACGGGTGGCGAATGTCTGCTGGCTGAGCTGCTGGTACAGTCGCCGTGTCTGTCTCTTGACGTCCAGGAGCGTCGGATCACGATCCTGTGGGACGGTCAGGCGGCGGAGCCGCTCTCTCACTTGCGACGTGTAGAGAAAAAAATCCTGAGGGACGTCAACGACGCCGCCGTAGCGACTCCGGAGCATCCGGTTGATCATCGGGTTGCTCCGGAAATTCATCGAGTTGTTCTGCAGGATGCTTTCTATGGATTCACCGCGCCGGCGGCGTTCAGTGTAAAACACGCTCGGGTGGGGCGGTGGTGGAAAAATACCCAGTTGGTGAATTATGGCCGGGTCGATGTGAGCGAGTACCCAGTAAAGAAACCGCAGACACCGGTCGTGATTGGCCTCGTTGTCGACAAACGACTGTCGCAGCATCTGTTCGGCCAACTCCCCATCGTTAAAAAACATCTCGAGTGTAAAAACCCGATCACCCTGGTGAAAATGGAATCGGTTAGAGAGATGGATGCGAGACAAGCCGGCGGCATTGTCTAAAAATGTCATTTCCACACTGGTACCTCTCCGGATTTCCAAACCGGTCCTCAAGACCCTCTGGAATCGTTCTAGAAAGAAGAATACGACGCGGTCGTCCGGATCGAGGCGGAAGCCTTCCAGGTGCCGGAGGACATCCGGTGGGAGGCGCGCCGACTGCTTCCGTGCGCCCGAACTCACTGCTCGTTGCCGCTGCTGCTGCTGCTGCTGCTGCTGCTGCTTTTTCTGCATCTTTATGGATATTTTTTTTTTGTCTAAAGCGTGAACCGCGGATGCTATAAACATGTCTCTGCTGAGGCTGCACTCCTACCTCAAACAGAACAGCCACGACGTCCTGGACTACTGGATCTTGCGCGAAAAGATCCGGTACGTCCGTGTGGTCTCGCGGAAAAACGGCTACGTGTACATGATCCGCGTTGACCAGATCGAGATCGACGCGCCGCCGCAGACGGACGCGCTGGAGAAGAGCACGTTTTATTTCCTGGAGGAGAGCCACAAGCCACACCCGAGCCTGGACGGCCTGATGGCCGTCATGGAGGGGCGGGGCTGTGTCATTGAGGGCTACTACGTGTGCTTCCGCGAGGGTGAGGTGTTCCAGATCCGGAACATGTCCGACACGGGCAATTTCGGCTTTTTCCTGCTCGTCGACATGACGTGGTTCTACGACAACGTCTATGTGGTCAATCACGAGATCGAGAAAAACTACAAGGAGATCCTCCAGAAGACGCGCGACGCCTACACGGATTTTCTCCCGGCGTACCGCGCGTTCACGACCAGCGAGAACACGCACAAGGTCTCGCAGGTGTGGGAGTACCTGGAGAAGAACGAGAAGCTCGCGGAGGAGGTCGTCGGGCTGTACCTCAAGACCTGTGCCAGCGAGAACAAGACGCTCCACGACATTGATTTCTACGACACCATTACGGACGCGGAGGATCTGACGCTCCAGGAGACGGTGAGGAGGACGCAGATGAAGCGAAGCCTCGTCCACAAGCTCGACCGGCTCGCCCTGCTCAAGAACAAGATCCTCGAAAAGACCGTATTCTACCACTGCTGTCGCTGGAAAATCATGCTCCGCGTCCGGGTCATGATCTCGAGGTTCACCCGCCTCAAGAAAGAATTCCACGGCATGGTCTACGAGCTCGAGACGGTCGTCCCGCTATCCCAATGAGACGAGAGTCGGCTCCTGGGCGTCCGAGGCGTCGTGTGAGAGGGGGCTGTAAAAGACGTGCGGGAAATAGTCCAGGCTGCCGCTCTCGTGGAAAACGCAGACGAGGATGTGGTCGATCGCGTGGAACGGATTGGTGGCCAGGAACTGCTCGGTCGCGGCGGCCATACAAGCCGCCGCCCGCTTGTGCGTGGCGTAGCCCATAAGTCCCCTGTCCAGGTTCAGCGACTTGCCAAACTTGCTCTTGTCCGGGACGCGGCGGCGGCAGACGTGCTCGGAGACGCGCTCAAAATATTCCCAGTCGCCGTCCGGCACAAAAGACGGCCACCACCGCCCGCCGAGGTACAGGATGATCCAGTCCTTTTCCGGGAGGCTGTGGATGTCCGCCAGCACGCGCTCGTAATCGGTCAGACCGAAACGGACGTCGTCCTCAAAGACCAGGACGGCGTCGTCGGCACCGATCGTCTCGTCGGACGCGATCTCTCGCCACAAGAAATAATGCGAGAGCAGGCAGCCGAGCACACCGGCAGGATAGGTGCCGCCGCGCAGGAGACGGACGATCCCGTCCTCGGTCAGGCCGCGCTCACGGAGTTCTTCTTCTAGCCGTCGGCCGTCGATCGCGCGGAACCGGGTCAGCGGGAGCGTCTTTAGCGTTGTGTCATGGAGACGTTCGAGAAAGAGCCGCCACCGGTCGGGTCGACGATCCAGGCTGATGCATCGGACGTGCGTCTGGGTCATTTTTGGATAATAGAGACAATGTCTTTATTACGATTCAAATGACGCTCGTGGCTCGCGAGATCAGGGCGCGCCGACAAAGATGGAGCGCAGGCAATCCGGGATCTCGGCATCCTCGCTGAGGAACGCGGGGAAAGCGTTCAGCGTACCGAACGGGAGCTGGTTCGGGGCGAATTTACCGAAACCACCGTACAGGAACATGGGATCGTTCCGCAGACAACGGGGGATGCCGTCGTCCTCGTCGTCGTCGTCCTCCTCGTCCTCGTCGCTGTCCTCCTCCTCGTCCTCATCCTCCTCCACCACGGCCTCCTCCTCCTCCACTTTGGGGATCACGACCTCCTCGTCCTCCTCCTCCTGCTGGAGTTCCTCAAACGCAAAAGAGCCACCGAGAACCGGTTGAGTCAGATGATAGTAAGGGACGTTCACCTTGGGCTTGTGGATGCTGAAAGGGGTGCTGAATATGCTTTCCTTGGCAAGAGTCCTGTCTTCGGCCATCTCTTTTTTTTTAAAGAAAAAATATTTTATTTTTTTCTGAATTTTTTTTCACAGGATCGTGACATCACGGTACTGGTCGTTTCGCGCCATCCATCTCGGCCTCGTGATACAGAGACGGATCCTGTCCAGCATCACCAGCACGAGCGGGACTGGACCAAGGACGGCGGTCAGCAGGAGGACGGCCCAGGCATCGTACCGGACAGAGAGCAGCACGACAAAAACGACGGTGGAACTCCCCACGACGCTGTAGGCACCGACGCGGTGGAGCGAGAGCCGGCGCGGCTCGGAGCAGCCGGTCGGTGGGCGCAGGATCGGCGCGTAGAAATCGTGTTTCATCTTTTTTTTTCGGATCTTGTCCGTTAGAACATTTTTTTTTTATGGCAAGCCATCTAAAAAAGAAACCGCGCTCCAACAAAGATGAACAATCCGGAGGAGCTCAAGCTGGGTCTGATCCGTGAGTTCCGGGATCAGCTGGTATCATTCCTGGACGACCTGATCGAGGCTTTCCCGGCAGAGGGCGATCTCATCATCATCCGGATCTGCGTCCGGGATCAGCTCCCGATGGCAGACGTGCTGGGCCGGTACATCCGCGACCTGCTCCCGATCGCGAACCAGATCAAGGATCGGAACGCCGGTTTTTTCCTCCAAAACACGCTGCTGTACAGCGGCGCGCCGCTGGCAACGGCCAAGATCAATCATTTCAAGGAGCTCTGGAGTTCCGATCAGCTGGACGACAACGACCGTGAGACCATCTGGAAATGGATGGACGTGCTCAACGCCGTCGCCTCCCGCTATCTGAAGCGCTTCGGCCCCGTTCAAGGATGGGAACCGAAATGAATTTTTTTTTTTTGGGCAGACATTAAAATGCACAAGAGTCTTGCCGTCCTGCCGATCGAGTCGCTCCGTCGCATGTGCCGCAGCCTCCACCTGGTCTGTCGCCGCTCGCGAACGGTCATGATCCACGAGATTGCTACGCTCGCCGGGCTGAGCCCGTATTACAAAAAACTCGCAGAGACGTGTCTCCGACAGGAACAATACCGTGGCTCGCCGCCCAAAAGACGCCTCGCTTCGCCGGTCGTCAAGAGCCCGTTCCGCAAGGCCACCATGACGGGTCTGAAAGTCATGTGCGAGGATCGCGGCATCCCGACCCACGGCCTCTCCCGCGAGGCCATGATCCGGGCGCTCGAGCGTTTGTCGTAATTTTTTTTTTTTCTAGATTCAGGCGCGACGGCGATTCTTTTTCTGGATCTTGCGCCTGCGCAGGAATTCGGCGCGCCGGAAAGAACGGTTCGGCGCCTTTTTCTCCCGCGGCAGCATCCAGACCAGAATGCCGCGAGCGGCCTCGTCGAGGCAGACCACTGCCCGGCCGACCAGGAGAAAGAGGATAATCATGGGCATGAACACGATCATGGCCATCATCATGACGGTCGCGCCGTCGTCCATCATCTCTGGCGCGGCAGTAATGGTGGTGGTGGTCGTCGGACGCAGGATACGGCGGTGGCGCTCACGGATCTCGCGCATCGCGTCCGCGTGGACGGCATGGCTCCGGAGCACGCGCTGTTCCTGTTCCTTCTCCCAGACGCGGCGCCGGAGGCTGGCGTGGAGGATCGGGCGGTGGGCGACGGCGGTGCGCCGCACGGAACGGAGCCGGAACTCGCGGGGCACGCCCCTCGTAATGACGTCACGCGCGCGGGCTCGGAGCGCCGCGCGGGCACGGACGGCGGGCATCATCTCCTCTAGGCAGCGAGCCTTGTTGACACGAGCCGCGGCACGGAGCGACGCCTCGCGGATCAGGACGGCGCCGGCGGTCTCGAGGAAAGCGGTACGGCGCCGGTGACGGATCATGGCCTCGACCGTATCGACCAGCCGGCTCATGTTCTCGGCATGCCAGCGGCGGATGCGGCGATCGACCATGAGAGCGGAGGCCGAGGAAATGTCGAGGAGGCATTTCTCGAGACGATCCGAAAAGAGGTTGCGGTCGGCGAGGCAGAGGCGGCGCTCGGCGGCGGCCTTGGCGGTGGAGATGATGAGGGTGTTCATTCTGTTTGGGCTGGAAAAACAGAAAGGATTGTGGGTTAGTAAAAGAGAGCCGTTTGGATCTTTTTTCAATATCTGGAGGTGGCGGCGGTGCCGCCTTTTCATTTTTTATCGGTCGTTACAGTTTTGTGGCGGTCGATAGAAGAGCATCGCGCCGGTCACGACTCCGATGAAATACCCGGAAAAGAATCCGTCCTCGTCTTTTTTTGGGGGTCGTGGCAGGCAGCAGAGGAGACGTCTGGAGCGAATGAGCATCTTGATTTTGCTGATGGAAATGACGGCGGTACATTCATTTTTTATGAGCCGTTGCCTGTATCATTTCTCGATCGGCAGGAGGTAGACGGCGTCGCGCCCGCGCGGGTAGACGTAGAAACGGCTGTCGCGGCTCCGCGGCCACCCGCCGGCTTCGGACCACGTCTCGTAGTCGACCTCCTCGTCTTTTTCCTCCTCCGGCTCGGCCGGCAGCCTCCGGTGGTGGACAAAATGAGCCGCGGCCGCGAGGCCGCGGCCCTCGTCCTCCTCCACAAAAGCAAAATAGGGCACGGGTCTCGGCGTCTCGGGAGGATTCAGGTAGAAAAACAGGCGACCGTTAGGGACGACGACGGCCGCGAGCGGGACGGTCTCGTGAACCGTCTCGCGGGTGTCGTGGAACGGCAACAGGGACGTCTGGAGGACGTGCCGTGGCAGCGGGCTGAAATCGTCGCAGAACATGTAGTAAGATGGAAACTCGAGGAGCTCACGGAATTTCTCGACGGTTTCCGGCTCGTAGCCGGCGAACCAGCCGAGGTAGTACCGGATCTTGGTCTCAATATCCGCGGGGAGGAGCATCCGGTTATCGAGCAGGAGCGTCTCGTGAAGGGTGCGCTGGATGCGGGGATGGAGGTCGTGGATAGAGCCGTAGGGGAGGTCGCGCTCCGGCACGAACCGCACGCAGCCCTCGAAGAACGAGTGGACGAGTTCCTGGATCGCGTGGCGTCCGAGCGCGGATCGCTTCTCATGGAGAAAACTGGAGAAAAAAAAGATGACGGCCTCTTTCAGCACCATCGCGAGACGCAGGCGATCCGAGGTCCTGGCCACGACATCCGTCGGATCGCGCAGCACCGAAAAGACGTCGATACACGTCTTCCGTGTGTCCCGTCCGCCGGCGGTCGGTGCGGAATCCTCGCCCGTCGCGAGAAAATACAGATCCAGGAAATCACGGACCACGGCCACGAGGAGATTGTGCCGCCGAAAGACCGATCGTTCCGACAGGCCGTGCTCGCGCAGGAACTCGTGGAGCGCCTCGTTCGTGGGCAGCGGGGGCTCACCGGCATGCTCCCGGACGGCCAGCGGGGCGATGGGATCTTTGAGGAGGATCGTGAACCGGCTCGCGACAACGAGGCCGCGGCACTTGCCGTAGACGTCAATCATCTGTGCGGTGATCAGGGGGGCGAGCACGGAGGCGGACAGGGGCGTGTAGAGCCGTGCGGTCGAAAGACGATCCCCGGTAAAAGACAGGAGGGTCTTGGAGAGGACGTGGTACACCTCGCCGGTGCACGGGAAGGCCGTCTCGTACGGCGCGCCGGGATCGACGTCGGGCCGACCGATCAGCAGCTCGTAATGGAGCTCGCTCTCGTGCTCCAGCAGGAAAACGACGGGTCGCGACCGCACGACATCCTCGAACGTCGCCAGGTGCTGGCGATAGAATTCAGGAATCACGTAGTCGATGCGTCCCTGCGCATCCCTGGAAAAGACAAAGAGCGCAACCTTGTAGAACTCTTCGACGAGCCGGACCAGCCGCCGGAAATCGAGGACGGCATTCATGGCCTCCAGGACGGCACGCAGGCCGGCCATCCCGTGGTCGTAGTTCTGCTGGTACGCAACCTCGAGCGGGAGGCCGAGGAGCCGCTGCCGGAGATCCTGCGGGCTGCGCATCGTCTTGTCCGCCGAGGCCAGGGCTCTGCGGAACTCGAGACACCCCAGCAGCGAGTCCATCTTCCACGGTGAGCAGCCGATCCGGCGGAAAGACCGGCTCGGAAAGAGCGCCTTCATAAACAGCCGGATCTCGGCCGGCAGAGAACCCTCCTGACCAATGTACTGGATGATGTGGGAATCCGTCTCGACAGGCCTCTTTTTGGGGAGCGCCGCGACACTGATGGTTCGGAAGCTCTCGCGGTACGCGCCGTGCTCCACAAAGAAACGGATGTCGTCCATGACCTCTTTGGTGTTCTTGTGGGTCTCCTTGTAGCAGCAGGGCGCGTAGCCAAAAGGGTGGTTCGGGCTGGAGAGCATGATGAGACCCGGATACCGGTAGGCCTTGCCGCGCCATTTCTCCGACGGACACTTGTACCATCTCGGCACAATGTCGCCTCGCGCAACCGGCGGGAACCTCATCTTCATCGCGTCGTCGTCGATCCGGCCGGCCTCGGCGTCCGTGATGGGCACCGGCTTGGGACCCTGGCACGCGCGGGTGTATTCGGGGACAAAGATATCCCTGGACAGCCTGGGATGAGCGGTGTCTTCTCTGGCCTCGCGCGCCACCGGTTCATACGGCGCAAAAGATGGGAGGAGGCTCGTGAACGTCGCCACCAGCTCCTCGGAGCGGTTCTCGTACATCCGGAGCAGGCGGCCGAGGATATCCTGGAAAGCACGGACGGATCTCTCGCCGCCCGATCGGGCGATGCGAGCCAGGGTCGCGTGCCGGTTGTGTTCACCGAGCATCGGATACAGCACGGCGGTCAGGTTCCCGATCCTGGATCCGGATCGCGTCCAGCCCACACGCAGATCCGTCCTGATCTCCTTATCCGTCGGGTCGATGTAGTACAGAAAGACGGAATGATTGGCCTTGGAGATCTTTTCCGTGTCGTTGACCCGGATGAATTTGGCAAAGAGGGGATCGTTCATGGCCAGGAACGCAAAGACGGCCGGATCGATGCCCCTCCCCGCGTGACGATAGACCACGTCTCTCATGATACCCACGGTCTGCGTGTCGCGCACCGAAAGATCCAGGAAGCGAGCCAGGCCGTCCTCGTCGGGCACGGAGCCGTTCCGGAAAAGGACGGCCTGGCCCGACAGG
This sequence comes from bacterium, assembly GCA_010029825.1. Taxonomy (GTDB): domain Bacteria; phylum Bdellovibrionota_B; class Oligoflexia; order Oligoflexales; family RGVZ01; genus RGVZ01. The sequence goes on along the minus strand of RGVZ01000028.1, from coordinate 2,845 downwards.
CCGGCCGCGGCATTCTCGAGATAAAACAGCACCCGACCCTCGTGGTCAAAGACCCGGAGAGCCTCGTCCGTGGTGGTCTCCGAGATATCCAGGCCCTGGAAACGTCCTTGGGGTGCGGCCACGCGGAAAAAGCCCCGGTAGGAGGCCACAGGGAAAGCATCGAGCACCAGCCCGTTAAACACCTGACCGGTCGTTTTCTCGGTACGAGCCGAGAACGAGATGATGCTCCCGTTTGTCTCTTCCCGCACAATCTCCAGGGGATCGGTGTTCTCGAGCTCGGAGGACTCCTCCTGGAGCGTGGCCACCCTGTCCCGGATCTCCTGGAGCGTTTCGTCTTCCCTCTGGATGGCGCTCCGCAGCGATTCCAGGTTTCGGAGCAGGCAGTCCCGGATCCGCCGAGCCTCCCGGGGACAGGCGAGCCGCTCGTTGTTAAACGTGTACACGCCCGAAAAAGTTTCCAGCGGCAGATCCGCAATCTCTTGCTCAAAACTGACCCGGAACTCCCGGTCGTGGTCGACCAGGGACGCGAGCGCCTTGGACAGGTAGAGTGTAAAGAATCGGTGCAGGCCGGGATCATAGCCTTTCCCGAGGATCTCCCTGTATAGGTCGACGATCGCGACGGTCGGTCGTGGATCCGTGTACGGCACCCATTTGCCGGCAATCTTTTTTTTTCCACTCCTGGACTTGTAGAGGCGATCAAAAAGAGCGACAATATCAATGAATCGTTTCTCCGTCGGGTGAAAGAGGATCATCCCGGGCGTCCTCTTGGAGGCAAGCACGACGCGATCCTCAATGTTCTGCCTGCTCTCGGCGCGTGTGTGGGTGATCCGGAGATCCACCGGCGGATCCGTCCCGTCATTCGTGTACGTGGTAACGGTCATTTTCTTTCACAAAAAGATTTTTAAGCCACAAATTTTGTTGTTTTCTGGTCGTCCGATATGGCATCCGGAAACGAGACGGTCGCATCTTTATATCGACGACGTACGATGAAAAGAAAAAATAGATCCAGATATTTTCCGCACCGTTTTTTCCCTCTTTTTTTTTCGGTTCATCTCCTGATGAAGCATTTCGCTCCGGAAAACTCATCACTAGGAGACAGCGCCGGACACCATGGCGTTGCCGTACACCCTGGCATTGCCGTACACCCTGGCATTGCCGTACACTAGGGCATCGCCGAACACCCTGGCATCGCCGAGCACTTGGGCATCGCCGTACACCCTGGCATTGCCGAGCACCCGGGCATTGCCGGACACCCTGGCATCGCCGTACACCCTGGCCTTGCCGAACACCCGGGCATTGCCGTACACCCTGGCATCGCCGAGCACTTGGGCATTGCCGAACACTATGGCATTGCCGGACACCCTGGCATCGCCGGCCACTTTGGCATTGCCGTACACTTGGGCACGGTCAGACACTTGGGCATTGCCGGACACTTGGGCACGGTCGGACACTTGGGCACGGTCGGACACTCGGGCATTGCCGGACACCCTGGCATTGCCGGACACCCTGGCATCGCCGAACACCCTGGCATCGCCGAACACCCTGGCATCGCCGTACACCCTGGCATCGTCGAGCACTTTGGCATCGCCGTACACTATGGCATCGCCGACCACCGTAGCATCGCCAAACACTTGGGCACGGTCAGACACTTGGGCATTGCCGGACACTTGGGCACGGTCGGACACTCGGGCATTGCCGTACACCCTGGCATCGCCGAACACCCTGGCACGGTCGAGCACAACCGCGTGCTCTGCAATGATGGCATTCTCTTCAACGATCGCCGTAGGTGATACGCGAGCCGTATGGCTCACCCACCCGCCACGCCCCGTCCTGAAAAGATTCGTATGCCTGTTTCCAACATGTCTTATGCCATTAAACTCAAAACCGACGGTCTCCTGTCGACATACGGGACACGTCATGTGTCCGAGGCGAACGACCCAGTCCGTAATGGCCTGGATATCAAACGGGTGAAGACAGTCTGCTACAAACAGCCGTCCCCGCGGGATCGTTGCGAGCGTGATTGCACACACCGGACGTACATCCTGCTGTCGTTTCTGCGATGGGTTCGTAATCTGTTCCTGTTGTTTACCGACACGACGGAACTGTGCGAGTGAATAAGGCTTGAGACGCTGCGTCGTGTCGTGGAGTTGTCGGATCTTGGCATCTCGTCGGCTCTGCTGCATTGTCTTTTTTATCTAATTCATATTTTTTGGGTGCGAACAGCGTAGATGAGATCATGAATCGGCGATCGTTATGGCTCGATTTTTTCTTTTGTTAACAAATGAGATTCGGCGTCAGCACGAGCAGCTTCCAGTACGAGCCCTGTCCCGGCACGAACTGATCCTCTCGGCAGACCGCCGCGGCAAAAAAAACAACGTGGATCGAGACGGAGGCCGCGCTCCAGAGACTCGGCGTGTCCTGCTACCGCACGTCGCTCGAATGGGCTCGTATTCAGCCCGTCAAAGCCGGTTCCTACAATCAGCGCGTCATTGACGGATATCGCCGGCGATTCCAGCGACTCCGAGCGCTCGGCATCGACGTGGTTCTCTGCCTGTTTCATTTCACGGTTCCGCTATGGTTCGAAAAAGAGGGTGGGTTCGAGTCCGCGTCGGATCATTTCATGCGCTACGGACTCGACATGATCCGGGAGTTCCGCGATGTTGTCGAGGCGTTCATCACAATGAACGAGCCCAATGTCTATGCGTTCTGTGGCTACCTCATCGGCCGCTGGCCGCCCCATAAGAACTGCCGCTGCGTTATTCCTTTATTTTCTACAGAATCTCCTTTTTACGAGGAATATTCTATAGCAACAAAGAGAACCATTTATTTAACGACGGGAATGCAG
>RGVZ01000270.1 GCA_010029825.1 bacterium | reverse complement strand
GCGCGCGCATCCACCAGGAAGGCAAGGTCCTCCACGGGAAAGCACCATGACCCCGACCGATCGCACAAAAAAATGGCAAGATGGCCTCGCCAACTTTTCGCGTACCGTCGAGAACCTTGAACTTTCCGTCGCGACTCCGGTCCGCGAAAAACGTGACCTGAGCGGCATCATCAAGGACTTCGAACTGGCCTACGAACTGGCATGGAAGCAACTCCGGACCTTGCTGCAAATCAAAGGGCACCAGGCGGACGGCGCACGGGATATTTTCAAGAAGGCCTGGCAGCTGGGCATCCTCCAGGACGAGTCGCTTTGGCTGAACATCATCGACGACCAGAACGCGACCGTTCACACCTACGACGAGAACAAGGCCCGTCAAATGGCCGATCGCATCAAGTCGAATTATTTCCCGGCATTCAAGAAACTGCTGGACGACATGCGGAGTCAAATGCGCGCGCGGATCTACCACATCTGTTTCCCGGACAGCTGGAAAGCCCAGCTGGGCGCGACTTCGTACGCCGATGCCAGCCTCGACGCTGAAGGGTTCATCCACTGCTCCATGAAAGAGCAGCTGGACGCCACTTTGGGCCGATACTTCCGCGACGCGCCGGAACTTTTGATCCTTGAGATCCTGCCCTCGGCCGTGGCCCAGGACCTGCGCATGGAACCTGCCCCGCATTCGCAGGAAAGATTCCCTCATATTTATGGCGCCGTTCCCAAGAGCGCGATCTTGAAAGTCCACCGTTTCGACTGGAAAAAAACCGCCCGCGAAATCATCGAGGAGTCAACGTGAACCAAACGCCCGTGGCATCTGGTCTTGTGACGCGCGAGCCTCTTATGAACGCCCTCGCGACCTATCGCCGCCTTTGGCTCGCCGAAATCTCTGGCTTGCCGTCCGCACTGCGCCACAAATCCTACGACCCCGTCGAGGAAGAAACGATCGTCTCGAAGTTCGACGCGTTTCTCGCCTCGACGCCCGCGTGTTTTGAACGTTCGCATGCGCCCGGACACATCACGGGATCGGCGATCGTCGTCAGCCAGGATTTCAAGGAAGTCCTGCTCACACTGCACGCGAAACTCGGCATGTGGCTGCAACTCGGCGGACACGCAGACGGGCATCATCTGGTCCACGAAGTCGCCGCGACGGAAGTTCAAGAAGAATCCGGCCTGACGGATTTCAAATTTTTTGACTGGACCCCGGCAGGCGTAAAAACCGGACCTGAAACCGGAGCCTCACCTGCCCTCTCCCCGGCCTTTCCCGTGCCTTTTGATCTTGACGCCCACTGGATCCCGCCCAACCCGCGCGACCCGGGGCACTGGCACTACGATGTCCGCTATGTCGTCGTTGCCCCGCGCGACCAGAAAATCGCCATAACCGACGAGAGTCACGACCTTAAATGGTTCACCCTTGACGCCGCGCGCAAAGTCACCGCCGAACGCAGCATGCACCGCCAGTTCGACAAGGTTGAACGATTCGGCGCGCTGCGGTAAGCAGCCATCTCATGGAACGCGGAACCCACAAGTCGTTTGACATCGCCCGGGGAATGGCCGAGCTTGCCGCGGTATTGGCCCTCAAAGGCTCGCGTAAAGGCTCGAGTAAAGGCTCACCCAAGCCAACCGTCGCGACACCGGAGACGACATCGACCATGGATTTCCTTCCAGCCTTCAAGACCGTCCTTGAGAAACTCGATGCCGCCGGGATCGATTACATGATTGTCGGATCCCTTGCCGTGATCGCCTATGGCGAGCCGCGGCTCACACGCGACATGGATCTCGTCGCGGATATCCCGCCTCAAAAAGTCAGGGACCTCGCGGCAATTTTCCCCGAACCCCGCTACTATCTGCCGCCCGTCGAGATCCTCGCAGAGGAAGTGACCAGCCACGGGTACTTCAATGCGCTCGATATTCCATCGGGACTCAAGATCGACTTCGTCGTCCGCCGCAATTCAGCGCATGCCCGGACGGAGTTCCAGCGCCGGTGCCGGATCGAGATCTCCCCGGGTCTGGCGCCATGGTTCGCCTCGCCCGAGGACGTCATCATCAAGAAATTGGCTTTCTACCGGGAAGGCGAATCCGAAAAACATCTGATCGACGTCCGCGGCATCCTGGCCCATACGCCAGTCGACGATGAATACGTCAAATTCTGGATCGACCAGCTCGGCCTCACGCGCGAGTGGTCGCGGATCAAGGCATAACGACCAGGCGGATCACCAACTCTGCTTCCCGAGGTATAACGCGACCGGCCCCAAGGCCGCGACGCAAATGAAAGAACCGAGGACCACCCAGGCCCACTGCTCCGCCATGGATTTGCCCTGCGCCTTCGCCTCCCGGGACCTCTGATAACACGGCAGAAGAACGAGAATCTGCACGCACCACGCGGTCGCGAAAAAAATTAAAACCTGATCCATCCGCGCGGCGAACAGCACCATGTTCAATGCAAGAAAACCCACCGTGACCATGATCGCGACCGGCATCCCGAGTCTCATCAACAGCACGGCCAAAACCGTCGCGGGCAGGAAGGCAAAGACCAACAATAATGGAAAAAAGAACAGCATGCGTTGCACCACCAGAGGTAGAGGGCTACTATTGCGAGTAAAACCGATCACTTCGGGGATGTCGACCCATGACAGGGATTCCGGCTTTGATGCAATCGAGCGCATGGCGCCTCGTCATGGTGACGGTTCTGGGTTTTGCCAGCGGCCTGCCGCTCGCGCTGACGGGCCAGGCACTCCAGGCCTGGCTCACCGTGGATGGCGTGAATATCTCGACCATCGGGTTCTTCACACTGGTCGGCCTGCCCTACACTTTCAAGTTTCTGTGGGCGCCTCTCATGGACCGCTTCGAGCCGCCCTTTCTTGGCAGGCGGCGCGGCTGGCTGGTCGTGGTCCAACTGGGACTCGCCGCGGCGCTTGCCCTCATCGCTGGACTCGATCCCCGCGAGCAAACGCAGCTGGTTGCCCTCGCGGCCCTGCTGATCGCATTCCTTTCCGCCTCGCAGGATGTCGTCATCGACGCGTACCGCACCGACACCCTGCACACCAGTGAACGCGGCCTCGGTTCATCTCTCAGCGTCTTTGGCTACCGCCTCGCGATGATCCTGTCGGGCGGCATCGCCCTCGTCTGGGCTGACACCGTCAGCGGCAGCGGCTGGGCCTGGCCAAAGATCTACCGCATCATGGCGGTTATCATGATGATCCTCGCTGCCGTCTCGGCCATGCTGTTGCCGGCCCTGCCCGCGACGAACACCGCCCCGAAATCCCGCGCCGGAAACGACCTCAAAGGATTCGCGGCCCTCGTCGCCGCGGTCGCCGCTGGTTATTTTTTCACGGTGAAAATCGCGTCGCCCGCCGCGAAGGCTGTCATCCCCGTCAAGGAATGGGCGGATCTCGTCTCTCTCCTCGCCGGCCTCGCGTTCACGATTCCGCTCGGCTGGTGGACTTCGCGCAAGGCGAAATTTGAGACACTCAATGTCTCCATCGCCAACTATTTCAGCATGCCCGGAGCTGCGGCGATCCTGGCCTTCATCATTCTTTATAAACTGGGGGATGCCTTTGCCGGTGCGCTCGCAACGCCATTTCTTCTGAAAGGCGCCGGGTTTTCCCAGGCCGAAGTCGGCGTCGTGAACAAAGTCATCGGCATGTGGCTGACGATTGTCGGCGCCATCGGTGGCGGCGTCATCATGATGCGCATCGGACTGTTCCGCGCGCTGCTCCTCTTCGGCGGGCTGCAGATGTTGTCGAATCTCGGGTTCTGGCTGGTCGCCGTCCTCGGGAAAAACGCCTGGGGCGGTGGCTTCCTGCCGGCCTTCAACTTTGTGATTGTCTCGCTCAAGGAACCGACTGCCATCGACTGGCTTCTTGTCTGCGCGATCGGATTCGAGAACATCGCGGGCGGGATGGGGACGGCAGCCTTTGTCGCGCTGCTCATGGCCCTCTGCAATCAAAAATTCACAGCGACACAGTACGCGTTGCTGTCGGCCTTTTCTGCCGTCGGTCGCGTCTGGGTCGGTCCGATGGCAGGCGTCCTCGCCACATCGATCGGCTGGCCGGCGTTTTTCATCTTCTCGACTTTCGCCGCGATTCCAGGCCTGATGATGCTGCTCAAACTCAGGCCCGTGGTCGCGCGCCTCGAGGCCCCCGGTGGCACTTCCCTGATGGACGATTAACGGCCCAAGCCAGTCACAGCGCCTTCATGCTTGCCAGAACGTTTTTTCGGTAGCTTTCAGCAAGGTCTTTTTCGTTGACCAGGTCGACTTTGAACGGGAAACGGGATTCCTCAATGGCCTCTGTGATCCTCGCGATCACGCCGGCAGGAAGTGGGCGGGACACTCGATAAAGCAAATCAACGTCCGAGTGGGGGTGGTGTCTGCCGCTCACGCGCGAACCAAAAAGATAGACCTCCGCGCCCAAATCCCGGAGTGGCTGGATGACCAGTGTATCCAACAACGCCCATTGCGCAGGCGACATTCCGTACTTCACGGAAGGCGCTCAAGTCGCGCGAGGAGCTTTTGCACCTCCGGGAGAAATGCCTCTACCTGCGCAAAAACCTTCTGGGCGACGTTCTCGTCATAAGAATGGCTGCTGTTGTTTCGCGCCTCAATAAAATCAAGCCAGGTCTCGGCAGAATCGATCAAGTCCGCACGCGCCATCTCCCGGACGGCGACTTTTGCGTGCTTGATCTGGGAACCAAGCGCTCTCATGGAAACTTTCCAGGCGAGTTCGATCGAATACTCGAAACGCTGGATACAGGCATCCCGCGCAAGGCGAAATGGAACGTCATCGTTGCGACTTGCGGTGGCGAACGCCACTGCCTCCGCGAGTGTTGCCACCGCTTTTTTGAGTTCATGGATCGAAACGTCGCGCGCCATCTGTTCTTCCCGGTGATCTGTATCCAAAGACTTCTTTCAACGAAAACACAAGATGGCCGGGAAGACAAGCGCACTCGTCCCGGAGCGAAGGGCGCGGTTCTTTTCAGGCTCCGACCCCGATCCAGTCACTTGCATCCAGACCCGCGCCCTGGATAAAATCCGACGGTCACCGTTGTCCTACGT
>RGVZ01000269.1 GCA_010029825.1 bacterium | reverse complement strand
CACAGTCCCCCTCCTTCAAGAAAGGGGGGACATTGGCCTGTCATGGTGCGTGGGGTGAAGTGACATCCCATGTCAGGCTCAGTCAAGTAGAGCAGTTTCGAAACGGTAAATCAGGCTGACTCCGACGGTGGTGGCGCGATCCAGAAAGTCGCCGGGCGCGGCTGTTGAAAAATGCGGGTCCCGTCGTGAACCAGGAGCCTCGTCCGTCAGGGCCAGACCGCCCTGGCCGCCCGATTCCTGTCTGGCACGGAAGGCCTGTCTTTGCCAAACCGGTGTTGATCCCCCACCCAGGCGGACATGACGCGAGGCCGAGAAGGCGATAGCCACACGTTCCGTGACGTCGATTGGACAGGAGAGGGTGAATTTCCCGATCGTGATTCCAGACTGCTGGCCCCGTGAGAAGCCATCCGGGGTTGATTCAATCACGGTCGAGTCGGTTTTGCCGGCCATCAGGGAGGCCGCGATGCCGCCAATGAACAGTTCAGGTCCGGCGAGAAATGCCTGGGCGTCGTTGCGGGAGTGACTTCCGTTCTCCATGGTCAGGGCAGTCGCCTGCATGGACTCGATGCCGAATCCGAGCCTTGCTGAAGCCGCCTCGCGCGACCAGATGTCGAATCCGAACGCGTTGCCTGCCAGGCCACCGCCTGGCCCGGCAAAGGCCCCCACATGAGTTGCCAGCGCGGCCCGGCGGAACGCCAATTTGAATTTCGTTTGCATCCGCACGCGGTTCCCTTCGCTGCTCCATTTTCGAGCATCGGCCCTGGCTTTTTCTTACGATGGACTTCCGGAACTGAGAAGCTTTTTCCGGTCTTCCTGGAAAGGCACACGGGTGGTGCTTGACACAATCGAGGGATTTACGACTAAATCAGAGAAGGCATATTTTTTTGGAGCAAGAGGATCACGTGGCCTGGAAGATTTACAACATTCACAGCGGTAAGGTCATCAAAGCCGGTTTTGACGATGAAGATTTAGCCAAAGACTGGCTGGAGCGTCGCCGGGACTTGTCCCAGGAGGACTACCTCATCGAGGAAATGGACGATGAGGAAGAAGAAGAGTTCGCCAGTCGCGAAGCAGACGAGGATGACGACGAGGACGAGGATTATCGCGGTGACGTGGATGACGATGATGACGCTTCCGTCGGCGGTGGTCACGATGTCGATGACGATGACCTGTTCGATGACGATGAAGATTCCCTCGATGGCGACGAGGATGAGGATTCGGACAACGAGGACGATGACGACTACTGAGTCGTGTCAGGGATTTTTGGGGCTGCAGAGCGCCTCTGGACTTTCTTGAAAGTCAAGAGGTGTTTTTCTTTTGTTATCGCTGACTTGAGCCGATTTCCCGGTGGCGATATATTTTATTGTCGGAAAATTGCGTTTTGGGGCGCTAAATGTCGCGTCCCGGGAGTTGACACCATGTTGCGCTCGTTGTCTCGCTCGTTCCACTTGAAGGCATTTGTTTCCTTCCTCCTGGGTCTGACCTTGATTACCGGCGCGTTGGGAGTCCCGGCACTGGCCTTTGCCAAGGAAAAGACTGAAGCCGCGTCTGCATCCAGTCAGGTCGCTGCCACCACCGAGGCGGTGACCGAGTCTGACGTCAGCGACGGGACTTCGATTTTCTCCCGCGCGATGCGCGGTGGTCCAGTCGTGTTCCTCGTGCTGCTGACTTTGGTCGGGATGTCGGTGGTGACCTGGGGCGCGCTTGTGTCCAAGTGGTGGCACTTCCAGCGGGTCAGCAAAGCCAGCGATGCTTTTGTGAAAAGTTTTTGGGACAGCCGGTCGTTGAATGACCTCAACAGTCGTTTGCAAGAATACCCGTACAGCCCCGCGCGCGAGATTTTCCGCAGCGGTTACGCGGAACTGGTTCGCGGATCTCAACTGCGTGAACATTCGCCATCCGGCGAGCTGGCCGTTGGCGCGGCCATCGAGAACTTGAACCGTGCCCTCAACAAGGCGAAAATGTTCGAACGTCGGCGCATGGAGCGATTCCAGTCCCTGCTGGCGACGAGCGCATCCGCAAGCCCCTTCATCGGACTTTTCGGGACCGTCTGGGGGATAATGGGCGCGTTCGAGGGTATTGCCCAGACGGGGAGCGCGAGCCTTGCCGCCGTGGCTCCCGGGATCTCAGAGGCACTCATCGCGACGGCTTTCGGGTTGGCGGCGGCCATTCCAGCGGTGATCGGGTTCAACTTCTTCAACTCACTGATTCGTGCCCAACTGGTGAACCTGGATGGTTTCTGCGCGGATTTCCTGAACATCGTTGAACGGTACCTGGTGACGGACAAGAAACCCGGACAGGCTCATCACGTCTGAGCCTTGATGGCTTGGCCACAGATTGAGGGCGATTCATGGCATTCGGAAAATTCGGCAACGACAAGGGTTTCGAATCTGAATCATCCGATCTCGCGGAGATCAACATCATTCCCCTCGTTGACGTGATGCTTGTGCTGCTCATTATCTTCATGGTGACGGCGCCTTTGTCGATTGGCGGCATCAAGGTGGAGCTTCCGCACAGTACGGCGAAGAGCACCGGTATCGACGAGAAACGGGTTATTCTCAGCATCAACGAGCAGGGTGAGTTCTACCTTGACCGTGTCCAGGTTCCCGCAAACGCCCTGCGCGAACGATTCCAGACGATTTTCGAGAGCCGTGACAAGAAGGAACTGTACATACGCGCCGACCGTAGCGTTTCCTACGGGCGTGTGGTTGACGCCATGAGCGCGGCAAGGGGGGCGGGGGTCCTCAAGATAGGCATGCTGACCCAGTCCCAGGCAACACCTCGATGAACGATCACGCAGGTATCTTGAGGATATCCAGGTTGATCGCCTTTGGCCGGTTGATCCGCCTCCGCCTCGATAAAAAAAGCGAGATGGAGCTGTTCCGGATCTTTCTGATCATTTCTCTCGGCGTTCATTTTGTTTTCTTCGTGGTCCAGGGAATCGAGTTTCTCCGTCATCGCCGGAGCCTTGTCGAGGAATGGGCGATCGATGCTGACCTGCTGGTCGATTCTTCATCTGGAGCGCCTGCCGATTCAGCTCTTCCAGGCGCAGTGAAGGCAGACGAAGCCCGGGTGAGTGAGAGGATGCTGCCGCAATTGCCCAAGCAGTTCGCGGTGCAGGACGCGGCGAATGCCCCGAAGGAAAAGACATTTACGGAGCTCGATGAAAAAGCCATCGCCGAGAAGTCCGAGTCAAGGAGCCTGAGCAAGACGAACGATTCGGCGGAGGAAAAGAACCGGATCAAGAAGGAAGACGCGTTGCGGCGGCTTGCCTTGGAGAAGTTGCGCAACGAGAGCAAGCTGGCGAAGAAGACAGAGGCTCCGTCTGCGGACGCGGCAAGGCTGAAAGATCCGTCCAAGAGCATTGCGGCCGCGAACTCGGGGGCGACGGCTGGCACCGTCAGCGCGTCAGAGGCCAATCGTTACAAGGCGCGATTGCAGGCGGCTGTCCGCCGCAATTACTCGATTCCCGATACCTTGAGGTTTCGCTCGGTACGGTCAGTTGTGCTGGCAATCGAGTTGAACCAGTCCGGTCAGTTGACATATTCAAACGTCGAGGAGTCTTCGGGAGATAAATACTTCGACGAGCTGGCCTTTGATGCCCTGAAGGCCTCGACTCCTTTGCCTCCTCCTCCCGAAGGCCTGGTAAACCAGAGGATCCTGCTGAAATTCTCTCCATGAGGGTGTGAAATGCGTCGTGAGTTCCGCAATCTTTTGACTTGGCCCCTGATCGCGCGTTGCCAGCAGGTAGCTGCGCTGATGGTCATGGCGATGGTGGTCTGGTTGTCCTCGTCGCAGGTTGGCGCTGTCATCGGCCAACCTCTGATCGTCAACATCGATAACCCGAATTTCCGCAAGCTCAACGTAGCGATCCCGGATTTCCTGGTGGAGCCAGGCGCGAACCGTGAGACGCGTGAACTGGCGAAGCGCGGGGCTTCAGAGTTGTCGCGCCTTCTGACTTTCTCTTCCCTGTTCAGTGTGCGCAGCAGTGACGTTTTTGAAGGTGTGCTCAAGGCAAAGGGCGTTACCAGGTGGGAGATGGGCCAGCAGAACATGGACGGCGTTGACGTCCAGCAATGGCGGGCTGTTGGTATCGAGTCCCTCACCCTTGGTGAAGCCGCGTATGATGGCGACACCTGGACTTTCACCTTGCGCACCATCGATCTGGGCAAGGGCGAAGTTGTAGTCGGCAAGCGTTACTCGAAGGTTCCAAAATCCGAGGTACCGGCAGTCATGCGCCGCTACGCGGACTTGATCTTGAAGGCATACACGGGCAAGTCCGGGATTTTCTCGAGTCGCCTTGTCTTTGTCGGTCGCCGCGCCCGCAATTCCGCGAAGCAGATCTTCATCTCTGACTTCGATGGCACGAACGTCCAGCAGATCACAACTGAGAACGCGCCGCATTTGAGTCCGGCCTGGAGTCGTGATGGACGTTACGTCCGCCGAGATCTTCATGTACGACACCAGAACAGGCAGGAAGTCCAAGTTGACCCACGGCCCAGGGTTGAGTAGCGGCAGCAATTGGGGCCCCAGTGACCACCTGATCGCTTTCACCGGGGCGCACAATGGAAACTCGGAAATTTATGTGATGAGTCCGGGCAAGCGCGAACGGAAAATGCTGATCTCCGGTGACGGGCTGGATGTTGACCCGACATTCTCGCCCGATGGAAAATGGATGGCATTTGTATCCGGGCGCTATGGAAACCCGCATATTTTCCGTGCCTCACTGGAATGGAACGACGAGAAGCCGCGCGTCAGCGAGGACAAGCGCCTGACCTTCGCGGGGTGGTACAACGCGACGCCCGCGTGGTCACCGGAGTCGGACAAGCTGGCTTTCGCTGGATACGACAAGGACATCAACCGGTTTGACATGTTCATGATGAACCCGGACGGCACCCAGCTGGAGCGGCTGACGTTGCGCGCTGGCGACAATGAGCGGCCGTCGTGGGCACCCAACGGTCAGTTGATTGTCTTTCAGAGCAGCCGGGGACCTGCATTAGAGGACGTGAAGGGGACTCCCCATTTGTACATCATGAATCGTGATGGCAGTGGACAAAGGCTGCTCGATACGGGACTCTTCG
>RGVZ01000268.1 GCA_010029825.1 bacterium | reverse complement strand
AGCCGTGGGAAAATTGATCGGCTTCAAAAACAAGCGGGTCATCGTCATCGCCGATGAGATGCCCGAATTGTCTGAGTCAATTTTGGAAGCGTCTGCCTCCAACCTTTCCCTCAACCCCGAGTTCCAATTCGTTGGGATCGGCAACCCCGCCAGTCGTTTCGACGCGTTTGGGATTTTAGCGAAGCCCAAAGGGGGGTGGCAGTCGATTAGCCCGCTGGAAGAGGAGTGGGAAACAGAGCGGGGGGTTTGCATCCGTTTTGATGGGGAGAAAAGCCCCAACGTCCTGACGGGGAAAACGATCTACCCGTGGATTGTGACTCAAGCCAAGTTGGACGAGGCCAAGGCGCGCTTCGGAGAGAATAGTTTGGCCTATTACCGTATGTTTCGCGGCTACTGGGCACCGACCGGCGATGAGGATAACATCTACTCGGAGACGGAGATCATCGCAGCGGGGGCAGATGGAGAGGCGATCTGGCTTGAACCGCCCGCCAAGGTAGCCGCGCTCGATCCTGCCTTTACCAATGGCGGGGACCGGACGCCCATTCAGTTTGGAGAGTTTGGGGTGTCCCGCGACGGGATACCCACCCTCATGTTTACTCACCGGAAACTTCTTCAGGACAATGTCCACGACAAGAAACGAACCCGGACCGAGCAGATTGTTCAACAGTTCCGGGACGCCTGCGAAGCGGAGGGCGTGGAGCCTTGGCACTGTGCCTACGACAAGTCTGGAGCAGGCGGACCTTTTGGTGACGTGGTGTCCATGAACTGGTCTCCGGAGGTTTTGGGGGTTCAGTTTGGCGGTAAAGCCAGCGACCTGGCTGTTTCCATCTCCGACACCACTCTGAGCAGCGAGCGGTATACGAACCGAGTGAGCGAATTGTGGTTCGGGGCCAAGGAACTTATTCGGACGGGGCAGCTTAAGGGGGTTGACCGGGAACTGGCTCGGGAAATGTGTGCTCGCAAGTACTCTACCAAGAAGGGTTCGTCTATCCGCATGGAGGTGGAGAGCAAGACCGACATGAAGTCCCGGACAGGCCAATCGCCCGACTTGGCCGATGCCGCCATGATTCTCATCGAGCTGTGCCGCCAGCGTTTTGGTTTTGGGGGCATGACAGTAACCATGAAGCGGCAGGAGACTTCGGTTCAGGTGAAGCGCAAGGTCGCTTTTGGCCGGTTGAAAAAAGCCAATTCAGGGAAGTCGCTGAGATTCAGCAAATTTTCTATTTGACACGGTATAATATACCACGCATAAACATACGCTTACCTGTTTTCCGCACCCTTTATTTCTTTCATGGTCACCTCTTCTCCCTCGATCAACGACCCTCTGGTCGGGAATCTTAATTCTGACGGCACTCCGCCGCCCAGCCGCATCAAAGACCCCGAGTCGCTGCACGCGATCTATCTTCGCCTCAAACAAAGCGACGATGTCAATGCGCGCAATCGTTCCGAGGTCGATGCGATGTTTGATGGTGCCCCTCCGTATGACGACAACACGTTGCGTGAGGCGGGCATGGCGAGTCGGTGCAATTTGAATTTCGGTGAAGCGGAGTCGTTGTTGGAGTCCTCGCTCGCCGGTTACGTCGATCTCGTTCAGTCGGTGGAGAACCTCATCTCCGTTGAGGTCAAGGAAAGCGACCCACAAAAGAAAGGTGACTACGAGCGAATCATCGCCGAGGGGTTCACCAAGATGTTGCGCGAGTGGGACGAGTTCAATTTTAAGCACGTCCTCAACAGCACCTATTTCATCAAGCACGGCGTGTCGGTCGCGTATTGGGAAGATGAATACGACTGGCGTTGGCAGATATCCAAGATCGGAGACTTCCTTATTCCACGTAGAACTTTCGCCTCCGAGGAGATGGTCGAAGTTGCCGTGTCGCCGCGCATGATGCGCGCTCACGAGCTTTACTCGTTCATCAAAAACGAGGAGCGCGCCGAAGAAATCGGTTGGAACGTGGACGAGGTGAAGAAAGCGATCCTGGCCAACTCCGGCGCGAGTAATTCTTACCACATCACCGACTGGGAGCGTTACCAGGAAGACCTCAAGAACAACGACATTTGGGTCGCGCACGGCGCGGGTTCGGAGATTCGCGTCATCCACGCCTGGGTTAAGGAATATGACGGGACTGTTAGTCACTACATCTCGCTGGCGGACGGCAGCAATGAAGAGTTCCTCTATGCCAAGCGGAGTCGTTTCCGCCGCGCTTGCGATGCTTTTGTCACCTTCACGTATGGTGTTGGGACCAACGGCTATTACGCCTCGATTCGCGGTCTCGGCTACAAAATTTTCCCGCACATTCAGGTCAGCAACCGGATGCGTTGTCAGTTTGTGGACGGTGCGATGCTCTCTACTTCTTTGCTGATTCAGCCGGACAGCGAAGACAGCCTGGAGAACCTTGCCTTCGAGTATCTCGGTCCGTTCAGCGTCCTGAATAGTGGGGTTCAGATTTTGGAGAAGAACCTTCCCAACATCGGACAAAACGCGATTCCGGTGCTGCAAGACATGTCGCAGCAGTTGCGCGAGCGGGCCGGTGCCTACCGCGCTCCTATGGGCAATCCCGATTCCAAAGAGCGAACGAAGTTCGAGGTCCAAGCGCAGTTGCAGGGCGACGCTCGGTTGACGACCGGGGCGATGAATCTTTTCTACGAGCCGTGGTCTCGTCTGCTGCGCGGCGCTTTCCGTCGCGCCATCCGCGAAGACTATCTGGCCGCGGAGCGCGGCGGTGAAGCGGTCGCTGCTTTCAAGAAGTATTGCACTTCACGCGGGGTTCCTCTCGAAGTTTTACACAACAAAGTGACTGAGGTTCGCGCGGTCCGCTCCATTGGTGCCGGTTCCGACCAACTCCGTCTCGTGGCCATGGACGAGTTCATGGGAATGATGAGCCAGTTCGATGAGGCCGGTCGTCAGAGCCTATTGCGCGATCGGGTGGCCGCGCGCATTGGATACGACCACGTTGACCGCTACGTCCCCAAACAACCGGACGCTCGCCCGACCATCGATCAAAAATTTGCCGAGTTGGAAAACGCGGCAATGGCACAAGGTCGCCCCGTCACACTCATGGCGACCGACAATCATTTCGTTCATGCGTCCGTTCACATTCAGGACATCGCGCAGTTGGCGCAGGCGGTGAAACAACAGCAAGCCGATCCGCAGCAAGCTGCTCAATATTTCCAGTTGGCCATGCCGCACGCCACGCAGCATTTGCAGTTTGTTGCGCAAGATGCGTCGCGCAAACAGGAATACGGACAGCTCAAACAGTTGTTCCAGCAGAGCGGCGAGATTGTCGAGCAGACCATGGAGAAGGTTGCCGCCGAGCAGGCTCGTGCCGCTCAGGGCGGAGCTGGCGGTGAACCGTCCGCAGCCTCTCCTGAAGTCCAAGCCAAACTACAGTCTCACCAAGTCGAACTTCAGATGGAGGCCGAACGTCATCAGCAAAAGATGGCGCTCCAACAAGCGGAAGCGCAGCAAAAGCTGGCTCTCCGCGACGCGGAAACCGCGCAGCGTATTAAGCAGGCAAACGAAATCTACTAATGACGAACAAAGAGTGGTTCGCTCGTCCGGACCTAATTGAAGGCTTCGCAGAAATCCTGCGGGCGGACATTGTGCAACTTGCTTTGGGTGTCGTGGAAGACGCTGGCATTCCCCGCTCTCGCCTTCATCCCGAATCTTCCAACTTGATGGAGAACCACGCGCTGCTGAACGCGAAGCGCGAAGGGTACTTTGAAGCGATCTCCAATCTTCGCTCGCTCGCTGTGCGCCGCGTCAAGGCACCCGATCTCGATTTGTCCCCGTGGAAATACGCCTCGGAACAAGAATAAACCCAACCTCAACTTATTATGGAAAACACCGCTCCCATCGAAACCTCATCGCAGTCCAACCTCGAAGTAGTCCCGCCCAGCAGCGGATCGGAAGATTGGGCAAGTCGTCTTGACTCCCAAATAGAAAACCTCAACAGCGAAACTTCGGCTTCCCGCTACGGGAAAGTTTCGGAGAAAGCAGACAAAGCCAAACCATCCGAAAGCAAATCCGAAAAATCGAGTGATGCGGCCGGGGTAAAAACGGTCAAGACCGAGCCCAAGTCGGAGGTAGTTGAGAAGACCGAAGACAAAGCGGAGAAATCGGATGCAGAAGCCGCCCCCAAAGAAGAGATTCCGAAAGGTCTTACCGAGAAAGCGGCCGTCAAGTGGGGCGAGTTGCGCGCGGAAGCAGCTAAAGCCAAGGAGCTGGCCAAAACGGTCGAGTCCCTGAAAGCCGAATTGGAGTCGGTCAAGGCTTCCCCGCAAAGTAGTGCCGAAGTCGAAGAGCTTCGCCAACTTAACCAGCAGTATGAGCAGGAACTCGCTGTTGCGCGCGTCGAGGCTACCCAGGAATACAAGCAGAACGTCGTTCAGCCCATGGTCAACGTTGTCGGGTTTTTAGAGTCATTGGCCACCAAATACGAACTCAGCTCCCGCGACATGTTGGGAGCGTTCTCCGAGACAGACGCCTCCAAACAGAGCGATTTGATCGCCGATCTCGCCGCTTCCATGAGTGAGCGGGACCGGCTTCGCTTTTATTCCGCTGCTGACGATTACTCGGAGATCATAGCCCGTCGTGATTACTACCAAAACAGCAGCCAGGAGCGGATGGCCGCAATCGAGGCTCAGAGACAAGCGGAGATGGCTCGGGTCAAAGCGGAGAGTGAGCAGACTTCCGCCGCCGCAAAAGCCGAATACGAAGCGGCTTCGGAAAAAGTTTTTAACGACCTCAAAGAATCCGTTTCTTTGTTGGCCGACGAAACAATTGCCGAGCAAGTTCAGAAACTTGCCAAAGGCGATTACTCCGGTGCCGACGCTGAACTAAAGGCCTACATGGCACACTCAGGTGCGCTTCTTCCCCACGTCTTGAAGGCGCTGAAGGAAGCGCAATCGGAGTTGGAAGAGGCAAACAAGAAAATCGCCGGTTACCGCAATAGTTCACCTAAAGCTGGCTCCGGTTCTTCCGAGTCCGGACGTTCCGTTCCGGATGATGTAGGGTTTCTTGAGGCTTTGGAGCAACAGCTTGGATAGATACTTTGCGGGGTGCCGACCTTCCCCACACGGCGGGCGGCTCGATATGGTTAGC